>CAZIWH010000021.1:0-25722 GCA_964542985.1 uncultured Hyperthermus sp. | reverse complement strand
GGACATGAGGGAGCCCGGGTTCTACACGTTTACGGTCAAGCTCCAGCTCGGTGTCCACGGCGGCCCCGTGCTAGCGACACGTAACGCGTTCTACGACCTCATGCCCCCCTACTCCGTGCCTCCAGAGGTGCTCGAGCACGACATCTGGGAGATAGTGGCGGCGGGCGGCATGCCCGTGGTCACCGTGTTCTCCAGCACCGCCACCGTGGACCCAAGGTTTGAGGGCACGGTTGCCAAGGTATACGAGGAGATTGACAGGGTGAGTAGCCTCCTGGAGGCAAGGGTGCCGCTCCCGGGCTCGGTGGCGCTCCTCTACAGCGGGAGGAGTCACGACTGGCACATCCACGAGGAGCCCGAGGCCTACATAGGCGAACTCTACGGCCTAGCCCTAGGCCTCTCAATGCTCCACATACCATGGGTATTCACCTCTGAGAGGAGGCTCGCCGAGGAGGGTTGGCCGAGCTGCGCCAGCCTCCTAGCCGCCGGCGACGCCGGGATCCTAGGCGACGACGCGCTCCATGAGATAGAGCGGGGCCTAGGCCACGGCAAGGCCCTGCTGGCCACCATGCTCTTCGGCCACCAGAGGCCGGATCACACGCTGCGCCACGCCATGGGGCTCCAGGAGCACCTGGGCCTCCGCCTGGAGGGGGTTGAGCAGCCGGGAGCCTACTACGCCTCACCCCGCGGCTTGGAGGGGCTGCCACGCTACATTCCCCTAGGCGCCTCCGACGTCATGTTCCGTAGGCGCTGGGATCCCCGGCTGGGCGAGGCCGTGAGAGTCAAGCCTGTGGACGCAGAGGTGCTCGCCACCCTAGTGCTACCCAAGACCCGGTACGGCTACGAATACACCCTGGGGAAGAGCATGCCGGTCCCCGGCCACGACACCGGCGCCCCACTCATAGCGGCCTCCAGGAGGGCGAGGACAGTCTACTACGCCTTCCGCCTAGGCCTACACCTGCACCGCCTAGGGCTCCCCGAGCACCTAGCCCTACTCAAAGCGGGGCTGGACAAGTTAGGCTACAAGCCCTCAGTCACACTCATAGACGCACCGCAGAGCGTCTGGATCAACGCCTACCGAGTCGGCGAGGCAACGCTAATCCACCTGGTTAACCAGACCGCGGCCCAGAGGTTCCACGCAGCAGCAGTAGAAACAACCCCCTCCGGAGCCAGGGTCCCCGGCTTCGAGCCCACCGAGGCCCAGCGCCCCCACGGCCCAGTCCCAGTGGACGCCGGCACACTCGCAGCCAGAACCTGCGAACCCCCATGCATAGCCCGCGACCCCCTCACCGGAGAAGAGAAACCCATGGAATCCCGCGGTGAGTGGCTGACAATAAGGATAGGCGTGGTGAGGGCACACCGCATGCTCCTAGTCCTCCCACGCGCCTAGAACAAGCCAAGGCGGGGAACATGTTAACCCTCCTCGCCGAGAGGAGAGCACTGGCCCCGCCGACAGGGGCGACGACGGAGACGCCCCCGGCTTGAGTGAGGCAGGGGCCGGGGTCTTCCCGCCCCAACCCCTAACCTGTCCACAGAAGACCCGGCAGCCGTCGGGGGAGGTGTGTGCAGAGCGCTGCCCGGCACGCTAGCCAGGAGGCCCGAAGGCCGAGACCACGCGGACGCGGGCGCTGCCCGTGGAGACCACCTTGCCTCGGAGCATTATTGCGCTCATGGACATCCCAGCAGCTCGTTTATCATCCTTATTGAAGCGTTCCTCGCGAGAAGCACTTTTATCCCTATATCCTCTGCATGGATGAACATTACCTTTATCGCCTATGATTAGTAGCGCGGCGGTAATCAAGGCAAGGGCGAGAAAGTCGTATACATACGGCGGAAGACTACGCGGCGGATCGGTGAAGAACTAAGCGATGCCCGTAGCCTCCTCACGTCCACGAGCCTCCTCGATAAGCTCATCTCTCTATTTCTGGCCTCCCTCCTAAGTCTAGCAGCCAGCTCCAGGAGCCGCCCCCTCCGTATAACCACGGAGACCTGCTCACCTTCACGGAGGCTCAGGGGCTCCAAGAACTTCAAAAACACCCTTCTCATACCTCACCCTTACTACCCTTGACAAGCTTGACACCCAGCTCTGCCAACGCATTTGGGAACAATTAGTCCCTCACCCGGCCCGCCTCGTCCTGCAAAGCCTCAGGAAGGGCTTCTCGGTGCCGCGGCGGGAGGAGCTGCCGGCAGGGTGTAGGAGCAGAAACTGCTTGGAGGAGCCTGCGGCATGCTCCACGATGCTGGCCGAGCACAGTACGGATGTTGAAAGGCTAGTGGCGGACACGTGGCCCATCGTGGTGGAGCGTGTTGTGCCCACCGCCTCCATAGGGCCTATGAGGCGATAGCCAGCGTCACGGACCACTTGTTCGCCTAGGACAAGCGGTACATCATTGTAGACCCTACTCTCAAGAGAGGATACATTGAGGCCGCGCTAATGCAGCACATGCATGGTATGGTAAAGTTCCTTAACGCTGTAGGACTCCTGGAGAGGATAAGTGACTTTGCGGAGAGATACACGTCGCGCATGCATGGGAGGCTCGGCTTCAGCACCGATGACGCCAGGATGGCGCTGGCCGACACTACTGCCTGGTTGTTAGTCGAGATCACCGTTAGGCTCCTGTCTATGCTGGCCAGCGCGGCCACCGTCTTCGACCCTATGCTTGAGGGAGCCGTGTAGCGTCGGCGGAAAAGGTGTTACCAGCCCGGGGCCACGCTACTGCTGTCTCCTCCTGGTGCCTTCCGGGTTGAGGGGCCTGCCTGCGCTGCTGCTCCTGATCCTCGTCGCTGCTTCCTCGGTTTCTGTCCACGCTGCCGGGGAGTGGAGGAGCCTCACAGTGGACGTACCGGTTGCCGTGATCCTCTACGGTGTGCATGGGCAGTTTCCCCGGTGGATGCTTGTCGAGCAGGCTGTGCTGCTGGGGAACTGGAGCGTGTTGTTCAAGTTCAATGTGAGCTTCGTGGAGGCGCCGGGCTGGGCCGTGTCCGCGCTCCGGGACTGGCTCAACAACAACTACGTTGACCGGCCTGCACCGCCCTGGGTGTCTACGTATCTACGTTCCCATGGCATCCGGGTCGGGGTGCGGTGGCTGAACCTCACCAGGTACTACGTGTTTCTCTACAATCTGAGCCTCCGTGTGCTCCGCGAGGCAAACATTAGCCCCGTCGACGTGGTAGCAGTTGTTGGCAACGTTGACAACGTGTCCAGGGTGCTCTACGCCTCGAAGCCCTACCCCTGGGTCCGGGGCTACGTGGAGAACTACACCGGCGTCCGCGGCTACGCGGGCTGGGAGATGTTCACGTTCTACGATCTATCCACCGTGCCCAAGAGGTGGCCGAGCTACCCCATGCCGTTCTACCATGAGGGGAGGCCGGTGACGCCGGAGACCGAGCCCCCCATATGGAGCCTCAACGACACTGTTGGCTACGTAGAGGGCCTCGTGAGGAGCCACCTGCTCTACCATCTAGCCAACTACCTACCCTCAGCGAAGCCATGGTATCGACCATGGATGCGGGTGGAGGTTTACGTGGTGGGCTACAGCAACGAGACCACGAGAGAGATACTGGCCTCCCTGGACACGGGGGAGCTGCTGCGCCTCCTCCGGCTCCTCGACCCCTGGGTAGGGTTCAACGTGACCCTAAAGATCCTGGGAGCCGGCGAGGCGCCCTGGGGGAGGCTAAACACCACGAGCCTGGGCAACGCCACGGTCGTGGATCTGGAGGAGAACCCGGTTCTGAGGAACACGAGCCTCTGGTGCCGCGCCCCGTGGGGGGTGCTGAGGTTCTACTGGCTCGCCCTCCCCGGCGGCGGCTTCATGACCATCGGCTGGAGGCTGAACTTCACCGGCATAAGCCTCGGGGGCTGCGAGGTCGCAGCCTACCCGGGCTACCACGGCAGGGTGCCCAGGCAGGGGGCCGCGAAGGTCGTCGCCCACGAGGCGGGGCACAGCATGGGGCTGTGGCATCCGTTCCAGAGGCTCGGCCCCCGCGGCTACCCGGTGGAGAGGTGGCTGATGGACGAGGCCTACACTGTTATGAGCTACATGGACGGCTTCGACGCCCCCGCGCCACAGTGGGCTCCGATGAGCTACGAGGCGTGGAAGCTCGCGCTCCTCCACAGCCTTGCCCTCCTAGACAAGGCGCCCCAGGAGGCCCGGGCCGAGGCGCTGAGCCTCCTGGAGAAGGGGAGGCCCGTCAAGGCCCTCCGCGTCCTCCTCGATACGACGCTCAAGGCGGGCGGCGAGGCACCCACACCAGTGGAGGCTACGGCGCCAGCCGCATCCAAGACCGCTACAGTCACCGTCTCTGTAACAAAGACCTTAACGGAGACAGCGGCCAGGACAATAACTACCACGGCCATGAAGACAGTTACGGAGACGGTGACCTCTACAACAGTCGCAACGAGGACCGTGACCAGGACCGTGAACGCCGGGACGGGGGGCGGCGGGGAGCTGCTACTGCTGCTGCTTCTCCTCCTTCTCCTCGTCCTCCTCCTGCCCCACTACTCCAAGGAGCCTCCAGGCCTCGAGCAGCTCAGCTAGGGTGAGCTGGCCGGGGGCGCTCGGCTCCCCCACGGTGGCGTAGGTGAAGACCCCGCCCATGAGGGGGGCGAGTATCCTGCTCAGCCTCCCAGGGAGCCCCATGGCGAATGCCGTGGCCCTCCCCGGCCACCTGGCGTTGACGCCTAGGACCCTCCAGTTGTCCTCCAGGCTCCTCGCCGTGGTTACTATCTTCGCTACCCTGGCGCCCCTCCGTAGCATGTCTCCGGCGTAGCTGTAGAGTATCTCCGGCCAGGGGGTCATGGAGAGGTGGATGGAGACCAGAGCGTGGCCGCCGAGGCTGCCCAGGGCTTCGTCGAGGAGGGGGAACCTGTACTCCACGTCCACCAGGAGGGCTCCGTGCTCGGCGGCGTAGAGGAGGAGGCCGAGCTTCTCCCCAGGTGGGCCGGTGTAGCGGCCGCCCTCCCCCGCGTCGCGAAGCGTGTAGATGGCGGCGACGCCCCTCTCCTGCAGCAGCTCGAGCACGAGCCTGGTGTCGCGGCGGCCGTAGCCAAGTAGATCCGCCCTGACTTCCGCCAGGAGGCAGCCCGCCTCAGCGTAGCGGCGGGCTAGCTCCCCTGGGGGGAGGGGGCGGGCCTCAACACAGACAACCATCTCCATTGGGTTCACGGCTCCTCTCCCCGCGCCTCGCGGCAGGCCTCCATGAGCAGCCTCTCCGCCTCTCCCATGGGGAGCGTGTGGAGCATCGGCTCGCCTATCCGGCGGAGCAACGGGAGCACAATATTGTCCCCGACGCGCTTCTTGTCCAGCCTCGCCGCGGCCACCACGTCGCTGCAGCCGACGCCGCTGGGAGGCGATGTGGGGAGCCCTAAGCCTCTGAGCAGCTCCACTATCTCCTTCCTTTCTTGCGCTGGGAGCCCCACGGTCTTCTCCGCCACCCTGGCCTCCACCACGAGGCCTATAGCGACGGCATAGCCGTGGGGGATAGTGAAGCCGCTGGCCTTCTCCAGGCCGTGTGCGAAGGTGTGGCCGAGGTTGAGGAGCATCCGGTCCCCCCTCTCCTCCCGGGGATCCCTCGCCACTATGCTCATCTTGACCTCAATGCTCCGGGCCACCGCCCAGGAGAGAGCCTCCATTTCGGCGGCGCATAGCTCCTCGAGCCTGTCCCACATGCCGCGGTAGAAGCCCCCGCCAACGAGGAGGGAGTGCTTAGCCACCTCCGCCAGCCCGCTCCTCAGCTCCCTCCGGGGCAGGGTGGAGGCGAACTCCACATCCGCCACTATGACCCGGGGCTGGTGAAAGGCCCCCACCATGTTCTTCCCAGCCAGGTTAACCGCCGTCTTCCCCCCTATGGCGGCGTCGGCCATCCCGAGCAGCGTGGTCGGCACCGTGGCCCACCTGACGCCCCTCATGTAGGTCGCAGCAGCGAAACCCGTGGAGTCCGTAACAGCACCCCCGCCGACTGCCACAACCAGGCTCCTCCTCGTCAGCCCCTCCCCGAGGAACCACCGCCACAGCTCCAGCAGACGGTCCAGGCTCTTCGCCTGCTCGCCGCCCCCGGCCCGGAGCACCGAGACGGGAACCCCGGCGCCGCGGAGTCCATCGAGAAGCTCCTCCACCATCCCAGCAGGGACGCCGTCGTCAACCACCACGGCGACACGGTCCACGGGGGGCTCAATGCCTGCCACAGCCCCGCCCAGGAGGCGGCGGGCACCGGGGCCGACAATGGCTTCAACCCAGTCAACCACGCCTATGCTCCACTCGAGCCTCTCAACCCTGGGCACAAGGAAACCCCTCCACATCAGGCCCTGGGAGGCCCGGATGCTAGAGGAGGCCCCGACCCTTCAGCCCGCGGAACATCTCCTCGGCGGCGGGGAAGTCGAGCTGCTGCTTGGCGTCGCTCAGTGCCTCCCCGGGGCGGGGGTGGACCTCAACCATGATGCCGTCCGCCCCCGCCGCGAGGGCGGCCGCGGCCAGGCTGGGGACGAGGCTCCTGCGGCCCGCCGGGTGGCTGACGTCCACCAGCAGGGGCAGCCTTGAAACCTCCTTGACCACCGGCACCACGGTTATGTCTAGGCTGAACCTGGCGTACTCGTTGAACCCCCTTGTCCCCCTCTCCACGAGCACCACCCTCTCGTTGCCCCCAGCGAGGAGGTACTCGGCGGCGCACAGCCACTCGTTCACCGTCGCCCCGAAGTGCCTCTTCAGCAGCACCGGCTTACCCGTCCTCGCCAGCTCCCTGAGCAGAGGCGTGTTCTGCATGCTCCGGGCCCCCACCCAGAGCACGTCCACGTACTCAGCGGCAAGCCCCACGTGCCTTGGATCCATAACCTCGGTTGCAACCGGCACCCCGGCCCGGTCCCCGGCCTCCCGGAGCCACACGAGCGCCTTCTCCCCGTGGCCCTGGAAGCTGTAGGGGCTCGTCCGCGGCTTCCAGGCGCCGCCGCGGAGCACAAACGGGACACCAAGCCCGTCTACTAGCAGCTTCTTGAGGAACAACGCTGTCTCGACGATCATCTCCTCGCTCTCCACGCTGCAGGGGCCGGCTACAACCACGGGACGGCCGCCGCCCACTACGACGCCCCGACCGAGCTCAACGCGCAGAGGCTCACCACCGGAGCGGAACACCAGCCTACAGTCAACCACGCCCCTACCCACCAGCAGCCCACCAGGAGACCCAGACCCCTATAAGCTAGCACAGGCGGCTAAAGAGCAAGACTCCTGGACTCCCTCACCGCCGCACCTCGTACCTTATCCAGCACAGCCCCGCCTCCCTGCGGAGCGGCTCGACACGACCATTCACCTCCCTGGGGCGGTAAACCGCGTCCAGCCCCTCTAGCCTCGCCAACGCCTCAATGAGCCGCGGGAAGGGGCAAGCAGTGCCAGGAATCTCTGCCCTCCCAACGCCGCGCGGACAGTAGCGGCACTTGTCGCCACCGATACCCACCTCTACTACGTTATCCTCCTCCCTGAACTCCACCCTCTCGCCTATGCCGAGAGCATTGTTGAGATCCTCTACAAGCTTCTTGAAACCGGCAACCCCCTTAGCCCCTGCCAGGTTGAGGAAACCCATGGCCTTGAGGTAGCCGTGGAGCACGCCGGCCGTATGCTTAGCCAGGAAGTTGACCACTGCCTGGTTAAGTATGCCCGCCTCGGAGAGGGAGGCTATGAAGGACGCGAAGAACGCGTGGCAAGGCGTAAGGCCACGCTCCTCTATTATCCTTCGGAGCTGCTGGTGGTCTAGGGAAATAGAACGGCCCAAAGATCCAACACCATTTATAACACCGGCTACCTCGGTGCCTGACCTCTAATAGGTTTACCCGTAAGCAAAATAATTCCTAACAAGATTAGTTAAAAATACAATAATAGTAATAAAACTATAGAAGATGTAGATACAAGAAACGTCGCACAACAAGTTACAAGCCCCCGCCTTGCAGCCTCTCCGGAGACACATCCGCTCCTTGTTCACTAGGGGTAGCCCACAGCAAGCTTCGCGAAATATGATTCGCTGCTGAGAGTCATTCTAAGAGGACTCTAAGAGGGATGCTTAAGTTCAGCAATCAAGAGACGGGGATACCAGGATGTAATTAAGTAGAACACCTAGATATTGTCGCAGAGCGTCACCACGGGCATACCATTCAGCCCATCTATGTCAACGGGACAGAGTGCGAGTAGAACGACTATATGTGCGCCATGGCGTATGAGCAGCGCTGAGAGAGCACGGAGCACTTGGTGCTCGCAGCTGAGGGCTGGCGACGCAGAGACGAGGACCGTGGGGCCTCGCTGCACTAGGCTACGGGGCACTGAGATTGCTGTTAGGAGGCCATTGCACTCTACGGGCTCAACGTAGGCTCCCTGAGCGGGCCTCAGGCCTAGGGTAGAGGGGGCTAAGGTGACGCGGAGCTCCCGTGCCACGGCGGAGGCGAGCAGCAGCGAGCCGGGCAGCGGTGAGGAGACAACAAGCCTCGGCTTCTCCGCAGCCACGGTGCGTAGCCTCTGGGCGGCCACGAAGCCGGCGAGCTCCCAGAGTCCGGGCTCTCCCATTGGCCCGGTGGGGCAGCTGCTGCAGACGCTGCTCCTCAGCGCCGCCTTGAGCAGTCCTCTTTCCTCAACCAGGGCTAGGAGCCTCCGCGCGGTCTCCTTCTCGGGCACGGCGGCAAGCCTCGTCCGCCATAATACTTGAGCAGAGACCCCCAGCATCTCTTCAAGGCCTCGAAGAGGATACGCGTAACGGAGCAGGGATAGCACACGAAACGCAAGGTAGCGGGGGTCACGCTGCTCCGCCGCCAGCCCACACCACCCAGCACGACAGCCGAGAACCCTTCGGCCACTGAGGGAGCAGGCCCCCGGGATTCCTTCCCGGGGGCACCCAAAACACCTCAGCGAGGCCTTGGGGAACTCCTCCAGTAGGCGTCTTAGGCCTCGGTGCTCTCCTCCTTTTCCTTCTTCTTCCTGCTCCTGTGGCTGCCGCTCTTCTTGCTCCTACTCATAGGCTTCGCCCCCTTGTTAACCCACGGAGGCCGCCCGGGGGCTTCCCCGGAGGTCTTCGGGGAGGGCAGCTCTGAGAAGGGGTGTTGGTAGGCCTTGTGGACGCCAGGGAAGTCACAGGTAAGGCCGTGGCTGCTGAGAAGCGTCTAGCCAGGTACGGTGACGGGAAGAGGCTGATGCCCTGATGCTCTACAGCTGCGCTAATGTTGTGCTTTCCAGGTTGTGCCTGGAATAAATACCCAGGAGCTGGTTTTTGCGCCGCAATCCAAGTGTTGAAGCGCCTATGGTTCTTGTCTACGCTAAGCGTTTATAGTGTATGTAGACCGATGATGTAGGCGGCGGGTGTCAGAGTTGAGTGTTGTTCTTAGCGTGCGTATCCCCCGTAGGCTTAAGGAGGAGCTCGACAGGCTTGGCGTGAACTATTCTGAGGCAATACGGGGGTACTTGGAGGAGCTTGTGAGGAGGGAGAAGGCTAGGAGGCTGATGGAGAGGATTGAGGAGTTCCGTAGAAGCGTGGGGAATGTGGGCGGCAACCTTGCAGCCGAGGAGATACGGAGGAACAGGGATGAAAGATGAGGCCCCGGCTGGTCGTGGTTGATGCAAGTGTTGCGGTCAAATGGGTCATACCGGAGGATTATAGTGAAGAGGCACTGGCCCTTCTCAGGGACCACCTGGAGGGCCGGGTGGAGGCGCACAGCCCAGCGCTGATACTCCTCGAAGCCGCGAGCGCTCTGCGCCGCTACGTGGTCCGGGGAGTGCTCTCCCCTGGGCAAGCGCTAGAGGCGTTGCAGCTCATAGCTGAGTCCGAGCCCGTGCTCGAGGAAGTCGATAAGACGCTTTCCGAGGAGGCACTGCGGATGAGCCTGGACCTGGGCGTGACGGTGTATGACGCGGCCTATCTCGCCCTCGCCTCGCGGCTGAGGGCAACCTTCTACACGGCCGACGAGAAGCTCCTCTCAAACCCCAAGGTACGCGAGCCGGGCATAGCCAGGCACATCGCCGAGTACCAGCGGCCAGCCGCGTAACCGGTTCCACTATATCCCCGTCCCTAGGGAGCCCTTTCTTCCCGGGCAGAGAGGTTCCCAGGGTTGGAGGCTTCCACTCTAGCTGCCCTGCTTGTGTCCATAGGCGCGGCTCTTGAGTAGCCTGAGACCTCTGTTCCCAGGGTAAAACGAGGTTGAAGTGAAACTGCTGCCGCTTGAAACGCTCGTGCTCCTCTTCTGCACCGAAGACAGCCAGGGAGCCTAGCACAGCACTCTAGATGCCCACAGGGCGCTGGTTGTCCAGCAGCTACCGAAAGCCTGGCCGGCTGTGTACACTACTCACCTACATGTTGGCCGCCCAATGTAATTAGTGACACTAGTGGTGTAGCACAAAGCCCGAGGCCTCAGCCGAGTAGTGTCGAAATTCGCATAGATGGCGCTCGAATTTCTATGAGGGTGGTGCGGCGGCCGGGATTTGAACCCGGGATCACCGGCTTGGGAGGCCGGCGTCCTAGTCCAGGCTAGACGACCGCCGCGCCCAGCGCCTAAGGCCCGCCAGTGCTCTGGAGGCCCGGCCGCCAGCATGGAGGGCTGACGCTACGGGAACCCCGTTAAAACGCCTACGCCCGTAAGTGGGGCTGCCAGCCCCTGCTGCGTGGCCAGTGTGAGCATGCTATAAACGAGCAACGTGCAGTTCTAGAGGGCCTATGTAGGAGCGCCGTAGCTAATACGGCATGCTGCCGGGGAGCCGGGTTTTCAAATCGTTATGTATAGTGGTGTTGGCGTCGCTGCTGTCTTGTATGCTGCTGGCGGCTGTCTTCCTGCGAGCCTTGCCGCCTCTCTGAGCGCCTGGGCTATCGTCGCCGGGTCTAGTATGCATGGCGTGTATATCTTGACTTCTACCGGGTCTCTCCTGTGCGGCAGCGTCTCTATGCGCGTCCACGGTGCCTCCCTCCGTCTGGCCGCGTGGCTGTATAGGGCTGCGCGCTCGGCTGGGCGGAGCAGCAGTGTCCAGTAGCCTTCGGGGGGCTCGGGTGCCGGGTCGTGGCAGCGCTGCCTGAGCCTCTTTATCGCGGCTGCTATTGCCTTGGGGTCTGCCTGTAGGCCGTGTTTCCTTGCCTCCTCGGCCGCCCTGCGGGCCAGGTCTTCGGGATCTCCTCTGCACATCTCCTCCAGGCAGCCAGTGGCGGGGGCTGTGGGGGCATGGAGGACTAGTTTCTGCCAGTCCACTGCCCAGGGCTTGTTGGCCAACGTTGTGGCTAGGCGGCTCAGCTCCTGTGCCTCCTCGTCCGTCAAGCCTAGGAGCTCAGCCAGCTTGTCCAGGCTTATCCTCCACTCTGGAGCCATTGTGTTTAGCTCCCTCTCCACGGCCAGCGCCTGCTCCATGGCCTTGAGGGCCTGCTCCCTGGAGCCGCAGACCCTGGCGAGCCTAGAGGCGGCGCTCGCCATCACCCCGCGGGCTGCTGCCTCGACGGGCCAGTAGGCTAGCCTGCAGGCGCCGCAGAGCGGCACCAGGGCCACGAGCCTGGCCTCCGCGGAGCCGCCTCCAGCGAGTATCTCCCAGGACCCGGCCTTTACCGCAGCTGGGGCGCCGCAGACGGCGCAGAGCCCCCCGCCGCCGAGCCGGAGAACAGCCTCCCGGAGAGCTGGGCCACTGCCCGGGGCAGCGGCCTCCGCGAGGCCCCAGTCCAGCCCGCGAAGCCACGCAGGCTCACCGGCCAAGAGGCCAGCAGGCAGAGGAGAGGGGCAGACACAGCAGCCGCAGCCCCCCTCGGGGGGCCATAGCCTGCGCACCCTGCTCCCCAGACCCCTAGAGGGCCATGTAGGCTCTGCTTTATGGGGAGAGCAGCTGCCGTGCAAGGATACTGGGGCACCGGGTTGGAGAGAGTCAGGCTCTTCTACACCGAGGAGGAGCTAAGAGGCGCTCTGATATACGATGCGTATGGGTGGCTGTTCGGCTACATATGTGGCTTCGATTACAGTGAGCGTGGGGCCAGGCTCCGCGTCTGCATTCGGGTCTCGGCTGGAGACCGTATACCGGACTGTGAAGGACTTGCAGTGAGGCTGCGGGAGCAGGGCGTGCCAGTCAGCGGCGACGAGGGTCTTGCAGGACTCGTGGCTAAGGCGCGGAGGTTTGGCATCGAAATACCGTTCCGGATAGCCGAGCAGGAGGGGGAGATGTTTAAGGGCTATGTTGAGCCTGAGGAGCTTGCCGCGTTGAGCGTCGTGGAGGGGGAGGGCGGCTTCGGGCTCCTACTGGAGCCAAGGGAGGCCATCTACCGTGGCACACTACGGGCTCCGCCGGAGCCCCGCCCGGTGCCGGAGAGGCTTCGCGGCAAGCCCCTGTTGAGCGGAAGGCTCGGCTACCTCGGCAGAGTCGTAGCGATAGTGTTCACCGCCGGGGGGATCGGTGTAAGGGCTGCCCTGCGGACGAGGGAAGCGGTGGACTGGCTCCGGCTCGTGGACAGCCTCCGTGAGGCCGGCTATGGGGAGGCTGCGCGGAGGCTCTTGGACGAGTATGGTCCCACCAGGCTGCTCCCCGGGGAGGCTGCTGCGGCTCTGAAAGCTGAGCTTGAGAAGCTCGGCGTCTCCAACGCCGAGAGGCTTATTGAGAGACATATGTTGCCGGGAGGCCGTGTAGTAGTCGACGTGCACTGGGACCGGCTGTGCTGCGTGGGTGACGCGGTGGTTGCTGACACGGAAACTTCCTAGCCTACTCTGCTCCCACCCTTCCTGTCTTTAACTCGCGTCGCCTACTCATATCCTATAGTTTTAGCCAGAGCTTTATAGGGAACATTGAGCACTGCATCACTAGACGCTGAAGAGGAAAAGAAAGCAAAAACCCTCTGCGCCCCTGGTAGAGTCGGGACATCAGCTAATAGCTATACCCGAATCACATCCAAGAGGTGTTGAGCCGTGGCGGTGAACCTCACGCTCCAGAACGGCAAAATAACAATAGGCGGCGGCGAGGAACGCTACATACTGATACCTATGAGGGCATACGTGGAGATACTGAACGCCATGTACGAGCTTGTCGGGGATGCCGCTGGGGCGCCTCTCTACTACCTCGGCAAGAAGATAGGTCGAGGCCTCGTAGAGGAGCTAAAGAAGAGGATGGAGGGCAAGGAGCAGAACATCGAGAACTTGATAAAAGAGTATGCCAGATACCTGGAGGAGCTTGGCTTCGGCAAAATAGAAGTCCTCGAGTTTAACGACAAACATGCAACGATTAAGATGCTCAGCCCGCCCAGCATGGCAGGCATAAAACTAGTAGACGGGGCAGCGGAGAAGCTGCTCAAGCAGGGCAAGAAGATATGCTACCTCGAGACCGGCATGATAGCATCCGTCTTTGAGGGCGTCCTGGGTGGCAAGTTCCGCGGCGTGGAGAAGGAGCGGGGCAGTCTTGACGACCCCTACTGCGTCATAGAGGTCGTCCGCGTAGCCTAGCAAATGGCCCGGGGAAGGGGTGAGCGTGTTCCGGCGCGCAGCCGGGGCTCACCCAAGGCTCCGCCGTGACTCGGCGGCGTCACCCCGGCGAGGAGGCTCTCCAATGACGCACCGTTTCAACCCTTCACTGTTTTTATATGCTCCCTTGCCCGCGTCGCGGCCACGGGCCGAGGCCCAGTGGCTGCTCGTTGGCGCCGTGCCGCTGGCTGCGCTGCTACCGGCGTTCTCGCCGTCTACCTGCTCCTCCTGCTCGGCGGCTACACGGGGTTCAGCTTCACCACGCGGAGCAGGGTTACAGTCTACATATACTCTCCGGGACCCGTAACGGGTAGCGTACTGATGGATTCCCTTATCGTGTCCGTGCTGGGGCTTCTAGCCCTCTGGGGCGGGGGTTGGAGACTTGGCGGGGCACTCGGCTTTGCGCTAGGGGTTGCGGCTGCAGGGGTGCTGGGGGCCTCTGCGCCGCCCTGGGCGGCGGGGGTTCTGTTGGGGCTGGCTGCCGCCTACGCCTCGGCAGCTGCGACGAGGGGCTGCTGCAGGGTCTGGTTCCTGGATGCCGTAGGGGCCACACTGCTCGCGGCTGAGGCTACTGGCGCTGTGGGGGCTGTGCTCTATGCCGCGGGGGCTGGGCCCGTGTGGCCCGTGGAGACTGAGAGGAGGCTCTGGGCCCCTGTGGCTGTTGCTGCGCCGCTGCTCGTAGCTGTTGCTGGTGTAGCTTGGCTCGCCTCTCCGGTCGCTCCAAGGTGGCTCCGCAAGGTTACTGGGGGGCTGCTTGAGCGGCTCCGACGCCTCTTCGCAGACAGGCCCCGCCGCTATGGAGCCTGGTGGATTGCTGCAGGAATCCTCGTGGTAGCTGCGTGGGTTGCCGCTGCCCACAGCAGGCTGCTTAATCCCAAGGGGGCTCCCGTCTCCGTGGACACGTTCTACTATACCAGGTTCCTCCTAGACGCTGAGAGGCATGGGCTTAGATGGGTTCTCACCCATTATCGTGGACTGGTGCGGCCCCTCTATCTTGCAATAATCTATGTTGCTTGGAGGCTGAGCGGGCTCAGCCCCTTCACACTGATGGACGTAGTGCACCCGGTGGCCGCGGCTGCGTTGCTAGCGGCCTCAAGTTATCTGGTGGCGCGAAGAAGAGGGATGGAGCAAGAGGCGGGGCTTGCAGCCTTCCTCGCCGCCACGGGGCCTACCATGGCGACCTTCCTGCTAAGCGGTTACCAGGCTAACAGTGTGGCGTTGCCTATTGCGCTACTCTATCTGGCCTCCCCCTCTCTCCCGTTACTCATCCTCCTCATGATACTAGCGGCGTTGATTCACCCATGGACCCATGTGGTCTATACGGCTGCCCTCGCAGTGGACGAGGCCAGGAGGAGGGGACGGCGCGCCGCCCTAAAGTCGGCGGGGCTCGGAGCCGTAGTGTTTCTCGCCGCGGAGGCTGTTAACCGGGCTCTGGCGGGGGCCTCGGCTGCCGCCGCGACAACGTCGCCATTAATCCATGGTACCGCTGTGATGGAGCCCCTCTATGGCCTCTACCGGGGATCGCTGATATGGACATGGGGTGCCCCAATGGAGGCTCCATGGATTCTGCTGCTGGGTGCAACGTACCCCTGGTACACGGTTGCAGCTGCTGTGGAGGCTGCAGTGTCGCCCGGCCTGGTGTTCGGGGGCACCGTTGTAGCTCATAGACTGCTCGTGGACACACCCTTCTGGCTGCCAGCCGCCTCTGCGGCATCCAGGCTGAGGAGCAGGCTGCTACGCACAGCCCTCATAGCAGCCACCCTGGCTGGGCTCGCCTACATGCTTGCCGCTGCCGCACCACTGACCGGGAAGCTGTGGTGGAGCATCCTATACCACGGAGCCCCAGCGCCGCCGAGGAGGTGAGCCCCGGCTTGGCTGTTGATAGGAAGGAGCTGGTTGAGGCGCTGGAAACCACGGGCAGAGGGATGGCTATAGGATTCATGATCCTCCTCGTGGCCGCCGCCGTGCTGCTTGCTGCCGGGGGCCGGGGGCTGGCGAACCAGCTGGCCACGGCTGCCTACTTCAGCCTCGCTGGCTCAGTGCTGCTCCTGCTCCTCTCTGAGGCCCTACGCCCAGACGGGGACTCGGCGTAGGCCACCCGGCGAGGGCCGCTAAGGAGGAGAAACAAGTCAATATATCCACGGGCAGCGCCCTGTTGCCTGACAGCATGGCTCCGATAGTCTTCACAGCCGCTCCCGTGGCGACGAGCACATCCATGGCTGCCAGGGCGCCAAGATGACCGCTCCTGGGGAAACTCCACACGCCGAGCACCGGAAAAACAATGTGGAAAAAGGAGGCTGGCTCCTCTTCAGAGGACGGGGCTCTAGGCTGAACGACGGAGGAGCAACGCAGCCACTATAGCTGCAGCTGCGAGCATTGCTACTGCTAGTAGCTGAGGAGAGACAGTCGGTGCCTTGCTCGTCTGCCGTGTGCTGCTCGTAATCCCCGTCTGCGTCATGCTTGTCGTGGCTGCTGGAGACGTGGCTGTGGTGCGGCTTGCAGCGGTTGTCTCGCTGGTGGTCTTTGTCACGCCTTCCCTCGTGCTGCCTGCAGCTGTGGCTGTAGATGTTTGTGAGGCAGTTGCAGATGTCTTTGTTCTTTCTAATGTAGCTGTGGTTGTGGGCACGGCTGTAGCTGAGTTGACTGTCTGCGAGGTTGTCTTTACGATTGAGACTGTAGTCACGGGTACAGCGGGCGGCGTGATCTTTACCTTGATGCCGGTGAGCTGGGTAAGCGTTGCCTCCGTACTAGAAACTTCAACACCATCTAGAGGCTTTATTCTCACAGTAGTTGGTACTAGTGACGCTGCGCCTGGGGCTATTATGTTGAGCTGGCCTAGTATTAGCAGGAGGCTCTGGTAACTCTTAGAGAGGGCTGCCAGGGTGGCTTCTGCAGCCCCTGCACCAGCCTTACCTGGGACGCGCATCCTGTGGCTGTAGTAGTCGATGCGGAGTTCCCCCTTGGTACCGCTGATCTTCAGTGTTAGCGTCGCGTTGCTCCTGCTCGGCGGCACTGTTTCTAGCAGCGTCTGGCCCTGCTGGGATGATAGGCGTAGCTGCAGCACCAGTACGCTTAGCTTGGGGTTCTGCTGCGCTAGGGGGGATAGAAGAGCTGCTATGAGCTGATTCTCTAGCTTAGCTGCCTCTAGACTCTTCTCCTGCAGAGCCAGCATGTCGCCATCCGCCTTGGCTTCGTAGTTAAACATAAGCTTGTCTACAGAGCCGGCCTTGACAAGCCTTGCCTCTAGCATGGCCATGCCCTCGACAGGCGGGCTTGTCTCAAGGAGCTTCATGAGCTTCTGCGCCGTTGTGGCGCTCATCCCGTTGGAGACAGCGTATTGGAGCATCTGGTCTATGTCAAGGTATCCTGTTGCTTGTATGATCGCTTTGCCGCCGGTCTTCTCAACGGCTATGCTCTTGACGTGGAGGTAGGGTACGCCGCGGGAGGCGAGCATCTTGTTCATCTCTGCCGGGTTGACAGCTATGAGCTTTTCAGCCTTCTCCGCTGGCACCGTGGCCTCGATGACTACGTGGGCCTTCTTGGCGTCCACGAGCCTTACCGCTATATTAGCATGGTATTCTTCACCTCTCATCGCGGTGGCGTTTATCTTTAGCCAGCCGTTGCCGCCGCTGAAGCTATAGCCCAGCACCAGCTTCAGCGAGAAGGGCTTGGCCTCGGAGGGGGGAAGCTCGGCGGACACGTGGAGGCTCGTGGCGGATGAGGTCTTCTCCACTATGCTCCAGTAGCTGGCTTCAACGCTGACCGTTGCCGGCTTCTTCAATGTGAGCACAGCATCCGCGAGGTAATGTGCCTGCACAGCCCCGTCTGGGTAGACATATAGTGTTAGGTCAGCCTTCTTAACCTTGAACGTGACCATCTGCTGTATGGCTGTGGATACGATGGGCGAGGTCGTGGTCTCAGCAGCCGCCAAAGGGAGCAGCGTGGGCAGCAGGAGGAGGACAGCAGCCAATAGGGGAAACACTTTCCGATGAAGCAGTGCGCGCATAGCTTCCACACCCGCCTCTCACGCCCGTTGAAGAAGACCGCCCCTACTATATTAGCCAAGCCCCACCATGGCTTGGGGAGGTGCCCACGGGTTGACGGGCTACGAGTGCGCAGATCCCCCATGCCTCCACGTCGTGGTAGACTATCCGAGAAAGAGGCTCGCGGTCTTCCTCGAGACAAGTGACGGCGACATAATCTACGTGCCTCTGGGGAAGCTCATGGAGGCTTGCCGCGCCGCCAGCGAACTCACTAAGAGAAGGTTCCGCGAAGCCAAGGGGGACGAGATAGACGAGCTGGCCGAGCGGTATCTCGGCGCGGTGAAGCTCGAAGAGTAAATACGGAAGCCGCCACAGTAATCCCCCTATCCTCCCACCACCTCAGCGAGGGGCGGCTGCCCGTTGCCCCGCGGCAAAGTAGTGGTTGGTGTCGGTGCTATCGTGGTTAAGGGAGACGGCGATGAGACCTCAGTGCTGTTGGTGAAAAGGGCTAATCCGCCGTTCAGGGGAATGTGGAGTCTCCCCGGGGGCCACCTAGAGCCCGGGGAACCCGTGCTCGAGGCCGCCGCCAGGGAGCTTAAAGAGGAGACGGGTATTGAGGCTGAGCCTCTGGGAGTGGCGCATATTCACGAGCTACTTGCCTCGGACGGCAGCTACTACGTGATAATAGACGTGCTGATGAGATACGTTTCAGGAAAGCCCCGGGCCTCCAGCGACGCTCTCGAAGCAAGGTTCTATAGTCTCAAGGAGGCCCTGGCGTTGGAGTTGACGCCGGGAAGCAGAGAGATAATAGAGTCTCTTCCTAGGCTCCTGAATGGCTGCCTCCTCGTTCCCTCCAGGACAGTTGAGAATGGTTGAGCACATCTAAGGCTTTAGTTTTTATATTCCGGTTCCGGGCCCTGGTAGCGACCTGGCCAGAGGGAAACCCCAAGCCCGGCCGGATATCCGTGACAGGGTTCTGGGAGGGATGCACGCATGAGCAAATCCATAGTTATCGCGGGTATAATAATCGCGATCATAGTTATCGGCGCAGCAGTTATACTCGCAGGTAGGGGCGGCAAGGCTACCACGACTACCACGACCACCACGACCGCGTCGCCTACCACCACGCAGACCGTAGCGCAGACACAGTCTCCAACCACCACGCAGACCACCATGCGCACACAGACGAAGACCGCCGCTGGGCTCCAGGGTAGAAATGCTGTCTGCGTCGTCTACGACATAGGCGGCCGCGGCGACCTAGGCTTCAACGACATGGCCTATATGGGTGCCAGCAAGGCCGCCAAGGACTTCGGGCTGAAGCTTATACAGGTGCAGAGCACTAGTGAGAACGATTACTTGCCCAACCTGCGTACGCTGGCCAGGAGCAAGAAGTGCGTCCTCATAGTGGCCGTCGGCTTCCTGATGACCGACGCCGTCAAGACCGTCTCCAAGGAGTTCCCCCATCAGTTGTTCGCCATAGTTGACGGCTACGTGCCCAACAGGCCCAACGTGCTGAGCATACTGTTCAAGGAACAGGAGGGCAGCGCCCTCGCCGGCGCGCTGGCTGCAATGGTTGCCCACTACTTCGGCTACAAGGCGGTCGGCGTCGTCCTAGGTATGGAGATTCCACCGCTGTATAAGTTCGAGGCTGGCTACTACTGGGGCATACGCTATGGCGAGAAGATGTACGAGGAGCACACGGGTAAGAAGATAGAGCCATTGAGAATACTCTACACCTACACCGGCAGCTTCAACGACCCCGCTAAGGGCAAACAAGCCGCCGAGGCCCAGCTTGCCCAGGGCGCTGGCGTGATCTACAATGTTGCTGGCGCCACAGGCCTAGGCATCTTCGATGCTGTCTACGAGTACGCAACCAAGCAGGGCAAAACTATGGGTCCGCCGTTCGCCATAGGCGTTGACTCCGACCAGGACTGGATAAAGCCCGGCTTCATAATAGCAAGCATGATGAAGCGCGTGGACGTCGGCGTCTACAAGGCCACCGAGAAGGCTCTTAAGTACTATAAGGGCGAGATAAAGAGCTTCGGCGGCGTCATGCTGCTGGGCCTCAAGGAGCACGGCGTAGGTCTAAGCAGACTGGAGGACCTTAAGACCTTCCTAAAGCTTGCCGTTGAGGAAAAGAAGATCAAGCCCAGCGAGGAGAAGGAGATCTACCAGAAGGTCAAGGAGATGAGGGAGAAGATACCCAAGTGGATATGGGACAGCGTCTACGGGCTGGCAGATAAGCTGATCAACAATCCCGATATAAGCGTCTACGGTATCAAGTGGAGCCAGATAGAGGACTTCGCCAAGAACCCCACTGCACCCGGGATACAGAAGATACGCAAGGCCCTCAAGGTTGGCTAACCGCCGCCCCGAAGAGTCCCGTCTCTCATGTTTTCTTGGCCCCTCCCCCCGGGGATTCTTGTTCTGTTTCATGCAGCCGATTGCAGCTCTCCTTTGGCGGACACCCAAGTTTTCACCACTCCCTCTAGGTGAATGTCGTGGAGGCTACTTATCGGCTCCCGGGCCGCATAGCATACTGTATTTAACGCGGTCTCCTTGGCGTGGGTCAATGGGGGCCTAGGAGTCTTGTCAGGGAGGCCGGCGCCCCGAGTATCAATGAGGGGCATTGTGAAGATCTATCCGGATGGTACTGTGGCGCTCCGCGGCGTTAACCTCGACGTGTATCCTGGGGAGATTCTGGGTCTTCTCGGAGAGAACGGTGCCGGCAAGACGACGTTGATGAAGATCCTGGCTGGCTTCCTGCGCCCCACTGCAGGCAGGA
Organism: uncultured Hyperthermus sp.; assembly: GCA_964542985.1. Taxonomy (GTDB): domain Archaea; phylum Thermoproteota; class Thermoprotei_A; order Sulfolobales; family Pyrodictiaceae; genus QNYQ01. The sequence continues at coordinate 5,525 of CAZIWH010000021.1, read as the reverse complement.
TAATCTACGAGGGCCATCCGGTGCATTTCCGCTCAGCCGCTGAGGCACTGGAGCGCGGTATAGGTATGGTGCATCAGCATCTAGCCCTTGTGCCAGTGTTCACCGCCTACGAGAACATTATCCTCGGGCTACCTCCCAGCATAATTGCCGGCGCCAGGAAGCGGATAGAGAAACTTATGGATGAGACGGGTCTCCATGTTGATCTTGACCAGATTGTGGAGCTGTTGTCTTTCGGTGAGAGGCAGAGGGTTGAGATCCTCCGTATGCTGTTCAGGAACGTGAAGGTGCTTATCCTCGACGAGCCCACTACTAACCTCACACCCGTGGAGACTGAGGAGCTGTTCAAGGCCCTGGTCAAGCTTAAGAAGCAGGGGAAGAGTATTATATTCATCACTCATAAGCTGCGCGAGGTGCTTGAGATAGCCGACAGGATAGTGGTGATGAGGAGGGGCCGCGTTGTCGGCGAGGTGCCGAGGAGTGTGGCGGAGCCGAGGCTCCTTGCCCGCATGATGGTTGGCAGGGAGGTGTTGTTCAAGATAGAGAAACCCCGCACCACCCCCGGCCAGGTAGTGCTCAAAGTGGAGGATCTTTGGGTGCGCCGCGACATAGGCACCTGGGGAGTGAAGGGCGTGAGCTTCGAGGTAAGGGAAGGCGAGATATTCGGCGTAGCTGGCGTTGAGGGCAACGGGCAGGCGGAGCTCGTGGAGGCCATAACTGGGCTCAGAGCCCCGGAGAGGGGCAAGATCTTCCTCCTCGGCCGCGACATAACCGGCCTTGGCCCCGCGGAGCTGTACCGCATGGGGCTGGCGCATATCCCGGAGGACAGAAGGGGCACCGGCCTCGTCCTCGAGATGAGCGTCGTGGAGAACAGTATTCTAGGCATGCACCGGTGGGAGAGGTTCGCTAAGGGCTTCTTCGGCGTCATAGACTGGCGTGCAGCAGAGGAGCACGCAGCGGAGATTGTGAGGAAGTACGACGTCGTCGCACCGGGCCTGCATAGCCCGGTTAAACACTTGAGCGGCGGTAACCAGCAGAAGCTGCTCGTCGGCAGGGAGATATCGAAGAACCCGAAGCTCATTGTCGCCGCGCAGCCGACCCGCGGCCTTGACGTGGCTGCGACGGAGTATATCCGTAGGCTCCTGGTCCGGCTCCGCAACGAGGGCCACGCGGTGCTCCTCGTCTCCTCCGACACCGATGAGGTGCTGCAGCTTAGCGACAGGGTGGCAATCATGTACAAGGGCGAGTTTGTCGCCATCACTAGGCCCGAGGAGCTGAGCCGGGAGAAGCTCGGCCTCTACATGGGCGGCGCGGCCGCGACGGCCTAGCATGAGGTGACGCGCCGTGACTGAGAGTAAGCTTCGGAGGATGCTTCGGGATCCTCGTGTCGTGGAGGCCCTGCTCCGCTTCGGTGAGAGCATAGTCGCACTCATTATCGGACTCGCTATAGGCGCTGTGATACTCTACTACGCTGGTTACAGTCCCTGGGAGGCGTACTACCAGCTGTTCTACAACGCTGTGCTCGACAAGTATGGGTTCGCTAGGAGCCTCGCGGAGGCTGCGCCGCTGATACTGACGGGCATTACTTTCGCGGTCGGTGTGAGGGCGGGTCTGTTCAACATAGGTGCTGAGGGCCAGCTCTACTTCGGCGCACTTGGAGCTGCTATAGTAGCGTGGCTCGCCTATAGGATGCCGGTGCTTAACTCACCGCTGGGCACCATCGCCGCCTACGCACTGGGCGTTATCCTCGCCTCCCTGCTGGCGCTGATAGCCGCGGTGCTGAAGGTGTGGCGCGGCGTCCACGAGGTAGTCTCAACTATAATGCTGAACTGGATAGCGTTCTGGATAGTGGAGTTCATGAGGATACACTACCTGTTCGACCCCCACGACGCTACCAAGACCATACCGGTGCCGCCGGGGGCGAGGCTCCCGATACTGCTCCCCGACAGCGAGCTCTCCGCGACTATTATAGTCTCTGTGGGCTTCGCGCTGCTCACCTACTATCTGCTGTGGTATACTGTGACAGGTTATGAGCTGCGAGCCAGCGGCCTCAGCCCCAAAGCTGCGAGGTACGCGGGCATGGATCCCAACAAGAGCATCATAATAGCGTTCATCGTGGGCGGTGTGGCCGCAGGCCTCGCGGGTGCAGGTGAGGTGCTGGGAAGGCCTCCACACTATGCGATAACTAGCGGGCTCAGCAACCTGCTGAACATGGGCTTCGACGGAATAACCGTTGCCCTGATAGGCGCTAACCACCCGATAGGAGTCATCTTCGCCGGTATACTGCTGGGCGTGTTGAAGTCCGGCGCGAGCTACATGCAGATATTCGCGGGCGTGCCCCTGGAGATGGTGCGCATCATAGAGGGTATCATAGTGATAGCCCTGGCCGTGCCGGGGACACTGCACATGGTGCGCGAATACCTGCAGAGGAGGAAGAAGCTCACTCAGCTCCGCGAGCAAGAAGCCGGGAAGAGCCACGGTTTTGAGGGCAGTGGCCTCCAGCCTTCGGGGGCCCAGCAGCAGTGAACCCGTGCAAGGTCTGAGCCATGGAGGTGGTGTAGCCGTGGCGGCTCCGAGCGGTAGCCTGCTGTTCGCGATAGGCGTGCTCAACGCAATGACCCCTATCCTGTTGACCGCGATAGGCGAGATCCTGGCCGAGAGGGCTGGCGTGGTGAACATAGGCCTCGAGGGCATCATAATGCTCGGCGCCATGACAGGCGTGATGGCGGCGGAGGCTGCGGGGCCCTGGGTGGGGCTCCTCGCCGGCCTATTGACGGGCGCTGCGCTCGGGCTGCTGCATGCAGTGATAACCGCATACCTGAAGGGCGATCACATAATACCCGGTATAGGTATCAACACGCTGGCGCTGGGCCTTGTGCCGTTCATGCTAATAGTCCACTGGCACAGCGCTGGACAACACCAAGTACCGTCATATGCCAGGGTGCCGGACATAGCTGGCTACATCAGCCCCGTCTCGTTGACCGCTATCGCGTTGTCGGTGATAATGTGGTACATACTGTTCCGCACGCCCTGGGGCCTGGTGGTGAGGAGCGTCGGCGAGAACCCGGAGGCGGCGGACACCGTGGGGATACACGTGGAGAGGGTACAGGCGATAGCCGTGGTCATAGGCGCGTCCCTGGCAGGCCTCGCCGGCGCCTTCATGAGCCTCGACTGGCTGGGCACGCTGACAAAGGAGATAGCCGCGGGCAGGGGCTTCATCGCCCTAGCCCTAGTGGTGTTCAGCAACTGGGATCCGCTGCAGGCTCTTGGCGGCGCAGCGCTATTCGGCTTCTTCGACACACTCAGCATCTGGGTGAAGAACACAACTCTCAAGCAGGTAGTGCCCTCGAGCTTGATAAACACGCTGCCATACGTGGTCACGCTGATAGCGGTCGCAGGCGTGCTGGGCAGGGTGAGGCCGCCCAAGCACGTAGGCGTGCCATACAAGAGGGAGTAGCACCCAAAGTCTTTTGGCCCCAGGCTTAATGGGGCCGCCGGGCTAGCCATCTCTCCTCCCCTCACTGGGGCCCCGGGAGGGCCTCTACTCTACGCTTCCCTGCTCGCAGGAGGGGGTTGTGCCGTAGACCGCGGCGGGCTTGCCAGGGCGGGCGCGCTGGTTCTCGCCGCTAACCTGCTGAGCGGCCTCGGAGGCGCCGCCTACTGGGTCGTGATGACCAGGGTTACTGGGCTCGACGCGGCCGGGGCGGCTGCAAAGGTTGTGAGCGCCTCTATGATACCCGGCTCTGTGCTCGGCTACGGCTTCTCCCTAGCGGTGGCCAGGGAGGCCGCAGAGGCCGGCCGGGGGGCAGCGTGGTCTATCTTTCTCGGCAGTCTCCCAGTGGCTGCTGTCGCTACGGCGGCAGGGTGGCTGCTCGCCCTACTCCTCGGCCGCTGGGCGTGGATCGGCGGGCTGCTCGCCGGCCTAACGGTGGCCTCCCTGGCTGCCACCCAGCTCCTCCTGGGCCTCGAACAGTACGAGGATATGCTTGCCGCCGTCGTAGCGGGTAACGCTGCGAAGCTCTCCACGGGGCTCCTGTTGGGCCTCCGCGGCCTCGGCGTCGGGGCGTTCCTGGCAGGCTTCGTGGCCGCTCCTGCCGCGATGCTCGCCGCGAGCCTGTTACTAGTTGCCAGGGGGGGCGCTGGCCTCGGCCCCTACAACCGGGAGAGGCTGGCCAGGCTGGGGCTCTCCAACAGCCTACAGGCCCTCGGCGGACAGCTGCCCGCCGTCCTTACCGTCTACGCCTACGCCCTGGCGGGGGCGGGGGACAGGGAGGCGGGGATACTCTACATGGGCGTCATGGTCTCGACGGTGCTAGCGGGGCTCCCCGGGAGCCTCGCCACGGCAGCGCTCCCCCAGAGCGTGAAGAGGGGAAGGAGCCTCATAGAGAGGCCCCTCCGCGTGGGCCTCACGCTGCTAGCCCCCTTGGCGGCAGCCTTCGCCGCCGCGCCAAGGGAGGTGTTCTCCGCGGTCAGCCCCGGCTTCGCCACCAGGAGCGCCGCCGAGGCTCTAGCAGTGCTCGCCGCCTCCGCGCCCCCACAGGCCGTGCTTCAGGCAGCAGTGGTGGAGCTGAACATGAAGGGCGACAGCGCAGCAATAGCGGCAAGCGCTGCTGCAAGAATAGCGGCTATAGCGGCCCTAACCCCGCCCCTCGCCAGGCTGGCAGGCACACCCGGGGCAGCAGCAGCCTACACGGCAAGCGTGGCGGCAGCCATAGCGGCACTGGCACCCGCCGCGCCCTGGACGCCAGGCCTGGCGTTGAAGTCGACGCTGCCACAGGCGCCAGCAGCAGTAGCCGGAGCCACGTTAGCCCCGTTCCCAGCGGCCGCCGCAGCGGTAGCGGCCGCAGCATGGGCGACCGGGAGGATGGTCTACCCCCTAAGAAGGGCCGTGAGAACTGCACTCCAGGCAGCCAGAGAGATGCTAAGGGGAAACCGAGCTAAGAAAGGAGGAGCCGAGATAGGGCCTCTTGGCTAGAAAACACTTGTCTACCACGCCAACGATCCCTTTAGAGGAGGGCTACTTGTACTTGAGGGCCAGCGCGATGCCCAGCACTATGGCGCCAGCAGCAGCGAGGGCCGCTACTAGGCTGCCACCACTGTTCACTAGGCTTACCTCGCCGCCAACCACGCCGTAGGGGTTGTTTGCCACGGCGGTACTGCTGAACTTGGCGAGCACGGCGGTGAGAGCGGCTACAGAGCCCGCGCCTGCAGCAGCTATAATCTTCCGGAGCGCCTTCAAGGCTCACACTTCCTCCACCAAAGGCCTCCCACCGCGAGTTTATTTAAAGCTTATGACTATGATTCGTTTCACCATGCATCGACAACGGGAATACAAGCCGCCACGTCCACATACACCCGCCGGCCCAGCGGGCGGTGGGGAGAAGGCCCGATCCGCCGAGGCCCCCGAACCCCCGGGGGCCGGTGGCGAGCAGGCTAGGCACCGAGCCCTCGCCCAGTTAAACGAAAACAATAAGAACCCCTACCACACGTCTAGGCCCCTCATGGCTGAACCCCTCCCTGGATGTAGG
>CAZIWH010000020.1:3267-26468 GCA_964542985.1 uncultured Hyperthermus sp. | reverse complement strand
TCACTGACCCCCGGGTGTCTTCCCGGCCTTGCCCGTGGTGTACAGGTGCAAGCACTGCGGATTCATACTCCACGTGTTCGTGAAGGTCGGGCAGAGCAGCTACGGCGTCCCCACGCCCTCGGAGCTGATAAGCATCTACGGCGGCGCCTGCCCCAGGTGCGGCCACAGGCTAGAGCCCCCCACGCTGAACGACATAGTCGTCAAGCCAGACGGCCCAGAGGAGCTGCTAGCAGTCCTAGAGGAGGCAAGGAGAACCATGGGGATAAGGTTCGCGAGCATAGAGAAGTACCTGGACGAGCTCAGGCTGAAGGTGGCGAGGAGAAGGGCCACCGTGCCCACGGCGCCCGGCCTCATCGGCGCCGGGCCCTCAGTGGTCACCGCGGAGGCCTAGCCTCCCCATCCTCGAGCAGCCTGTGCACCAGGCTCCTCTTCCACACCGCCAGGTTTTCCCCCTTCTCCACGTCCTCCAGGAGCAGCAGCCCGCCCCAGTAGTCGCGTAGCCTCAGCCTCCTCCCGGCTAGGAGCCGCGGCTCCCTCCGCGGCGCGGTGATGGGCCAAGCGTAGCCCCCGCGGGGCTCCACGGTGTAGGCCTCGAAGCGGCCCCGCAGCCCATTAGTGGCCAGGAGGGAGGCGAGCCTCCTTGCTCTCTCCGCTGGGCTGAGCCGGGGGGCGAGGCCCGTGGAGGAGCGGAGCCTCTCTTCTAGCCTCGCGTGGGCTCCCTCGGTGGCTGCGGCTGCGCGGCCCAGCCTCTTCTCTAGTCTACGGGCCTCTGTCAGGGGGAGCCCCTTGGCGACCACGGCGGCGGAGACGTGGGGCTGCTCCGCTATCCTCCAGAGCAGCCTCCAGTCCTGCGTTAGCCCCGCCTTCGCCCTGGAGCCCCCGTAGTCCAGCATGTAGACGGTGAAGGTCTCGCCCCGGAGCAGCCTCTCCGCCTCGGCGCAGACCCGGTCCACGCCCTGGGCGCATAGCTCGTAGAGGGCCTTCCCGGACCGGGAGTGGGCGAGGCAGTAGCCCTGCCTGGTCCTCGCGGGCCTGGTGCAGTACCGGTGCCTCCATGGCTCCCCCCGGGGCCCCTCATGGTAGCGGCAGAGCAGTGCCCCGAGCCCCTGGAAGCGGAGCACCGGGCTCCACAGCTGCTCCACCGTCTCCGAGGGGGGATGCTGGACCAGGAGCCCTAGCTCAGTGGCGCGGAGCACGTGGAGGCGGACACATGTCTCCCCGCTGCTTCCGCCGAGCCAGGCGTCAAGCCCCCTGCCCGCCGCACACTCCTCAGCCACAGCTTCCTCGCGTAGACGGAGGAGTGCGGCACGGATGACCGGCGCCACAGCCAAGCCGCCCCCGCAGCGGAGACTTTTCTGGGGGCCCGGTGGCGCCGGCCGGATAAACGGTAAACCTATGCCCCCGTGGGCGGCTGCTGGGGCTGCGTGGCTGGTGGCTGCCGTGGAGGCCCCCAGTAGCGTCGTGGTTGAGGGCCGGCGGTTCCCGGTTCTCCGTCTCCCCGGCTCCGAGCCTGGGAGGGTGCTGCTCGGCACCCCCGCCTACCCGTTCAACACGTTCTTCCTGGAGGAGCTGCCGGGCGGCGGTGTAAGGGTGGGCGTGGAGACGGGGTTCCAGGTATTCTACGTGGATCGTGACGAGGCAGTCATAGTTCTCCGTGAGGCGTTGAAGACGGGAAGCCTGCTGGCCGGAGTAAAGCCCGTGGTCAGCGGCCTCGACAACAACGTCGCCTTTGCAGTCGAGACGGCTGCGGCCCCGGGTCCCGAGGAGCTGGGCAGGATCCTAGCAACCCTCTTCAACGCCTACAACATCTTCGTGGATGCCGTGGGCGATGTGTCGGAGGACCTGCTCGGCTACGTGAAGAAACACGCCGCCCTCTCCGCGAGGAGGCTCGTCGAGGCCTGGCTCCGGGAGAACAGGGACCCCGGCGACATAGAGGAAATAGTCGCCAGGCTCCACGGCGATGAGGCTGCCCGGCACCTCCACGAGATAATCACTGGCCTCGCCGAGAGGCCCGCGCCAGCGTACACGGAGCAGCTCTTCTACCAGTAGGGGGGCGGCCGGGATTGAGGCTGGGCCTGGAGGAGGCCGCAGCCAGGATAGGGATGTGGCTCGCCTCCGTCCTGGAGGAGGTGGACGGGGAGCACCTCAGACGCGCGCTGGGCGCCTCTGGGTCGGCGAGGATCCTTCGCGGCGGCGACGGCCTCTACCTAGTGGAGCTGCGGGACGATAAGGGGAGGCCCGCGCTGCTCGTCGTGCTCGCGGAGCAGCCGCCTGGCTGGCCCACGAGGCTCGCCTACGTCGGCCACACGGTTCTCGACGCCGGGGCGCTGGGGAGGCTCTACGCCTCCCTGAGGGACGAGATGGAGAGGTGGAGGTAACACCCCCCGGCCTTATATACGGTGCCATGCCCCTCTCCTAATGATACCGCAGCGGTGGACGCAGGCTATGCCCCGGCCGCATCTCACGGTTGAGACAGTGCAGGAGCTCGTGGGGGAGACTGTCTACGATCCCTACGGCCGTGTGCTCGGCCAGCTCGTGAGCTTCGAGAGTGACGTCGACGGCACCGTGCTGAAGCTGGTGGTGGAGAACGAGAGGAAAGAGATAGAGTTCCTCGACAGCGGCGCCGTCGTCCTCGATGATGGCCGGATAGTGGCTCTCCCGGACTGGAAGAGGCTCGCCAACAACGTTATAGCCAGCTATAAGAGGGCACTTGCCAGGATGAAGGGCCTCGAGGAGATGTACAGCAGGGGCGAGATACCGGGCAACATCTACCACGAGTTCAGCAGGAAGCTGAGCGCGAGCCTCGAGAAGCTGAAGAAGGAGTCCAAGCAGCTCAAGGCTATGATAACCCAGAGGATGCACGAGATAGAGGACGCCAACCTCCGCCTAGACAAGGCGATAGCCAGCCTCAAGATAAGCTACATAGCCAACGAGATAAGCGACAAGGCCTACAAGGTCGCGGTCGAGAGGCTCCGCAGCGCCAAGGACAGCAACATGAGGGAGCTAGAGGATCTCAAGACCACTAAGGCGAGGATAGAGGCCCTGGAGAGCGGCAGCATAAGGATAGGCAGAGAGAAGCATGCGGCAAAGCCCGTGGAGAAGAAGGAGGAGCGCCACGAGGCCCCCGCAGCCCCAGCCAAGCCCGCGCCCCAGGCGCCCAGCATGGAGGGCCTACAGCCGATACCGGTGAAGCTAATAGAGGGCTAACCCGAGGCCCTCCAGGAGCCTCAGCAGCTCAAGCCTTTTAGCCCAAGGCCTGGCCCCCTTCCTCTGCCACTCCTCTAGCACCGTCCTCATCCAGGCGTAGAGCTTCTCGAGGCTGGCGCCGAGGGCCTTCCTGAGCGGCCCCAGGGGCTCTTCGCCCACTGCGGCCCAGACCGTGAGAGCGCGGAGCACGTCCAGCGCACCGTACCCGCCCTCGCTGAGGACACGGAGCCAGTAGCCCTGGAGCAGCTTGAGCCGCCCGAGGAGCCCCCGGCGCGCCATGTAGCCGTGGACCTCCAGGTCCTTCACCGTCGTCGCCGCCACGTAGTAGAGGAGGGCGTCCACCCCCGGCTCAGCCATGTAGTATTCGAGGCTGCCGTGGAGGAGACTATGCACAGCCTCATGGACGAACAAGGCCTCATACATGGGGCCCCGGAGGAGGGCCGGGGCGACGGCATGTATCCTCGGCACACCGCTCCACGCCTCGTGTGCGAAAAGCTCGAACCCCGCCCCAGCGGCGACCCCCGCCTCGGCCGCCAGCTCCGACACAACGGCCTCCATCACGGCCTCGTCCGGGTAGAGCCGCAGCTCCACAAGCCCCGGGCCCCCGGTGCCGTAGGCCTCGCCGAGGAGTCTCAATGCGGCCCCAAGCTCCTCCCCGCCTACTGAGCCGTAGAGGACGGCCTCGACCAGGGTATTCCCGACCCTGGCGACACGCCTCAGCACGCTGCATCCCTCCCAGGCAGGCAGCCGCGGGTAGGACGGTGACGTAGAGGCGCCTACATGCTGTAATCTTAATAGCGGCTCTGATCCCTCAAACTTCCGTCTGAGGGGCTGCTGTGAGTCTGAGCCTGGAGATACGCGTCGGGAGGAGAAGAACCATAGTTATCCCGAAGCCCGTCGCGGAGGCGCTCGGCATTAGGGAGGGCAGCCGGCTGGAGCTTAGGCTGGAGGATGGCAGGATAGTGCTTGAGCCCATCCTGGACGCTGTGGAGCTGTCCCTGCGCGGCGAGAAGATAGCTAGGACAAGCCTCGAGGAGCTCGAGGCCGAGAGCGTTGAGCGGCAGAAGAGGTACATCGAGGGCGGCCGGGCCTAGGGTCCTCGTGGACACGACCTTCCTCCTGCCCGCGCTCGGCATAGAGGTCGAGAGAGACGCTATGGAGGCTATAAGGTTCTTCCACAGCCTTGAGGTCTACTACCTGGAGGCGGGCCTGCTCGAGGCCATGTGGAAGGTGCTGAAACTCGTCCCCAGGGAGAAGCTCGGCCGCGTCAAGATAGGGGTAAAGGCCATCCGCAGAACCTACCGTCTACTCACGCCGCGCGCCGAGGCCCTAATCGAGGCGGCCAGGATATACCACCTTGGGCACCGGGACTATATCGATGCGCTCCACTACGCGGCGGCCAGGGCGGAGAACATGGCGCTGCTGACTATAGACCGCAGCTTCATAGAGTTCCTCGAGCAGCATGGATACGGCGTAGAGGGCGTAGTATACACGCCGGAGACTATTAGTCGCCTCCTAGGCGCCGGCCCAGCCTAGCGCCCCCGCTGTGCGGCTATTAACCCGCGGTCCCCGTGGTGTGGGCTTGTGGTGGGAGCAGACGGTGCTGCCTAGCCGCGTCACAGTCCACCCGGGCCCCGTCGCCGGCGCTGTGGAGGCCCCGGGCTCGAAGAGCTGGGCTCACAGGCTCCTCCTCCTCGCCCTCCTCGCCCGGGGGCCGAGCAGGCTCTCCAACCTCCCCCGGGGGGACGACGTGGAGGCCACGCTCCGGGCCGTGGAGGCGTTCGGCGCCAAGGTAACGCGCTCCGGGGGCACGGTCAGCGTGGAGCCCCCTTCCCGCCTGCGGTGGCCCCGCTGCATCGATGCAGGGGAGTCGGGCACCACCGCCAGGCTCGTAGCAGCCCCCGCCTCGCTGCTCGACAAGCCCGTGCTCGTCTACGGCAGGGGGAGGCTCCACAGGAGGCCGGTGAGGCCGCTCCTGGAGGCACTCGGGGGCCTCGGCGTCGCGTGGCTTGACACGGGGAGCTGCTGTCCCCCATACGTGGTCCGCGGCCCAGCCAGAGGGGGCCGTGCCGTGGTGGACGCGGGGCTGAGCAGCCAGTTCCTCAGCAGCCTCCTCATCCTGGCCGCGGGGCTCGGCGGCCTCGAGGTGGAGGCAACGGGGGTCTCCTCGAGGCCCTACGTGGACATAACCGTGGAGGCCCTCCGCCTAGCGGGGGTCAGTGTCGTGAGGATGGGCTACACGCTGTTCCGCGTAGAGGGTCGCCCAGCGGGGGTGGAGGCGAGGATCCCCGGTGACTGGAGCAGCGCCGCACCCCTCCTCGCAGCCGCTGCGGCGTCGGGCGGCGAGGTGCTTGTCACCGGGCTTGAGCCTCGGGACCCGCAGCCGGATAGGAGGATAACCACGGTGCTCGCCTCCATGGGGGCCAGGTGCCTCCACGGCGGCCTCGGCGCCCTCTGCACGGGCCCGGGCCCCGGGGGGCTGGCGGGCTTCGAGGCGTGCATAGAGGATAGCCCCGACCTGGCGCCGGTGCTAGCAGCCCTAGCCTCCATCGCCTGCGGCGTCTCAAGGATATGCTGCGCGGCGAGGCTCCGCCTCAAGGAGAGCGACAGGGTGGCAACGGCGCTGGATCTCGCCGAGAGGGCGGGCGCGGAGGCCTGGCTGGAGGAGGAGCCGGGCAAGGGGCTCTGCATAGCGGTGAGGGGGCGCTGTGGCCCTCCACGGGGCGGCGTCTACAGCAGCCACCGGGACCACAGGGTGGCGATGGCTGCCGCCGTGCTGGGGCTCGCAGCCGAGGCCCCGGTCACCATAGAGGGCGCCGACGCGGTGGCGAAGTCCTACCCCGGGTTCTGGGACGCGCTCACGGCCCTCGGGGCCCGCGTCGAGCCAGCATAGGGGAGGGGTGAAGTAGGGATGCCCATGCTCGGCAGGCTGCTCCGCGTAACAGTATGGGGGGAGAGCCACGGCCCCGCTGTCGGCGCCGTGGTGGAGGGTGCTCCACCCGGGATACCCCTGACCAGGGAGATTGTCGAAGAGGAGCTGGCCAGGAGGAGGCCCGGCCGCCGCTACACCACGCCGCGGAGGGAGCCGGACAGGGCGGAGATACTCAGCGGCGTCCACATGGGCTACACAACCGGCGCCCCCGTCGCGATGCTCATCTGGAACCGTGACGTGGACAGCAGCTTCTACGAGAAAGTAGTCCGCCACCGGCCGAGGCCGGGCCACGCCGACGCAGCTGCGAGGCTCAACGCGCTCGGCTTCGAGGACTACAGGGGAGGAGGCCCCTTCTCCGGCAGGCTCACCGCCGGCCTAGTCGCGGCAGGCGCGCTGGCCAAGCAGCTGCTCCGCCTCCACGGTGTAGAGGTCTATGCCTACCTCCGCCGCCTAGCCGGCAAGGAGTGCCCCCTGGAGCCCCCCAGAAGCCCCACGAGCCTAGAGGAGCTGAGAAGGATGCGCGACCAGGCCCCAGTCCCCTGCCCAATCCCTGGAGCCGCCGAGGAGATGGCCAGGGCGCTGGAGGAGGCCGTGGCCAGGGGGGGAAGCGCGGGCGGCGTAGTAGAGGCGTGGATACTCAACCCGCCGCCCGGCATGGGGGAGCCCCTGAGCGGCCGCCTAGACGCCGAGCTGGCCTACGCGATGCTGGCAATACCCGGCGTCAAGGCCTTCGAGCTAGGCTTGGGGACAAGGCTGGTAGACATGACTGGCAGAGAGGCCGCCGACGCCCTCCACCCAACCCCCGACGGGGGCCTCGCACTGGAGCCGGGCCATGGAGGCGGAACCCTAGGCGGCCTAGCCCTAGGAGCAGCGATAGTAGCCAGGGCCTACGTCAAGCCGACCTCCACCATACCCTACCCCATGGAGACCATAGACTGGCGAACACTAGGCACGGTCGAGACGCGGGGCGCGGGCCGCCACGATCCCGCCATAGCCGTGCGCGCAGTAGCAGCAGTCGAGGCAGCGGCAGCCATAGTCGCCGCGGACCAGCTCCTCCGACGCCTCCCATCGAGGCTTATGCACTACTACTGGTTTGAGAGAGGAGAGGCCTGGAGGAGAGCCGCCGAGGAGAGAAAGAAGCTCATACACGGCAGCTAAGCGTAAACCACGAGCCTCGACAGAGCCCCACCGGTATGACCGCCAAGGCCGAAGCCTAGAAACCCGTCGAGAGCCCGGAGCACGGGCCCAGCCCTCTCTCCCAAGACCTTCACAATAAGCCTCTTCAACTCCTCTGGCCCAAGCTCCTCGAGGCTACGGCCGTAAACCCTCCTCGCGTGGAATGAGAGCAGCGCGGCGAGACCCGGCCCCAGGCGCCGGGCTATACTAGCCTTATCCAAGGCGCACGGCACCAGGTAGTACCCACTCCAAACATACTAATATCCAAGAGCACCCTGCGATACGGGAAAGTCTGTACCAGGTGAAGACTTCTACCAGGCGGGGAGGACCAGGTAGAAGGGGCATGTGAGGGAGGGGCTCCTAAAAAGCAGTGGAGGCTGTACCATGATTCCTTCTCGAGGCTGGATCCTGTCTTGGGCCTCCTCGGGCCTTAGAATGTGGGTGCGTCGCGTAGCTTGGCGCCGGTCGGCAGCAGGGTTGCGGCGGCTAGTGCCGCTAGTACTAGTGCTGTCCTGGTCCTGGGGTCGGCTATTGCGCGTAGTAGAGCCTTTTTGAGCTGGGTTTTGGCCTGGGCCACGCGGTTTCACCGGTTTCTGTACTGTGTGTGAAAGCAACCTATACTTTTAATTCCATAAGTACTTTTATTTCCCAGAGACTTGCTTCTCAGAGAAAGAGCATGGGAGGGGACTGGATTAGCATGAGCATAGCGGTTTACCTTACTTGCTATGATTACCGTTTGGGCGAGGTGCCTGCCCCCAAGAGCACAGTGTATTACAACATAGCCAGGTTCGTGCGCCGGGGCTTCGCGCTCCACCTTAAATGGTTGAAGCCTCTGGATATACGTATGCTAGTCGGCTTCAAGAGAGACAAGGAGCTAGCCAGGAAGCTCATCAGCGTTGAGACCGATACTGATAAGCTTAGGGAGCTGGGTGTGCCCAGCCCCCGCCTCCTCCACGGTATAATTGTTCACACTGGTGGTAGGGTCTACTTTGTCTACTACCTGCCGCGCGGCCTCTGGCCTGAGGACACAAGCTTCTTCGAGGAGTGGTGGGAGGCCTGGCAGGTTCCCGCGATGAACTGCCTGGGTAAGAGGACTACCGACGTAGGCGACATGGAGAGCCTGGAGGCCAACTTGAAGATACTGTTGAACGAGCCCAAGGTTAGGGTTAGGAGCCCGGGCCTGGTCTACCTGCTGCTAGCCGTGCTTGACGCTAACCCGCTTGTCACGCTCAGGGCTCTCTCCAAGGTAGCTGAGGCTGTCGAGGCCCGGGGGCTCGGCGAGTACGAGGCCGCCCTGAACATGAAGTACTTGACGAAGTACTACAGGAAGCTTAGCCGCGCCAAGGTGCTTGGCAGGGTGTATGTGCTCGAGCAGCCCAAGGAGTCGTATAAGCTCACCGTGGTGGCTCCCCGGAGCTGCGCTAGGAAGCTCTACGGCTTCGTGTCCGCGACGTTGACGGCGCCGTTCCTCTACGTGCCGGCCGAGAACCGCGGCCATGTCATGGCCGCCCTAGTGTTGGCGCCTAGGGAGGCTGAGGAGATGCTCCGCCTGCTCTACACCGTGTGCCCCGAGGCGGAGGTCTACCCCAGGCTGCGGGGAATGGCATCGGTGTTCCCGTATGAGCTGTTCGACCCCTTGGAGAACCGGTGGAAGCCGGAGCCTACTGAGGGCTTCCTGCGGATACTTGAGAGGATGAGGCTGCTCGTGAAGCAGCACCAGAGGGAGCAGCTCCTCGGCGGGCAAGCATAGGCCGAGTTAGACGTCGACACGGGGGGCCTCGTTTTCGGCTCTCCACAGCTGCTTGTGGCGGGGAGGGGCGTGGCTAGGCACGATGTGGCTGTGGTGGGTGGCTGCGGCGCAGTAGGTACAGTGTTCTCCACGGCCCTTGCCCTCGGCGGCGCCAGTGTCGTAGTCGTCTCCCGCGGTGTCTCCGGCTGCTCTCCCGTAGCGCTGGAGGCGCGTGGCCTCGGCTCCGCTTCTCTGCTTGTCTGCGGCTGGGGCTCGGCTGCGGCGCTGAGGCCCCGCGTCGTTGTCTACGCTGTGAAGGCCTACAGCCTCCGCGGAGCGGTTGAGGCGTCGCAGCGCGCCGGCTGGAGCCCGGTTCTCGTGGCTGGGCTTCAGAACGGGCTGGGGGCTCTGGAGCTGCTCGAGGAGGCTTACCCCGGCCGCGCCGCCCAGGGCCTCGTCTACTATGGCGTGGAGAGGCTGGCGCCGTGCAGGGCCGTGCTCCACGCCGTGGGGGCGCCGAGGGTTGTGCTCGGCTGCCGCCCCGGCCGCTGCCTCGGGAAGGCGCTAGAGGAGCTCGAGGCGCTCGCCGCGCTGCTCCGCAGAGGCGGCGTTGAGGCCGTGGTTGTCGAGGACGTGGAGCCGTGGAGGTGGATGAAGCTCGCAGTCAACGCCGCGATAAACCCCGTCACGGCGTTGACGGGGGCTCCTAACAGGATAGTGGTGGAGGACCGAGATGCCCGTAGCCTTGCCGAGGCGCTGGCAAGGGAGGTCGGCCGGGTCGCCGAGGCCCTGGGGGTAAGGCTCCCCGGGGACCCTGTGGCGGAGGCCCTGCGGGTCGCGGAGCTGACCGGAGACAACAGGTCCTCGATGCTCCAGGACCTGGAGGCTGGGAGGCCGACCGAGGTGGACTACATCAACGGCGCGGTGGCGGCGTGGGCGAGGAGGCTCGGCCTGGAGGCGCCCGTGAACGAGACGGTGTGGAGGCTGATACGGGTCCTGGAGAGGCTCCGCCGGGGCAAGGCCTCATAACCCCTGAGCCCCTCGTGGCGGCGTGGAGGCGGCCCAAGCCGTGGCTGGGAGGGTTACTGTGCGGACGCTGCTCAAGATGAAGCAGCGCGGCGAGAAGATAGTCATGGTCACCGCCTATGATACTCCCACTGCCCGCCTCGTGGATGAGGCCGGCGTGGATGCTATCCTGGTCGGCGACAGCCTGGGCATGGTTGTGCTCGGGCTCCCCTCCACCCTCCAGGTCACGTTGGAGGACATGGTGCGGCACACGGCTGCCGTGGCCAGGGCCCAGCCCAGGGCCATGGTTGTAGGAGACATGCCGTTCATGAGCTACGAGGCCTCGGTCTCGGAGGCTGTGCGCAACGCTGGCCGCCTACTAGCCGCCGGGGCAGACGCTGTGAAGATAGAGGGCGGCGCAGCCTACAGCGACGTCATAAAAGCCATGACGAGGGCAGGGATACCCGTCATGGCTCACGTCGGCCTGACCCCTCAGAGGCACAAGCTCCTCGGAGGCTACCGCCTAGTAGGCAAAACAGCCCAGGAGGCCCTCGAAGTCATAAGGGATGCCGAGGGGGCGGAGGACGCCGGAGCCTTCGCCGTAGTCATAGAATACACGGCCGCGGAGGTAGCCAAGAAGATAACCGAGCGCCTAACAATACCAACAATATGCATAGGCAGCGGCCCCCACTGCGACGGCCAAGTGCTCGTAATCCACGACATCCTAGGCCTAGCCCCAAGCCCGCCACCCTTCGCCAAGAAGTACGTGGACCTAGCGTCAATCATCCGCGACGCAGTCAAACAATACGCCCAGGAGGTGAGGAGCGGCGAGTTCCCCGCCCCACAGCACTACTGGAGCATGAAAACCAACGAGGAGAAAGAGAGGCTGCACAAACTGCTAGAGGGGCTAAAGAGCCGCAAGATGGCTCCCTCCCGTGACTAGCTGCATCGCTTATCTCGGGCCTGTGCGGCTAATCTCTCTTTTACTGCTGTATGTTGTTCTGAAAAGTCTTGAAGCTAGAGGGCTAGCGTCATGGCCTTGGGAGATGTGCAGAGCACACTGCAGCTGGCCGCAAGGCTCACAGTAACGGGCTTCCGCGGAGTAGACGAGGCTAGCGTAGAGCTGACACCCGTAACGATAGTAACCGGGAGGAACAATTCGGGCAAATCATCCCTCCTTGAGGCGCTTGCCATCGCAGCATCGGCTGCCGCGGGTTTCAGGGACTGGCTGGGCAGCGACACTATAAGGTACATTGTAGATGGTAAGCTGCTCGGACGCCCGCTCCGTCTCATACGTAGCGGCCACAGAGAGGCTTATGTGAGGTTCGATCACCCTCTGGTGCGTGTGAATGTTGTTATCCGCAGGCCGCGCGACATCCGGGAGGAGGCTAGGAGGCTGGCCTGCCTAGCAGCCAGAAGCATTAACAGGGTTATGGCGGGTTTCTGCGTGCTAGGAGCCGTGTATGTCGACAAACTCAACCGGAGGGCGCTGGACAGGGCCTACGCTCTGCTAGGCGACGCCATTAACTCTATGGGGCTGCTTTGTAGCAGGCCTGGGGCACAGCTACCGGGGAGCATGGCGGAGGCTGTAGCAGAAGTACTACTAGAGGCCTTGACCAGGGCAGCCAGCAGGGTAGTGAGGGAGAGCGTTAGAGTTGAAGTATCGGGCGGCGGGGAGGGACGCTGGGGGTTCACCCGTATCTATTACCCCGGAGCCAGCCGTTGGAAATACCTCTCCAAGGGTGTACGGGTAGCCGTATCTGAAGCTCTTGGAGAGGTTGTGAATAGGCTTGCGGAGGCCCTGCAACCTGTAGAGCTTAACAGCCGTGAACTAGTGGACTGTCTCTCGAGAGTGCTACATGACACCTTGAAGAAGGCTATCTGGGAGAGCTATGGTAGCCCGGAGACAGCCGGGAAGCCGATAAGAGTTTACACGCTCTTCCACCGCGTGCTGTCCGGCAACCGTGATGGCCTCGCAAAAGCGTTGACGCGTGTCATCCAGATGCTGCACTCTCTGGGCCTCCTTGAAACCTATAACAGTCTTATCAAGAACGTACCAGGTCTCGGCGTCAGTGACCCGTTCATAGAGGAGGGTGAGGTCTGGTTCCGGGCCAGCGGAGGCAGGGTTCCGGCGAGCCTGCTCGGCGACGGTACTTTGCATCTCCTGCTGCTCTTCGCCGGATTAGCACTCGCCAAGGAAGGCAACGTTGTTCTCATATACGAGGAGCCGGAGACCGGGCTACACCCTGGCTACATGATAGTGTTCGCGCAGCAGCTGGCGCAGGTTCTCAGCGAGAACCCGGGGGCCCTCATAGTGTTGAGCACGCACAGCTTAGAGCTGATAAGATACATTGCTGACGCAGCTAGAGAGGCCGGAGCGGCAGAGCTGTTGACGACGGTGCTCATAGATAATGGTGGGGTCTTTAGCACTTTCCACGGCGAGGAGGTTGTAGAGGCGAGTGAGCTGGAGATAGACCTGAGGGGCATCTAGCACTCATAGCCGCGGGAGGCGTCGGCGAACAATGCTTGCAGACTGTAATAAGGCGCTGATAGTCGTCGAGGGCTTCAAGGACTACATCCTTCTAGCAGGTCTCCTCGGAGACATTTATGATGACATAACTTTCGCAGGAAAGGAGCGAGAGACCTACTACAAGCTGCGCCTCTGCGGCTCCAGGTGCCTCGTCGTATACGCCCTTAACGGCATCAAGAACCTCAAAGACTATGCCGTCCGTCGCCTCGCCTATAAGCTCAAGACCTTCACTACCTCCGGTTGCTTCATAGTCATCCTCGACAGCGACGATAATGAGCCACAGCAGCGCGTATCTGAAACCGAGGAGAAGCTAGGCAAGATACTCGACGAGATGTACTCCCGGGTATCGGAGGATGCCGTGGAGAGTAGTAGGTACCTGGTAGCTGAGTGCTTTGAGCCCCGGCGCGGGAGGGGGCCTCGCCTCTGTTTATCGTCGTGGCGTTGCAGCGGGGACTGTTGGCTCGCCCTGGCCTCAAGAAGCTGCAGAATTACCAACCTAGAGGAGTGTAATCGGCAGCTGAGGATGGTGTGCAAGGACTGCATAAAGAGATTCGGAGAGGGGGAGCTTGTTGGGCTTGTTAGGGGAGCCTTAGCTAATGTTAATACTGCTCCCTGGGCCTGGAGCCTCGTGGAGCTTAAGCGGCTGCTACTTGACCCTTGAGCCCTGGTGGCCGGGCGGGTGTGGTGGGGTAGCATCGCCGAGCCCGTTGAGGGGCTGTGATGTGCCCTAGTGTGGCCGAAGCCCCTCTCGTTCTAGTCTTGTTTATTGTTGTGTTGCATGTTCTACTGCTTGTTGTAGCTGGTCTGTGGGTGGGTTGCTGGGAGTATACTCTACTACTTTGACTGTTCTGTGGCCGCATTCCTGTAGCCTCTGTGCTAGTTTTTTGCCGGCTCCTGGGCTCCACGCGTAGCCCACGGCTATTATGGTCTTCTGGCCGGAGGCTGTCTTCTTGCATAGTAGGCTTGCCAGGTGGCTGAGCGGGGGCGGTACTTCCGCCTCGTAGGTGGAGGCCGCTATTACGATCAGCTCTGCGTCCAGGGCGTCCCCCAGTATGTCGCTGGTGTCGGGCTGCGTTGTGGAGGTGTAGGGGTAGCGTTTCACCGTGTAGCCCTTCTCCTCTAGGAGCTTCTGCAGCGTTTCCGCTGTCTTGCTTGTGGCTCCGTAGGCGGTGGCCTCTACTAGGACTGCTTTCCCGGGTTGGTGGACCCCGCTGCTCCAATCCATGTATAGCTTGATGGCCTTCTCCACTGCCTCCCCGGTGTCTAGTACTAGGCCGTGGAGGGGTGCTATCGTCTTCGGCCTCGGCCTCGCCTGGAGCTTCTTGAGGGCGTTTGCGGCCTGTCTCCTGTAGCTGCCTATAACTGTGGCGTAGTATTTCCTCATCTCGGCCACGTAGCTTGCCGTGAGGCCTCCGGCCTGGGAGGCTGCGGGGGCTTCGGGTACGCTGTAGGCTCCGAAGGCGTCGCCGCTGAACAGCACCCCCTCGGGGCTCAGCGTCATCACTGTCTCGGGCCAGTGGAGCATCGGGGTGGGAATGACCTCGAGCTCCAGGCCCGCGACCTTGTTGGCGCCGGGGCGGAGCGGGGTGAAGCGCTTGAGCCTAATGGGGTAGATGGCCTCGAGTATCCTCCGGGCGGCGGGGCTCGCGTAGACCCTCAGCCCCGGGTTCTCGCGGAGCAACGTGGGGAGGCAGCCGCTGTGATCGGGCTCCACGTGATGGAGCACCACGGCCGCGAGGTCCCTCGGGTCCGCGTGGCGGCGCAGCTCCTCCAGCCAGCCGCCGCAGTGCCCGAGCCGGCTGGTGTCGAGGAGCACGGGGCCCTCGGGGGCGTCGAGGAGGTAGCTGTTGTAGGTTATGCCCTCCGGTATGGGCCACACGGCCTCGAAGAACCCGTTAACCCTGTCCAAGCCCCTTATGAGGACACCCCAGTAGAAACGATGGCTCTCATACACGACCCGCAAGACGGGCAACCAGGTGCACTGCGGTAGGCGGGCTTTTCAGCCATTCCCCCAGGCGTAGCCCGGTGCGTCCACTAGCCCGCTCCAGCCCCCTGGGTTGCATAAGCGGGGCCGGGCAACACAATAGAAGTTACACCCCCTGTAACCTAGTTATGGGGGGTGCAACCTGCTCTATCAGGCTGAGTGTTAAGGAGGACCCGCGCGAATTCTTCGACTACGAGGAGCAGTTGGAGCTGTTCCTCCGGGGCCTCAGGGACGAGGCTACGCGGATGATAGTGGTTAAGGGGGTTAGGAGGATAGGCAAGTCTTCGTTGATACGTGTTGGCCTCAGGCTGCACGGCTCTAGCCTCTACGCGGTCTTTGACGCGAGGGCTGTACCCGTTATGAGCGCCGACAATGTATACGATGTACTGGCTCACGGGCTTAGAGGGCTTCTCCGGAGGGCGCGGGGCCTCTCCTCAAGGCTGGCCTCGCTCCTCGAGCGCGTAGAAGGCGTGTCCGTGACGGGTTTCGAGGTGAGGATAAACCGCAGGGAGCCGGGGGTCATAGCCGGCATAGCTGAGGCGCTGGGCGAGGCCGCCGGCCAGGCCGGGGAGCAGGTTATACTCGTCCTAGACGAGGCCCAGGAGTTCAGCATCGTGCCCGGCTTCTCTAGGCTGCTGGCCCATATCTACGATTACCACCCCGGCGTGAAGCTCGTGCTCGCGGGCTCCGAGGTGGGCCTGCTCGACAGGCTGCTTGGCAGGAGGAACCCTAGGGCACCGCTGTACGGCAGGCCAAGCCTCGACATAGAGATGCCGCGGCTTGGGCCCGAGAAGGCTGTCATGTTCCTCGAGCGCGGCTTCGAGGAGGCCGGTGTCCGGTGGCCCAGGGCCTACATCGAGGAGGCTGTCGCGAGGCTGGACGGTATCCCAGGGTGGCTGACGGCCTACGGCTACTACTCCCTCGTCTACCGCGACCATGCAAGGGCCCTGCGCCGAACAGTAGAGGAGGGAGCCGGGATCGTCAAGGCGGAGCTGGAGCGCTTTCTCTCCAACCGCGGCGCTGCCAGGACACGCTACCTTGCGCTGCTCGAGTGCCTCGCAGCAGCCCCGATGACGTGGAGCGAGGCTAAGAGATGCCTGGAGGCCAAGGCTATGAGGCGGTTCAACAACGCACAGTTCACCAGGTATCTGCGCGAGCTACGTGACTACGGGTTTGTTGAGAAGAGGAATGGGGAGTACACGCTCGCCGACCCGCTTATCCGCTACGCCCTCCGCGGCTAGACCCATGGGTTTTTCCTCCTCCGTCTACGCAGCCTCCTGGCCATTGCCTCGCGCCTCGCCACTGGTATCCTGACGCCCCTGGCCGCGGCGAGGCTCTCGAGGAGCCCGGCGTAGCGGCGGAGCGTGGCGCCGTCCAGTGTCGCGTTGATGTGGGCGGCGACGAGGGGTATGTTGTAGTACTCCTCGCCGGCGTACTGGCTCGTCAGCAGCGCCACCGCCTCAGCCTCCCCGGTGCCGGGCTCCTCTAGGCTCCTGCCGCCGCTGTAGTAGCTGCCCGGCGCACCGGGCTGCTCCACCATGAGCAGCGGGTCCCCCGGCGCGGGGCGGAGGTAGAGCATCCTGGGGCCAGGGAGCTGGTCGAGGAGCCCCGCCTTCGTGGAGGCGGCCTTGATCTCCTCCACTGCTTGTTCCCCCGGTGAGAGCAGCTGCTCCGCCTTCGCCGCAGCCCTCTCCAGCAGGCCCCTCGTCCCTCCGGCCGCGAGGAGCCTCGCCACCCTCCGGGGCGGAGGGATGTGGACCACCCAGGTGTAGCCCGGCCCCCGCCCAGCGGCGTCGTCGACGAACACGGGGTCGCGGTAGCTCTGATCGAGGGCGGCGTCGTAAAGGCCCCGGAGCTCGCTGGGCACGAGCCTCCTGGCCTCTATCAACGCGTCCCGGGCGTGCACCGGGTACCACTCCAACGCCTTCTCGACCAACGGCCTGAGCCCCTTCACAGCCTCCGCCACCGCGTCGAGCAGCACCTTCTCCTTCAGCACCCTCATGCTGTGGTCCTTGGAGACGTAGAGGAGCCTCACCCCCCGCCCCCTTGCGGCCTCGGCGAGATCGGCTACGGAGGCGAGTAGGTAGGCGCTCAGCACCCCCGCGTAGACCCCGCCGAGGCCCTGGAGGCTCCCCGAGGCGAGCCTGGCCAAGGACGCAAACGCGGCGGTGACCGTGACCCAGAGGCTGCCGTCCATCAACAAGTAGCCGCCCGGGGGGAGCCGCTGCACCAGGCGGAGCGCGACGCGGTGCTCGAGCCAGGCCCGGAGCGCGTCCAGGACACGGCTGTCCCGGACCGGGTAGTAGCGGAGCTCCAACAGCCTCTCCGGCTCACCGTCCTCAACGTAGCCGTAGGCCCTCGCGACATAGACCGCGCCGCCCCCACGGAGGGGCAGCACCCCGCCCCCGCCGTCCACAGCCGCGACCGGGGCCTCTCCCGGCGGCTCCGGGAGCCCCGGCACCCACCAGTAGCCCGGCAGCCCCCTCCTGGGCCTACCCCGCTGCTCCGGGAACACGTCAATCAGCTTCTCGGCCTCACTGGTGAAGAGATCCAGGAACCAGTCGCCCCTCGCAGCGAGACGCAGCACAGCAACCTCAGCCTCCCTAGCCCTCCCCTCAAGGTAACACCACTGGTAATACCATATCCGGGCAACAGCTTCGCCCGACCCGTAACCTATCCAGCACTCCCGAGGAGCGCTAGGAGCTGGAACCACGCCGCGAAGGAGGCCAGCCCCCCTGGACGGTGCACCGCTGCCTAAGCCACGCCGCTTGATCTGCCGTCAGCTTTCCCTCCTCTACATCGCTCTCGATAAGCTCCCTGGGCCTGCTGCATGGGTCTCCGTAGCCGCCGCCGCCAGGGGTCTCTACGCGTAGCCTGTCGCCTGGCCGTAGCTTCACGGCTGCGAGGGGAGGCAGCTCCACTACCCGGCCCTCTCTCGTTACGAGCAGGTAGCGGGCGGGCGCGGCCGGTTCCCCGCCTTGTAGGCCCCATGGCCGATGGCGTACCCTGTTACCGGCTATGCTCACCGTGGCCTCCTCTAGGGCGAGGTACTCGCGTATTATCCCCAGGCCGCCCCTGTGGGCTCCTAGCCCGGCGCTGCCTGGGCGGAGGCTGTACCTGGTTATCCTCACTGGTATTGTCTGCTCCAGTATCTCGACCGGCGTGTTCATGGTGTTCGTCATGTTGACGTGGACTGCGTCCGCGCCGTCGCCGCGTGGCTTGGCTCCCTGGCCGCAGCCTATGGTCTCGTAGAATGCCCAGCCCCGGCCGCCTATGGCTATGTTGCTCATGGTGCCGCAGCTCGCGGCCGGGACGCGGCCGGGGAGGAGCTCGGCGAGCGCGGCCTGCAGCGTGTCCACGATGCGCTGCGCTGTCTCGGTGTAGGCGCTGACGGGCGCCGGGTAGGTGGCTGAGACTAGACTCGCCCCGGGCAGCCGTAGCTCAACGGCCATGTAGAAGCCGTGGTTCACGGGCGTAGCAGGGTCGAGCACCATCTTCAGCGTATACGCTACAGCCGCTGCAGTGGTGGGAGCGGTGGCGTTGAGGGGCTCTGCTGCCTGGGGGCTGGTGCCCGTGAAGTCAACAGTTATCCTGTCCCCCTGCGCCGCGAGCCTGACCTGGATGACGTAGTCCCTCTCCGCGCCCTCTACATGGTCCACGGCTGTGGCCACGCGGCCCTCCGGAAGCTTCTCGGCGAGGCTCCTGGCGTACCTCTCCCCGTGGCCTATAGCCCAGTCCATGGCCTCGAGGAGCCTCTCCGCGCCCTTCCTCGCAGCGAGATCCCGGAGAAGCCTCCGGCCCCTCTCCACCGCGGCCAGCTGGGCGTGGAGATCCATTTCTAGGAGGAGGGGTTCTCTGCTCGCCTCGAGGAGGGGCCGCAGCGCCTCAGCCTCTACTCGGCCACCGCGGGCCAATGGCACGGGGTCTAGGAGGACGCCCTCGTCGTGTATCGTCTCCGCCGCCCCTATGCTGCCCGGCGCCCTGCCCCCCACGTCCACGTGGTGGGCCTTCACCGCCGCCCAGGCGACCAGCCTCCCCCCGTGATGGATGGGGGCCAGGAGGAGGAGGTCGTTGAGGTGGGTGCCCGCCAGGTAGGGGTTGTTCGTAGCATAGACTGTCCCCGGCTCTACGCCATACCTCCTCTCAACCTCCTCCACTAGCCTGGGGCCGGTGGCAGCCATTGTGCCGAGGTGGACGGGTATGTGCTCGGCTTGCGCCACGAGCCTGCCTTCGGGGTCGAGTATGGCGCAGCTGTAGTCCCTCCTGTCCCTTATGTTCGGGCTCACCGCCGTCCTCGCGAGCACCGCGCCCATCTCCTCTGCTGCGTAGCCCAGCGCGTAGACCAGGGCCGCCAGCCTAGCCCTCACCATGCGTCACCCCCTGCTCCTCTCGAGGAGCAGGCTGCCGTCAGGGAGCACGCTCCAGCACCAGCCCGGCGGCACCACCGTGGTGCTCGTCTCCTCGAGCAGTATCGCGGGGCCGCATCCCATGCCCTCCACGGGCCTCTCGATGAGCGCTGCCTGTTCCCAGCCACGGCCGAGGAAGTAGGCCTCCACCTCGCCCCCGCCCGCCGTGGGCGCTGATGGGGGCTGAGGGCGGAGCCTGGGCTTCGGCGTAACCCCCACGGCGGCTACGTGGAGTCTCGTGGCCTCGATGCCAGTGGAGCGTGGGGGGAGGTAGCCGTGCCTCCTCCGGTACTCCTCGAGGAACTCCTCCAGGAGCCTCCTGGGGTCCCCGGCTAGGGGGACCTCCACCGCCTCCTCCTGGCCCCTGAACCTCATCTCCACGTAGGCCAAGGTGTAGGCCTCCCCTGCGCCCATCTCCCGAAGCTTCTCGATGGCCTCCCTCCTGGCGTCCTCCAGTAGCTCCTGGAGCAGCCCGGGGTCAAGCTCCTCGGGCGACATGTTGAGGGGCCGATAGGTGTCCCACCTGTAGTCCGCGACGAGGAGACCGAGGGCCGAGAACACCCCCGGCACGGGCGGGACGACGACCCTCCGGAACCCAGTCTCCTCGGCAAGCTCTACGGCGTGCAGCGGCCCCGCGCCCCCGTAGGCGTAGAGCACTGCCTCCCCCGGCTCCACGCCCCTCTCCACGGTCACGAGGCGGAGCGCCCGAGCCATGACGGTGTTCGCCGCCTCCAGCACCTCCACCGCCGCCTCCAGGGGCGGGGCGCCCAGCCCCCAGGCCAGGCGCCTGTAGGCCTCCAGGGCGGCCTCCCTTCTCAGCCGGAGCCCCCCGGCGAGCACCGTGGGGAGCCTGCCGAGGAGCAGGTGGGCGTCAGTCACAGTGGGCTCCACGCCGCCACGGCCGTAGCATGCTGGCCCGGGGTCTGCGCCGGCGCTCACCGGGCCCACGCGGAGGCCTCCGCCCGGATCGAGCCACGCTATGGTGCCTCCCCCGGCGCTCACCTCGACGAGGTCGACGTGGGGCGCTCTCACCGGGTACCCGGTGCCCCGCACCAGGCGGCCGTGGTGGAACCTGCCGCCCACCTCGAAGAGCGGCACAGTCTCCGGCAGCCCATCCCTTATCAACACGGCCTTCGCCGTGGTGCCGCCCATGTCGAAGCCCACCGCCAGGGGGTGGCTGTGCTGGCTTGAGAGCCACGCCGCGGCCACGGCGCCGGCGGCTGGCCCGCTCTCTATGAACAGTGCTGGCCTCTCGGCCGCCGCCCCGGGGGAGGCTAAGCCCCCGCTGCTCGTCATAACCGTGAGGGGCGCCGTGTAGCCTCTCGCCATGAGCTCGGCGCGGAGCCTCCCGACGTAGCCGCTGAACATGGGCTTGAGGAGCGCGTTCACGACCGCGGTGCTGGTTCTCTCGTACTCGCCGGGCTGGGGGTCGAGGCTGCAGGAGGCCACGACTAGTGCGCCGGGGAGCCTCTCCGAGAGCATCTCGGCTATGCGCTGCTCGAAGCCGGGGCGCGCGTAGCAGTGGAGAACCGAGATGACCACGACGGGGGGCCAGCGGCTCGTCCCCCTCTGTATCTCCGAGGCCACCTTCTCCACGTCGCCGGGGCTGGGCTCCTCCAGCACCTCACCCCGAGGGCCGAGGCGGGCCGGTATCTCGAGCCTCCTCCGCCTAGGCACCAGGGGCCGGGGCTTCTCGAAGTAGGGGTCATAGAGGCTGGGCCTCGCCTGCCTCCCTATCTCAAGGACGTCGCGGAACCCGCGGCTCGTGACCAGCCAGGCCTCCGGGGGCTCCAGGCCCTCCTGGCCAAGGAACATGTTCGTGCCCAGCGTCGTCGCATGCACTATTGAGGCTACCTCGCCGGGCCCGAGCCCAGCCTCACTGAGGACTCGGAGGAACCCCTTCCAGGGCTCACGGGGGGTTGAGAGCGTCTTTGCGGCCAGCAGCCTCCCCGAGCCAGGCTCGTAGGCGACGAGGTCAGTGAACGTGCCGCCTATGTCCACTCCAATCCTCCACCCCAACCCGTGGCCGCCCTCCCCTAGGAGACTAACGTTCAGCATTCATGAAGGGGGCCTATTTCACCCGCCCCGGGGAGGCGTTGGGGCGCGGGGGTGGCTGTACGGTGGCTCCTAGGCTCGTGGAGACTGCTGTACGGGTGCAGCGTGCCCCGCTCCGCGGAGTGTTCAGGATAAGCTACTCCTCCGCAGCCGTGGCTGAAACAATCGTGGTAGAGGCAAGGCTCTCCTCGGGCACCCTCGGGCTCGGCGAGGGCAGCCCAGCTCCAAGGGTCACGGGCGAGACCCTGGAGGCATCCCTCAGCTACGCCAGAAAGGTCGCGGAGAAGCTGCGGGGCCTGCGGCTGCCGGAGCAGCTCGGAGAGGCGCTCCGCGTAATCCACTCCGCCTCGCCCTGCTGCCCCGCGGCCCGAGCCGCCCTGGAGGGAGCTGTCGCAGCGGCCGCGGCAGCTGAGGCGGGGATGGGGCTCCCCGCGCTCCTCCACGGAGCCCCCGGGAGGCTTGTGACGGACTACACTGTCTCCATCCCCCCAGGCCCCGTGCTCGAGGAGCTGCGCTCGACGGGCTACAGCGTGGGGCTCGCCGAGACCGTGGAGTACCTGGTGGGCATCCGCTCCACGCCCCCCGAGGAGCCCGCCGTGCCGCTCCCCAGGGTTCGGGGCTTCACCGTGCTCAAGGTGAAGCTCGGCACCGGCAACCCGGAGCTAGACACAGTCCTCGCGGCAGCAGTCTACGAGGCCTCCCGGGGGAGGGCGAGGATACGGGTCGACGCTAACCAGGCCTGGAGCCCCGCCACGGCGGCCTGGGTGGTTAAGAGACTGGAGCGCGTAATGGGGGACGACCTTGAGCTGGTGGAGCAGCCCGTCCCCGCTTGGCTGGGCGCCGAGGGCCTCTGGAGGGTAAGGGAGAGGACGGGAGCGAGGATAGCGGCCGACGAGGCAGCGGTAACGATGGGGGATATAGCCCGCCTGGCAGCCAGCGGCGCAGTGGATGTCGTGAACATCAAGCTCTCGAAGATAGGCGGCCCAGTCCAGGCTGCCCAGGCTGCGAGACTCTTGGAGGCCCACGGCATCGAAGCTATGTGGGGCTGCATGGTTGAAACAGGGCTCGGCGTAGCCCACGCGGCGATAGCCGCAGCGGCAAGCGGAAACGCCGCCTATGTCGACCTGGACTCACCACTGTTCCTCGAAGATGATCCTGGTGCAACGTGGCTCCACTACCTCGTAGAGCCCGGGAAGGGCGTGGCCGTAGAGGCCACGGCTCCGACTGGGAAGAAAGACTAGATGCGTATTACCCTCCCTGCTGCTGCGCCCAGCGGCGGCTCAGCCACGAGGACGGCCATAGCTTTGAGCAGCTCCTCTGCTGCCGCTGCGGCGTCTTCGTCGGGATACAGTACGCTTACCACACCATTGCTCCTCGAGGCAGCCTCCATGGAGCGGGGCACGAGGACGTATATAGGCTGTTCACGCGTCCTAGCCATTGCGGACAGCAGCGCCGCGTAGCTAAGTTTCAGCAGCAGCCCGGCCCTAGTAGCCGCCACCAGGACAAGAGCACTCCTACCATCATGCCTCACCACGATATCTACCGGCGGCTCCACCTCGGTATCCGCGTACATTTCTCCTCTGAAAGCAACCTCTACGCCGTAGCGTTCCAGCTCCCTGGCAACCCTCGCGGCAAAGAGGTTATCCTTGGCAAGCAGAGTACTTGCCACCTCAGGGTTGTAGGCCAGCATGCCTAGGTAGAAGCGTCCCCTCCTGGTTATCATGTACATTATCTGTCTACCTATCCACTTCTTCTTAACATACCCCATGCTTACTAGGCCACGCTCCACGTACTTCTCAAAAGTCCTCTTGTTAAGATTGGCTACCCTTGCTAGCTCTATACGGCTACGGCTTCTCTCCGCGAGCGCGAGGAGTATGTCGCAATAAACAATGCACGATGATCTACGGGAACCTCCACTACTATAGGGAATCATTTCCAACTCCCCCCGGGGCTCGGAACACATGTCTTCAAACGATATGACGACTCACATTCCATGTATCCCCCTGGCCTGTAGAGAACACGTTGCCTCCTCATCTGGAAAACGAAAGTGTTTACGCCTATGGATAGCATTGTATCTCGTATCTTTTACTCTTATACTTTGTCCTCCTTGGCATCAAGCACAACCAATATAATGTTTTAGAACCGTTTTTTTTAGTAGTTTCTTCTGATAAGCGTTT
>CAZIWH010000020.1:0-3257 GCA_964542985.1 uncultured Hyperthermus sp. | reverse complement strand
CCCCTGGCACTGTCTATCTTATCTTTTACTCTAATAATTTTTACTCCTTGGCTTCTTGCACTACCAATATAATTTTTTTGTTCCGTTTTTTTTTTTTTTAGTAGTTTCTTCTGATAAGCGTTTCGTAATCAAGCTCTAGGTGCGTGATAGTGCTCAGCTCACGGGAAGAGGGCCCGGTGTCCACTTCAGCCTCAGCGGCATCCCGGGGACGGTGGGGGAGCCCCTATGCCCCGGCATGCGTTGAGGCCCGTTGTGGTAAAGATTAGCGGCAAGCACGTGAACCCCGAGAAGCCGCACATGATTCGCCGCTATGCTGAGGTCCTCCGTGGCCTGGCCTTGGAGGGCCATCGTCTCGTGGTGGTGGTTGGCGGGGGCGTGGTGGCGAGGAGCTACATTGCGGCCGGCAGGGAGGCGGGGCTCAACCGGGGGCTTATGGACGCGCTGGGGATAGAGGTGGCGAGGCTCAACGCGAGGCTTCTGGCCTACGCGCTGCTCCCTCATAGCTACCCTGAGCCGCCCAGGAGCCTCTGGGAGGCTCTGGAGGCCTATGCGACGGGGAGGATAGTGGTGGCAGGTGGTTTCCAGCCCGGGCAGAGCACCGCTGGCGTCGCGGCTGTGCTCGCCGAGGCGCTGGGGGCGAGGCTCCTCGTCCTGGCCACGACCGTGCCCGGTGTCTACACCAGCGACCCCAGGCGCGACCCCTCGGCGAGGCTCCTGCCTAGGCTGAGCTACGGGGAGCTTAGGAAGGTGCTACGGCAGAGCACGGAGCCGGGCCACTACGAGCTGCTTGACCCCCTGGCGCTCGATGTGGTGGAGAGGAGCCGCATACCTGTCCGCGTCGTCGACGGGAGCGACCCAGTGAACGTGGCCAGGGCTGTCCGCGGCGAGCAAGTGGGTAGCCTCGTGGCCCCTGAGTAGTCCACCCTTTTTCCTAGGGTTTCGGCGCCTGTCAGGCCGACGGAATCTACACTATATATTGCCCCTCTCGGCGAAGTATTACTTGAGGAGGGGCCCCAGGGCTTGGAGGCCAGGAGCCAGAGCCCGCTGCTGACCGAGGCCCTGATAGGGGGGCGGCTCCTAGTGGTGCCGAAGCACAGCGACGAGATAGAACTCTACGGCAGCCTAGAGGAGGCCGAGGCGAGGCTAGCCGTCGCCAGGAACATGTTGGCAGAGAAAGGGGACCCGGAGACCGCTGAAAGGCTGCTCCTGGTCCAGAAGGCCCTCCGCGCCGTGATGACTCTCCTCGCCGACCCCGAGAGGGGCCGGGGCCTCGTCCCGAGAGCGCTAGCGCTCCTCCTTGAGGCCGCCCGGGGCCTCGCAGAGCCCACTGGCTGGAGCCTCCACGGCTGCAGCCCCGAGGACGCGGAGATGATGCTCGCCTCCACGCTCGTCCGGAGGGCGGATCGGCTCGTCTCCCGTATGGCCGAGAAGGGGCTCCTCGACTCCGAGTCCGCGGGGGAAGCCTCCAGGCTCCTCTCAACGATAAGCTACGTGCTCTACCGGCTTCATTGGAGCCTCTGCCGCGGCGGGGGAGCGAAGAAGGCTGCCGCGCTCGTCTCCTAGCCACCCCCGCCGCCCTAGGGGGGTCGTATGCCGTCTTCATGGCCTCGGGTTACCCCACTGCTGTTCCCCTAGGGCCTGTTTTCCGGGGCTCAGGGCTCTTTTCCCCCGACGGGGCACTGCCTGGGGCCCAGGTGCGCTGCTGTGGCGCGAAGCGGGGGATTGGCTGCTGCTTTTGCCCTGGCTGCGAGCATCTTGGCTGTGGGCGCTCACGCTGTCGGCGGCGGGGAGACTGTGGGCAGCGTGGCGGGGAACTGTTTGGCTTGCCACTCGTCTGTGAAGCCGCTGCCCGGCGGCGGGATGGCTGCTGGGCCGCTCCGCTACGGCTTCATGACCACCACTGCGCTTGACTTGTTGAGGATCCTGCTGGTTGCCGTGACCGCTGTGTTCATCTACATCGGTGCAAGGAGGTACTATGCGCGGTGGACGCGGGGAGGCCAGAAGCTGGGCGAGGGGCTCCGGTTCAGCCTTGGCAGCTTCGTGGCTAACGCGTTGCTGCAGCGCCGCGTGCTGGCAAGGAAGCGGAGCCTCTTCCACCTCCCCATCTATGCTGGCGCCGTGCTGCTCCTAGCCGCCGGCGTCATGTTCCTGGCCTCTCCGGCCAGGTGCCTCAGCCCCTACGCCTCCCCCTCAAGGGGCTACTACGAGGCGTTCAGGGTACTCGCGAACATAGGAGGCCTGGCGATGGCCATAGGCCTGGCCATGGCGCTGGCTCGGCGCGGGGCGAGGCGTATACCATGGGTGCTTACAAGCCCCGAGGACGTGGCTATTGATCTCTGGCTGCTCGCCCTCCTATACACCGGCGCCCTGGTCGACGCCGCTACGGCGGCTGCGCACTACGGCTCCAGCCCGCCTGCATGGGACATCGCTGCTAGGCTGTTCGCGCCCCTCTGGCTCGGCGTGGATGTGCACAGCTTTGCTGCCACGTTTCAGGCTGTGCAGCTCATCCACCTCGCGGTGGCGGTGATGACTTTCGGCATAGCCGCGTACACGAGGCTGGGCCACATAGCGGTGAGCAGCCTCAACACCGGGTACCCGAGGCCCCCGGGCTGGGCCGCCCGGCCGGAGCCGGAGGCGGAGAAGAGGATAGAGGAGGGCGGCACGATAGGCGTCGTGAGGCTCGAGGACACGTGGTGGAAGCAGAGGCTCGACCTCGACGCCTGCACCATGTGCGGCCGCTGTGCCGCCGCCTGCCCCGCAGCCAACACGGGTAAGCCTCTCGTCCCAATGCTGCTCGTCACGAAGCTCAGGGATGAGGCCAGGAAGGACAACTGGGGCCAGGAGCTGGTCCCCACTGTGCTGAAGCCCGAGGAGGTGTGGAGCTGCACCACCTGCAGGGCCTGCGTCGAGGCCTGCCCGGTGCTCATCCACCACGTGGAGCTGATGCACGACCTCCGCCGCGGCCTGGTGAGCAGAGGCGAACACGTGCCCGACGAGCTGCTCCAGGTCAGCTACAACCTGATGCGCACCGGGAACCCCTACGGCAGCGACCCCTACGAGAGGGAGCAGTGGCTCCAGGAGCTCGCCGAGAAGGGGCTCGTGGAGATAGCGGAGCCGGGGAAGGAGTACGACCTCCTCCTCTGGGTGGGCTGCGCCCCCAGCTACGACCCCAGGCTACGGGGCACCGTCGAGGGCCGCCTCCGCCTCCTGAAGAGGGCTGGCCTCAGCGTAGCCGTTGCGTTGGAGCAGCAGTGCTG
>CAZIWH010000019.1:12083-26532 GCA_964542985.1 uncultured Hyperthermus sp. | reverse complement strand
CGAGGAGGTCGTAGTAGGCCTTTATCCTGGACTTGTTCTTGCTGCCGCGGGGCCCCGGATCCTTCATGAAGAACGCGTTCACTGGGTACGCTGTACCCCTGACACCCTTGTCTAGCAGGGCCTTGGATATCCTTGAGAGATCTACTAGGAGGCCGGCGAGGGCGGGGCTGTCGTTTATCCTCATGTTCACTATTAGCTCGTCCTCCAGACCGTTGAAGGTCTTCCACCAGATGTGCATCGCCACAAACTTCTTGTCGCCGAGGGGCTCTAGGTAGCCGGTGGGCTTGATGTAGTGCGGCGCATCGTAGCCCAGGATGTCCTTGACTATGCTGCTCTTGGTCTCCTCTTTCATCTTGTTCCTCTCCGGCACGGTGAGGGCGAGGAAGTCGGTGTTGCCTCCGATGTTGAACTGGGCTATGCTGAGCACTTTCCTGTTCCTCTCAGCCATGTGCTCCAGCAGGTCTGCGGTCAGCGGGGTCGCGCCGGTGGCGCCGTCGTCGCCGAGGACTAGGCTATTGGCCTCCTCGAAGAGCTTCACCACGGCGTCGTCGCGGGCCAGGGGGCTGGGTATCACGTTCACCAGCGCCACCTTGCTTCCCGTCTCCCTCGCATACCGGTAAACCGCGACCGCGTAGACATGGCTGGCGCTCAGCCTCTCCCGGTCATCCCTACGGATAGCCTCCATTAGGGCCTGGGTGTCGTTGAACGCCCTGGCGGGCTCCGTGGTCGCTACGTTTATCACCACGTCGGGCCTCAGCTCCTTGAGCTCCTCAACCATCTTGTCCACGGCTGCCTCGGTGCTGCCTAGCTCCTCCTCGAGGCCCTTCACCTTGAAGGGCAGGCCTATCATACTGCCGAGATGGATACCACGCCTCACCGTTATCTCCTTTAGAGTTTCCGGGATCGGGAGGATGTCGCCCACAAGCTTCTTCGCTACATCGTAGACCGTTTTACCGACCTTCGCCTCGTCGACGTCATAGCTGGCCACTATCTCTATGTCCTCTATCCTGTAGGGCAGCTTGTAGCGGGCGAGGGGAACCCCGTAAGGCTCCAGCTCGCCGGCCTTTATTCTCTCAAGGCCGACGG
The DNA here is from genome assembly GCA_964542985.1 of uncultured Hyperthermus sp. Classification (GTDB taxonomy): domain Archaea; phylum Thermoproteota; class Thermoprotei_A; order Sulfolobales; family Pyrodictiaceae; genus QNYQ01. The sequence continues at coordinate 25,446 of CAZIWH010000019.1, read as the reverse complement.
CGAAGTGGGTTGCGACGAGACCCTGGCCGAGGATGGCCACACGCACGACCATGCGTATCCACCTCCTCTTGCCCTCCTCTCGCTCCCGGACGGTATACTCTGATAAGCGTGAGCCTCACTCAAGGAGGCGGCGCCTTCCAACACCGTGGTGATTGAATAGCCTAGGCTGCATATTGTATACCACTTCCGCCTCCCTCACAAGAGACCGCACTTGTGGCCCGCTTCTATAAATAGGCTTCGCTCGCAGGGGCGGGCTCCCCCGCCCCCATGAGGAAAATGCTGCACCCAGGGAGGAGGTGTAGGCTGGGACTGGCCTAGAGGCTATCCCATTCGCTGCATGTATCTAATCCCGTCGGGGTCGTGCTCAACTATTATCTCCATCTCCTCCCTGCTTATAGGCTCCACTGTTTCAACGTTGTCCGGCACGATTATCCTCATACCTGACTCCTCGAGAACCTCCTCGACAGTGACCCCTGGGAGGAGCTTCCTGAGCACCGGGCCCATGCGGGTATACTCTATGAGGGCCTTGTTGGTGCACAGCAGGTGCCGGTAGCCCTTCTCCACCCTCAGCCTCCCGGGCCCGGTTACGAAGTCAACGCGTTCCACGAGCACACGCGGCTCATGGCGTGCCCAGATTATTATCTTCGGCACCAAGGGGAAGAGGTAGGCCGTGGCGGCGCCGCCTGGCAGCTTCACCTTCGGGTTATCATAGCTACCTATCACGGTGAGGTTTATGTTCCCCTCCTCGTCCACCTGGGCTGCCCCGAAGAACATTGTGCTAAGCCTGCCCTTGGCTGCCAGGTCGAACGCGTCTATTGTAGTCATTACCCCTATCTGGCCTGGCTCGCTCCAGGGGTCGCCGGTGCTAGGCCTAAGCCTTATCTTGTCGACCAGGGGCTCCAGGTGCTCTATCACGCTGAGCCACGTGAACCTCTTGCCCAGGGCTCTGCGGGCAAGCACCATTGCAAGCACCGGCAGAGGGCTGGTTAGGCCGTGGTACACGGTCTCCCCGTCCTCTATGAGCTGGGCCATGCATTTTACCATGTGATCCGTCATACGGGGCTCCATGGTCATGCCGTGTCACCTCCACCCCATGTTCTTCACAAGCCTCTCCGCAGCCCAGTCAGCCCCCCTACCGGCCCGCGCCGCCTCATAGTAGCCCCGTATAGCGGCGTAGTCGGCCTCGTAGATGCCTGGCATCGCTGTCGGCCACGCCCCCCGTGGAGCATGGACAACCATGTCTGTGTGAAGCATAGTGGCTGAGAGCTGGTGGGCGAAGCCCCTCAGCTCCTCGGTGGGCACTATTTTCTCGGCGCTTATTATCACCCTCTTGGCCGCCCTTATCTTGAGCTCGTCTTCGAACCTAGGGCCCTCTATAACAGCGTTGCCGTACTCGTCAGCCACGTGGACGTGCACCAAGGCGTAGTCCGGGGTTATGGCCTTCACCGCTACCAGTTCCTCGCCCGTGAATGGATCCCGGATCCTCCTCCAGGTGCCCCACGCCTCGTGAAGCTCCAGCAACTGGCTGCCTAGAAGGCCACGGGCAGGCATGAAGGGAACCCCCTGCGCCCCAGCCCTGAACCCCGCGATGACGGCGCCACACGTGTCCTCGATGTACTTGACCCGCCTCTCCTCGGCGAGCCTCCTGACGCTGGGCGCTAGCCCGTAGAGCTCGAAGCTGGCCATAGCGGCGCGTATGCAGCTGAGTGCGCCGCTGGCCGCCAGCACGTCCAACACGAAGCCGGGCTCACGGTCTATGAAGCAGAGGCCTCTGGCCCCGCGCGCGATGAGCGCCGCTACGAGCGCCACCGGATTTCTGACGAAAGTCATCCCGCTCACCGTAACGCTGGACCCGTCCTCCACCGCCTCGGCCACGTAGCTGAGGCTCACCAGCTTCGAGGACCTAGCCACTGCTCATCCCTCGTAAGCCTCCTCCATAGCCTTCTTGAACTCCTCTACGGCTCTCCGCACTTCCTCCACGCCGGCCTCATCCTCGAGCGTCGAGAGGTCACCGAGCGGCGTCCCCGTCAGCACGGCGCGCAGCACGCGCCGCAGTATCTTCCCAGTCCGGGTCTTCGGCAGCTTGTCGACAACATATACCCCCTTGACCACCGCGACGGCCCCGTACTTGCGCCTTATGAGCCTCCGCACCTCCTCTGCCAGCCTAGCGCGGTTCACGCTGGCGCCTATCCTGGGGACCACGAAGACCGCCAGAACGGTGCCGCGCACCGGGTCGGGGATGCCCACTACCGCCGCCTCGGCTACATCGGGGTGCTCTAGCACAGTGTTCTCTATCTCCGCGGGGCCCAGCCTGTGGCCTGCCACCTTGAGTACGTCGTCGGCGCGGCCGAGTATGTAGACGTAGCCGTCCTCGTCGATGTAGCCGTAGTCGCCGGTGTAGTAGTACCCGGGGAACCTGCTCCAGTAGGTCTTCACGTAGCGCTCAGGGTCGCCCCATATACCATAGGCGAAGGCTGGCGGCACAGGAGCCTTTACAACAATGTTGCCCTTCTCGCCGGGCTCGGCCTCGCTGCCGTCATCTCTGAGCACACGTATGTCTATACCAGGGTAGGGGAGGCCTACGCTCCCCTGCTTGTAGGTTATGCCGCCCACTAGGCCGTAGCCCCCAGGGGCCGTGATGAACCCGCTGTTCTCGGTCTGCCCCCATGTCTCTACGACGTAGCAGCCCCTCCTCCACCTACAGATGTGCTCCATGAGCCACCTCCAGGGCTCTATGCCCAGTATCTCGCCTGCACTGACTATGAGGCGCAGCGTGTCGAGCCTATAGCGGCGGGGCACATCGTCCCCATATCTTATCAGCAGCCTGACCGCCGTAGGCGCAACCCACATCATGTTAACACTGTACTTGTCTACGAGCTCCCACCAAGCCCCGGGGTGGGGGTAGTCCGGTGCATCACTGTACCATACAACAGTTGCACCGTTCAGCAGGGGCCCGTAGGTCGCGTATGTGTGACCATTTATCCAGCCTATATCAACTGGGGCGAAGAACACGTCGTTATCGTAGAAGCCGAAGAGCCACCTAGTGTGAGCATAGGCCCAGACCATGTATTGTCCGTGGAGGTGTAGCATGCCCTTAGGCTTCCCCGTCGTACCGCTAGTGTATAGTATGAAGAGGGGCTCCTCGCTCCTAACCATAACGGGATCAACCTTGACGCCAGGGGGGATGTCTCTGAGCACCTCGTCGACCCAAAGATCCCGGCCCTCAACCATTTCCACATTGTTGTCTGCGACACGGTGTACGACAACTTTCTCTACGCCGCCGGCCTCTCGGAGAGCTTCGTCTACAATGGGCTTCAGGGGTATAGTTTTGCCCCTCCTCGTCATACCGTCGGCTGTCACGACGAGCTTCGCCCCAGAGTCTCGTATGCGCTGCGCAAGCGCCGCCGAGCCGAAGCCGCTGAACACCACCACGTGGGCCGCCCCGAGCCTCGCGGCGGCAAGCATCGTGTACATGGCTTCGGGTACCATAGGCATGTAGAGTACTATCCTGTCACCCCTACCTACACCGAGTCTTCGAAGCATCTCCGCGTAGCGGTTAACCTCCCTGAAGAGATCTAGATACCTGACTATCCTCTCCTCTCTGCCGTTGCTCCATATGAGTGCAGCCTTGTTGCCGAGCCCTCTCTCGATGTTGCGCTCAAGGATGTTGTAGGTTATGTTGGTGACCCCGCCGACAAACCACCGATAGAACGGGGGATTAGCGTCGTCCAGCACCTTGTCCCAGCGCCTGGCCCACCAGAGTTCCGAGGCAACACGCGACCAGAACCCTTCGGGGTCGCGCAGGCTCTCAGCCACTATTTCCCGCTGCCTCTCCGCGAGCACGGGGTCATAGAGGCTCTGAGGCCTGGCCTCAACCAACACGCTACACCCACTGGAGTCTCCTAGGATAACCTGTAAGAATAAGACAAAAATATTTTCCTAACCATAAATAGGGTGGAATAGCGGCTACCCTCTCCTAGCACACCTAGCTGCCGCCACCGCCGCGGCCACCAGAGCCGCTACAGAGAGCATGGTAGACACCCGGACACCGGGAGCCGGGCCGCCGGGTGCAGCCGCCCCGCCCCGCCGCGCACCAGCCGCGCCTTGAACAGGCGTCCGCTGCGAAGTGTTCCCTGAGAAGCGCTGCGCAGGGAGCCGCTTAGCCGAGGACTGGCTGATGCTGGAGGACGTGGACACTGTCCCCTCTGGCCCCGGTGCAGGCTGCGTGGCGGTCGACGAGGACAAGGCCGCCGCCCCCACTTCTACGGTCAGCGTGTCACCCGCCTTCACCTCAACAGTCCTGGTTTCTCCGCTGGGCAGCGTCATCACATACCTCCCGGGATCCACCAGGTAGCGGATCGTCTTCCCGCGCGCAACATGGATTGAGAGAGGCACGTCTCCCGGCTTGCCGAGCTTTACCCACGCATCGCGGTGCTTGGAGCCGACCAGCACGAGCGTGGCATAGAAGCTGGCGAGCGGCCTTATCCTCACAGTCTCCCTGCCGCCCGGCTGTACGCTTAGGGTCAGCCTCCCCTCGGCCCGGTTGGACTCGTTGAATATTATTCTAGTGTAGGGTAGCCTCGGGTAGTCGTAGTACAGTGTATAGGCGCCCGGCGTGGCGTATACCGCTCCCTCACCATGCTCTAAGATGCAGCTACACTTGCCTCCAGCACCAGTAATCCTCACCCTTACCCCCGGGCTGCCGCCAACCACTCTTATCAAACCGTACCGCGGATGCCCCATGTAGGTCAACTTGTCATCACCAACCACCACGTAGTCCCTAGCGTTGGGCGACAATAGGCCCCACCACCTGCCCCGGAACGGCGTCTGTGGACTGCCCTTCCATACGACGGCACCAGTCCCGGCGTCAAGATGAACCACGGTTCCGTTGCCCAGGAGGACTGCGATTATGCTGCCATGCGCCCGGAGATCCACTATGGGTTGGCCGAGCCTCGCCCGCCACCTGGTGGAGCCGCTGCGGGCATCTAGCCCCATGACGCCCCCGTTGCTGAGCCCCAGCATGAGGGTATTGCCGGCATACTCCATAGCGGTGATGCCGTCAATAACGCTGCTCCAGAGAACCCTGCCGTCAGATACCCTCAGCACTGTTATCTTTCCCGCCGCGTAGTAGCCGCTTCTCCTCGTATACGAGGCCGCCGCCACAAGCTCGCCATCAGGGCTAAAGACTATCCCCCCGGGCCTGCTGTATATACCGTACTTGGAGACTCCCCGGCGCCAGACGAGCTGAAGCCCGGCGAGCCTCAGGAGGCCCAGTGTGCCACTATACGCGATCGCTGCGAACCTGCCATCGGGACTGAATGCAACGGCCTCCAGGCGGGCTGGAAGCCTGGTTTCGGCGACCACTATGCCGTCGCTAGTATTCACAACGTATAAATCGCCGACCGTGTCGCCCACTATGAGCAGCCCATCGTCGGAGGACAAGGCTATGACCGCTGGCGGAAAATGGGGGTTTGCCCTGTAGAGTATTCTTAGCTGCTTGCCTGTGCCAGCGTCGAGCAACGAAACCCCATGGTATGTACTATACACTATGCGGCCGCCGTCCCCGGTGAAAAGCAGCGCTGCCGGGCCCTTAACAAGCTCGCGGTATACGCGGATATCGCTGCTCCAGAGAACCCCATAGTATGGCGGAGGCCCTTCACCGACGTAGGCGCGGGCATGCTGGGCAACAATGATCACCGCCGATAAGAGCAGGATGGATGGAACAAGGAGACGGACATCTAGACGCAATTCCCGTAACCTAGCAACCGGAGTCCGAGAAGGGGGATTATAGAGCTAGGGGCTACGCTGTAGCCGACTACAGACCAGCCAGGCCGGTGTACAGGGAAGAGACGAGACCATTGCCAACGCGCAGCGGAGACATTCCCCCACATCGTCTGGACAGCGGAGGACATGGCTGAACCCGTAGGGGTCGTCGCTGCCCCCGAGCCTCGACCCAACAAGCTCCAGGCAACGGGAGGCATGACCGGCGGCGGCAAGCAGGCCTTCCAGGCCACGCTTATCCAGAGGGCATGCAAAGGCGCCGACGACGCTGGCGCCGCGAGATGAGAGGAGCCAGTCGATATGCCACCAGAGCCTCCTCCGCTCCCCGCAGAGGTGCCTCCGGAGCCTCGCAGCTAGCCCACCAGGCCCGAAGGCGGAGCCGACATAGGCGTAGACGCCCGGCTCCAGCTCGACACTGCGGCCGCCGAGCCTGCCGCTGAAACCCTCCCCGAGCACAAACACGACTACATAGTAGCCCCTTGCCGCCAACCGCCGTGGCACCAGGCGTGAGGAGCACAATCTCGAGCTGCGGGGTAGTCATTAACCCGGCCCCCGTGGGCCGCGGGGACAGTGGTGACCCCGGCGTGGCGGAGGACTTGGAGCACGGCATTCCGGGCCACGCGTCGAAGAAGGAGTGGGCGAACAGGCTGCAGAGGTGGCTAAGGGAGCATGGGTTCAGCTTCGAGGCTGAGGGCGAGGCGGTGAGGATACACCTCCCCGGGGGCGCATACGTTGAGATAACCGAGGCGCAGGATGGGGGCGAGGGCTTCGAGGTCGCGATAACCGTGCCGTTGGCGGGCACCGGGGAGGAGGCGGAGGAGGCCGCCAAGGCATTCCAGGAGGCAATGACCGTGGCTAAAGGCCTGGGCGGCGAGCTGCGCTACGAGCTGGACACGAGCATACCCGAGTACCCTAGCCTCAAAGTAGCCCGGGCCTTCACAGACCCGGAGGAGATGGCCACAAGGCTCATGGAGGCCCTCAGGCCCCTAGCCCGGTAGTAGCTTTTCCCTAATCATACCGGCTAAGCTCGGGCACTCTCGCCTGGAGATGCGAGGGCCCTGGCCTACGTTCCTAGACGCCGCTTAGGAGAGCCGGGGATAACTGAGGTTCACAGCGAAGGCCTCCCGGGGAGGCCAACTAGACAGCACCGTAGAGAGGGAGGAGCCTAGGCTCTCAGCATCAGCTTGAACATCTTCCATGCCGCGAGCAGCATGACCAGCCTCGCTGCCAGCCAGGTCAGCGAGAACCCGGCGACGGCGGCTAGGGCTTGGGCTGCAGGGCTCCCCGTGGGCAGGGGACAGCCGACGCTCCCCACCGGCGGGAGCAGCGCCGCCAGGGAGCCGAGCAGCCCCGCGGGCACAACCACCGCTGCGCCCGAAAGCAGCCTGCTCAGCCGCCGCCCCGCGCCCAGCAAGAGACCCACGGCGTTGAAGGACGCGTAGGCGAGTCCCACGAGCTCCACCAGCCTCGCCGCCGGGCCGAGCACGGGCAGTGCCCGGGGCGCCGCAACGAGGCCCCCCGTCATGATCAGCAGCGCCACGGCGGAGGCGAGGAGCGCCGGCCAGACCAGGGCCAGCAGCCTCACCGGCCTCCACCATGCAGCCCCGAGTGCTGCGAGCCCGAGGGCCGCGAAGCTCACCGGCCCCCGGACAACGTCGTGGAGGAGAACCAGCCCATAGACCAGCGGGAACAACATGCTCTGCCCCGGCGGCGCGGCCGAGACATAGGCGCGGGAGATGAGGCAGAGAGGGAGCCTAACGAGCAGGGGCAGCAGGAGTATAGCTAGGAGCGAGGAGGCAGCATCCTTCCTGGATCTTGAAGAAGGGGTGGCGGGAGCCGGGGGCTCCACCACCTGGCCTCACCTCTCCAGGAACGGGATGTAGTAGCTCCCCGTGAGCCTCTTAGACGCCTCATTAACCCCGTCGACATAGTAGTATGTCACATCGTAATGCACCTCGGCGCCCCTGCCCCAGCCGCTTGGCTGTGGATAGAAGCCCAGCCGAAGCGCTACTGAGCGTATACTGCCCAGTAGGCCGGCCCTGGCCTCGCCCGTGCACACCGCGGTGGTCGGGCTCGTCTGGCTGCATGAGGCCTTGGCGCTCGAGGTGAGCATGTAGACTAGCGGGTTCTGCAGCACGTCGAGCGCCGTGGAGAGCACCTGGGAGCCCGTGTAGGGCAGCTGCCCCACTGCTATGCTGATAGCGGTCAAGGCGTAGGTCAGGTAGGAGGCATATCTCTTGGCCTCGGACAGGCCGGGGACCTTCACGGAGTAGTCTACAAGGCTGAACCCCCTGTCGCTTGACATCCTTATCCTGAACTTGACCCTTGAGACGCTGTAAACCCCGCCGGACACGTCGAGCCAGACATCAAGGCGCCCCCTCCTGGACTCTATTGGGCGCATCGAGAAGAGCTTCACCGCCACCTCGCCCGCGTAGAAGGCGCTGGGGGAGCCGTCGTAGAGGGCTGTGAAGCCGTTGAGGCCATACGCTATGTCCGCTACCGTGTGGCCCGGTACCAGGGGTAAGCCGTCTATGAAGCTCCTGGCGACGGCCGTGTAGTTCAGCCACGTGCCGCGGGTGTCGAGGTACCATTCCTCCCCCCATGCACCGTCGACGACTATTCTGAGAGGTATGGACTCGCCGGAGGCTATGTAGCGCTTGAGGAGGCTGTAGCTCGTCCAGGGCGTGAGCGTCTTGCTGCAGACGTAGTCCTGCCTCGTCTCGAAGCCGATACGCCTCGGCGTGCTGTAGCCGTCGCAGACCTTGATGTCGCCGAGGTACACGGCTATGTGCCGGCGGGGTGCGCTGGGCTGGCTGAAGATGTGGACGCGCAGGTGCAGCGGCCTCTCAAGCGCCGTGGGCGTCGGCGCCAGCGGGACTGTGAGGCTGCCGCTCGCAGTAACGGCGGCGTCTATGCAGGCCGGGTGGTACATGCCGCAGTAGAGGCCGGCGACGCTCATGGAGACGCGGTAGGTGTTCTCGCCCGGGTCTGGGCTCCAGGGGCTCCTAGTGGCGAAGTCTGCCTCGCCCACGCCATGAAGATACAGCGTTACATCGCTACCGGAGGCGGCCGCGTAGATGCAGAGGTAGAGGTCTCTGCCGGACGGCAGGTAGCCCTGGCTCACAAGCGTGGTGGACGCTATGAACGGTTTGCCGCGGTATGTTATCCCGCTGCGCGGCCTAGGGACGTGCGTCAGCATGCAAATGCTCGGGGAGGGGCCGGTGCAGATCCAGGCGTCGAGGGAGACCGCTGCACCGCTCCCGGTACTAGGCAGAGCCCAGACGGTTGCAGTCACCACACCGGTCTTCGGCGCCACATGGAAGGGCACGCATGCCTCGACGCTGTGGCCGCTCGGAAGGTGCAGCACTCCGGCCTCGGCGGAGGGAACCTCTTCGTCGCCGATCTTCTTCAGCCAGGGGAGCGAGTAGGCGAGCTCCTGGGTTGCCTCGAGCCACCACCAGTCAAGCGGCCTCGGCCCTGCCCTGACCCCCTGCAGGAGTGTTAGTGTGGCGGAGGACTCGGTGGAGGCGAGGGCCTCGGGTGTGAACACGTACTCCGCCTCCAGGCCGTGGATCCTGTCAACCAGCTTGTAGTCCACCTGGAGGCTGCCGTCGAGGGGCACGGGGGGCATGAGCGGCTTCAACAGGTAGAGCCTGTAGCTGGCCCCCGGGAGCCGGAGCACGGCTGCCAGGCTAGCCTCTACCGCCGCGCGTGAGGCGTTGAGCGTGTACGTAGCCGGGTACACTATGTAGACTTTCCCCTTGTCCGCGTAGCTGTAAGCGGTCATCGGAGCAACCTTCTCCTCCATCCTGTTCTTCTCAGACATGACTTTCCAGGGGTTCCTGCGCAGCACCTCGTAGACGTCTATGCCGTTCCAGAGCACCTCCTTGACACCCGTGTACCGGTAGGGCTTCAGCCCTGGGACGAGGAGGACGGGCACCGGGCGCCCAGCGGCCAGGAGCAGGTAGAGGCCCGGCTGAGGAGTCTGCCCTACGACTTTCGCCGCGACCACAGGGGACATCCTCAGCGGCTCAGCGTGGATAGCGGACACAGCTGGCTTGGCTGCCGCGACAGGCTTCACCGCTGGCAGTAGGAGGAGCACGAGAAGCGCGGTAGAAGCCAGCAGCGCTGAGAGCCTGCCACGGAGCATCCTCTCACCAGGCACCAGGGGCCCACAATGGTGGGCACTTTTTTTTAAAGGGCGGCCGAGATCAAGCGTTAAACTGGACTAGGCAAAAGCCTCTACCTATCGCCGGTTCTACTGTCTGCCGGGAAGCCCGTCAGAAGTAGGCCCCCGTCACCAGGGCGGCAGGCTCTTTGCAGGCCCTCAGCGCTGCTTCGTGGCAGGGCTGGAGCCCCAGGCTCCCTCTGGGGTGGTTCGCGGTGGAGGGCGGCGTGTTCGTCGTATTCATTACTGCTCCGCGTGGCCAAGGCCAGGAGATCGCGCGCAGGCTTCTCGAGGAGAGGCTGGTCGCCTGCGTGAACGTTGCGTCGGTGCGGAGCATGTACTGGTGGAGGGGCAGGATAGAGGAGGACGACGAGGACCTACTCGTGGCTAAGACCTCCGCGGAGGCCTTGCCCAGGCTCATCGAGAGGATAAAGAGTATTCATCCATATGAGGTCCCGGAGTTGCTTGCCCTCCCGGTGGCCGCGTGCTTCGGCGAGTACTGTCGCTGGGTTAGGGGGGAGACCCGTGGCCGTGGGTGACTCGTAGCCCGGCTGCAACGGCGCCCGCTAGGCCGGCTATGGTTGCGTCGACGACGCCTATGAACATTAGGCCTGTCCCTATCGATGCTGCTGTTATGAAGCCCACGGGGCCCGCCGTCACGTAGCCCAGCCAGGCGGCGAGCGCAGCCACCAGAGCCCAGCCCGCGAGCGAGGAGATGGCTGCCGCCGCGAAGCCCCGGTAGGGGCTCCCGGAGGCGATGTAGCCGGCAAGCGCGCCCGCCAGGACACTGCCCACCGGGGGCCCGGCGAGGATCGAGAGCAGCACCTTCGCCAGGAAGCCTAGGCCCAGGGCGGCCGCGAACCTGGCTGCAGCGCCCATACCTCCCCCAGCCTCCTCCATGGGGATGCGGGTAGGCGTGGGCTGCTGTTCTTATCCCTCTCCCAGGGCCCCCGGCGGCTTATAGCATGGGGGATGGGTGGTTGTCTAGGTATGCCCTTGTTCTCGCGGCTGGGCGTGGCGAGCGTCTCTGGCCATTGACGAGCACCCGGCCTAAGCCCCTGATGCCCCTACCGGGCGGCGGGACGCTGCTCTCCCGGATACTGGGGCAGCTCCGTGGCCTCGTGGACGGCTTCGTGGTCGTTGTCTCCCCTGGGCGGCGCGGTGAGATGATACGGGGGGAGCTGGGGAGGCTCGGCGTCCCCGCCACTGTTGCTGTGCAGGAGGAGCCCCTTGGGACGGGACACGCGGCACTGGTGGGCCTGGAGGCGGTGCCGCGGAGCGTGGACGAGGTCCTCATCGTCTACGGCGACTTGTTTCTCGAGGACGGGGTGCTCCGGGCCCTCGCAGGCGCCGGGGCGCCCGCGGTGGCTGCTGTTCCGAGCCGGGAGCCGTGGAACTACGGCGTCGTGGTGATGGATGAGAGGGGCTGCCTTCGAGGGATAAGGGAGAAGCCCGTGGACGCTGAGCCCGGCTCGTTGATCAACACTGGTGTCTACCTGCTGCCCCGCGGGAGGCTGGAGGAGCTTCTCCGTGGGCTCCGGCCGAGCCCGCGTGGGGAGCTTGAGCTCACCGACGCTGTGGCCGCGCTGGCGGGGGAGACTTGTGTCCACGTCGTCTGGGGGGACTGGGTTTGGCTCGACGTTGGCCGGCCCTGGGACCTCCACGACGCCTACATGAGGGTGTTGGAGGAGAAGATGAGGGGGCGCGTGGAGCCCCTCGTGGAGGGCGAGGTTGAGCCCGGGGCGGTGCTGAGGGGCAGGGTCTACGTCGCCCCCGGCGCCGTAGTAAGGACGGGCACCGTGGTGGAGGGCCCCGCCTGGATAGAGGGTGAGGCCGGGCCTCTCGCCAGGGTGAGGCCGGGAAGCTTCCTCCTCGAGGGCTCCAGGGCGGGTGCCCACACGGAGGTGAAGGCCAGCATACTGATGCGGGGGGCGAGGGCGCCGCACCTCAACTACGTCGGAGACAGCGTGCTCGGCGAGGGGGTGAACCTCGGCGCCGGCACTGTGACCGCTAACCTCCGTTTCGACCACGCCACTGTGAAGGTGAGGCTGAAGGGTAGGCTAGTCGATACTGGGAGGAGGAAGCTGGGGGCAGTGTTCGGCGACTACAGTCAGACCGGGGTCAACGTCTCGACGCTGCCTGGCGTACGGATAGGGGCCTACTCCTGGGTGTACTCCGGCATGGTTGTGGAGAGGGATGTGCCCGACTGCGTGCTCGCTAGGCCCCGGGACGGGGGAGTCGTCTATGAGCCCCTCCCCGAGAGGGGGGTGGAGTGTAGGCTCCTTGAGGGGTAGGGGGCGCCGGCTACGTCTTTTTCCCTCCACCCTCCGGGCCGCTGTGGAGCCTGGTGGAGACAGTGGTGGAGGTCTACGCTGAGGTTCTCGGCGGGTATCCGAGGAGCGAGCGTGTGAGGAAGACGCTGAGGAGGCTGGAAGAGAAGGGCGAGGCAGGCTTCATGGACGCCGCGAGGGCTGTGTGGGAGGACACGGTGCTCATCCTGGGCGCCCAGCTGGGCGCCGGCCTCGACGCCGCCGCCGACCCGGTGCTGGAGTGGCACGACCCTCTGCGCCCCTTCGTGGAGGCGTGGAGGAATACCACAGTGGATGGGCTGCTCAGATGGTTCGACAACAACTTCTTCTACAGGATACCTGTGTTCATCGACGCCCCCGACCCGAAGCGCTACGTGCTGGCCCCTAGGGTGCTGCAGCTCCGCTCCTCGCTCCCAGGCTTCGCCCGCATCAAGGTAGTCATGCCCGGCCCCGTCACCTTCGTCAAGCTATCCAAGAACATGAGCGGCAGGAGCCCCGAGGAGCTCGCAGACGACATAGCAGGGATACTCGCCAGGGAGGCCGCCAGGGCCGCCGAGGCCGGGGCCTCGGTGGTGCAGCTCGACGAGCCCTTCCTCGGAGACATTGACGCAACCCCCGACGACGCCAGGCTCGCAGCAGAGCTGGCAACCAAGATACTACGGGCAGCCGAAGAGAAGGGCGCAGAAACCAGGCTCGCAGTCGAGTACAACCCGCCAGACCCAGGCGTCTACGAGCAGCTCCTAGAAGCAAAGGCAACCTACCTAGTCATAGACGTCGCCGACGCCCCCGCCAGGGCCCTCAGCCTCCTAGACAAGGGCGCCCCAAGCGGCCTGGGCCTAGGACTAGTCCAGGCGAGGAACATCTACCCAGAAACCTTTGACGCCGTCGAGCCCTGGATAACCAAGGCACTGGAGAAAGCCAAGCCCGAGAAGCTGCTGTTAACCACAAGCGCCTGGCTGGACCTCATTCCCCTCAAATACGCGCTCGAGAAGACAAGGATACTTGGCGAGATAGCCCGCGCTGCCCGCGGCAAGCTAGCCTAAACCTTCCCTCACGGGTTTTCTCGCCCCCCTGCAGCTTTCTCCGGCAGAGACACTGGGGAGAC
>CAZIWH010000019.1:0-11983 GCA_964542985.1 uncultured Hyperthermus sp. | reverse complement strand
GAGACACTGGGGAGACGGCGTGACTAACATTGTGTAGGGCTGAAAACCGGGGAACCTGGATGCGAGGCTTTTGGTTCCTTCGGGTAACGTATCAATGTAGGCCTTGGAGGTCTAAGATAATGTAGAATACTATGAGGAGCGCTAGTCCGAGTGGTACGCCTATCTTTGCCCATTCCTTGCTCGTTATCCTGAGTCTCCCTGCGGCGACTATGTTGGGTATGTTGCCGGGTATCAGCATGCCGCCGGATATTACGAGGCTTATGAGGGCGCTCTTTATCTGTGCGAGCGTCATGTGGGGGCCTATCTCTGCTGCGGTGAGTGTCGCGTTGTCCACCACGGCTGATATCATGTTTATCCAGTAGAGAATGTTCGCAGGTATCTTGACGAAGTACCAGACCACTAGTGGGGTGAAGCTTGTGCCCAGCAGCTCCAACGCGGCCACGAAGATGAAGACTTTGACGGCCCTCATTACCACTGTGCGGAGTGTCTCGGTGTACTCCTCGGCCACGGCCACCGTGGCTGCCTTGGCAGCAGCCTCCTCCGCCCCCCGGGCCCTTATCGCCGCCAGCGCGGAGACCGCAACCACGCCTGGGATGATGTACTCGCCTAGGTGGCGGAGGAGGAAGAGGGGGTCGGCGTGGTAGGGTGGGCCGCTGAGCTTCGCCACTGCTATCGTCGCGAGGGGCTCGCCTACGGGGGTCAGCGCGGCGCCCATGCCTATGGCGAACGCCGCTATGACTGTGAGCTCTATCTTCTTGGCCCTGGTGAGGGGCAGTGACGCCATTATCTCGGCGAATATGACTGCAGCAACTATGACTGATATTATGCTGCTTGTGAGGCCAAGGAGGAGCACTATTATGAACACGAAGACGGGGAGCCCGAGGCGGTGCATGAGCCTCATTATGCCGCCGTGTATGCTGTCATGGTATTTCCAGAAGACTAGGCCGGCTACCAACACCACTTGGGTTATGCCTATCGGCACCCCGTGTATCACGAGCGGCGTCGTCAACGCCTTCTTGGCCAGCTCCACGAGGCCCTCGTGGCTCAACAGCCCCGTGGCGTAGAGGACGGCGACACCCACAAGACCCATTGCCAGGAAGAAGGGCTCGAGGTTCTCCTCTATCTTCTTCGACACCAGAGGGAGCGCGAGGACGGCGACGAGGATGCCGACGAGGACGGCGACCACACTGGTGACCGGCTCCTGGGGCACAACGAGGCCCTCAACGCTCATAGCCAGAGCAACGGGTTCCACGGCGGGCTCCTCCCCCAGCAGGCCCGGGTGATGTACTGCGACACCTGCGCGGCCAGCAATAAAAGAAGTAGCACAAGGGAAGCTGGCGGAAGAGCCAGGGAAGAGAGGATGGCTGTGAGGGTGAGGATACTCGGCCGGGGGGAGAGGCTGCTGGAGCACCATCCAGGGATGACTGTGGCCGACGTGCTCCGGGAGCTGGGGCTCCTGTCAACGGAGTACGTGGTGGCGAGGAACGGCCGGGTGGTCGCGGAGGACGAGCCCGTGGAGGATGGTGATGAACTCCTACTCTACCCTGTGGTCTCCGGCGGCTAGGAGGAGGGGCCCGAGGTTGGCTAGGTGCAACGTCTGCGGCCGCCCCGCGGTCTACGTGAACCGGGCCGGCGGGGTAGCGCTCTGCGAGAGGCACTTCCTCCAGTACTTCGACAAGAAGGTGCGCCGCACGCTCCGCCGCTACGACATGCTCCGTCCCGGGGACAGGATAGCGGTGGCGGTCTCGGGTGGCAAGGACTCGCTGAGCCTCCTCCACTACCTCCACCGGCTGAGCCGCCGCGCCCCCCGGTGGAGGGTCTTCGGGATACTGGTCGACGAGGGTATCCGGGGCTACAGGGAGTACACGGTAAGGAGGCTCGAGAGGGTTGCCGGCGAGCTGGGCCTGGAGTACCACATCGTGAGCTTCAGGGAGGAGCTGGAGTACACGCTGGACGAGATAGTGAGGATCGCTGCTGAGAGGGGGCTCCCCTACAAGCCGTGCACGTTCTGTGGCGTCTTCCGCCGCTACCTATTGAACCGGGCCGCCCGCCGCCTGGGGGCAACCGTGGTTGCGACGGGCCACAACCTGGACGACATAGTGCAGACCTACCTCATGAACATAATGGGTAACGACTGGGAGAAGGTAGCCCGCCTTGCCCCGGTTTCGGGGCCCGCCAGGCACCCCCTCTTCGTCCGCAAAGTCAAGCCCTTCTATGAGCTGCTGGAGAAAGAGACCACGCTCTACGCCATCCTCCACGGCTTCTACGACGGCTTCGAGGAGTGCCCCTACGCCCGGCTCAGCCCCCGCTGGGAGATAAGACGGATGATAAACCGCCTAGAGGAGCAGAACCCGGGGCTCAAGTACAGCCTCCTCCGCAGCCTAGAGAACGCGATAAAGATAGTCAAGGCGGCCGGCCTGGCGCGCGAGGACGAGGAGGTCCCCTACCGCTGCGCCATCTGCGGCGAGCCGAGCGCCCACCCAGTGTGCAGGGCCTGCATCCTCCGCATAGAGCTAGGCATAATGAGGCTCAGCGAGGAAAAGCTGCACAGCCTACCCCAGGCAGCCCGCCGCATGATCCTCAACGCCCTAAAGCTGTCGGAGAAGAGGAGCCGCGGGCACAATGTGCCGGGAGAGAGCCAGGGGCCAGCAGGGTAGCGCGGCGCCTACTGCTTCACAAGCACAAGCCACACCGTGTCCACGTAGGCGGTGCTACCCAGCTTCTCCGAGACAGCCAACCCGACCAGGTAGACATCATCACATACCCTGCGGGCACGCACTGTGAGCCTATGAGTGGCCTCGACGAAGCCAACGGAGACCAGCTTCGCCCTGCACGCCATACCATTGTAGCGTACCAGGTAGCTGTGGGGCACCACGCCCGTATAGGTTACCGTCTTGTTGCGCGGCAGCTGCTCCACGAGTATATTGTCAACCCCTATGCTCATGGGTTCGAAGCTAAACTTGTCCGCCGAGTCGTAGAGGCGTACAATCACGTACCTGTACACGCTGTGCCCGATCATTAGCGTACGCCAGTCAACTATGGTCGCGTTTAGCACGAACAGCCTCGAGAAATTAGAGAGCGGCTCATAGATCATCACTTCCCAGCGCCTGCCCTCCCTTAGGGCGTCCAGGTAGATACCCCTAGCCTTCTCAAGGATATCCTTCAGTTTCTCCACAGCGTTAAAGTACTTGCCGAAGACCACTACCCTCGAAGCGGTCTCGTTTCCGTTACTCAGCATTCCCGCCCCCGTCGCCGAAGCAGCTTCGTTGCCTGCAGCGCTAGAGCCGTGAACCCCCGGTGGGTAGTGATGAGCTAGCGCTGCGAGTAATGGCACAGCCGAGAGAACAGCCAGAACCGCGAAGACATGCATCCATTGTCTCGAAGACGCCCTGCATGTCATGCAGGCTCCACCTTAACTCCTAGTGCTTCCGGGGCTTCGCTGCATTAGCAATTATTGGACTAAGCACCTTGTGGTAGAAATCAGCTATGCGGCCAGGCGCTCCCTGCTAAACAAGGTTCCCACGTTCCCCGCGAGGCTGCCCAGTCATGGAGTACTTTTGAATCCCTATGAAGAAGGCGCCGTTTTCACTGCCTAGCCTACCCGGTTCCTAGCCAGATCCTCTTTACCTCGGGTACACGGTCGAGTTCCCTATCCTCGCTTACGACGAGCCTTATTCCATTAGTCTTCATGGCGGCTATGTGAAGCGCGTCTGAGGGTTTGAGACGGTGCCTCAGCATCAGCCTCGTGGCCTCTTGGTACTCTTCCTCGCCGAGGCCTACTATTGTTACGTATGGTAGGACTATGGAGTCTATAAAATCTAGCGTGATGTCGTAGGGGACGCTGTACTTCTTCTTGGAGACGTAGATAAGCTCGTCAAGCACTAACACATCCGTGTAAAGCTTGTGCCTAGACAGCATGTCGAGGTAGAAGTTCTCGTATACTAGTCGGCGCTGATCGTCGGCCACAGTGTTGAGGTAAACCAGCAGCGGGGCGTCAAGGAAGACCTTCACTGCTCAAACTCCTCCTCGAGGCTGCTGGCTGCAGCCTCGCCCGGCGCAGGCTCGCGCCTCCCCTGCAGGCTCCTTAGTCTCTCCGCGTGGGCCCGCAGAAGCCCTCTAACCTTCTCGACGTCCACCTTTTTCCTAGCAGGCTTTAGGAGTATGCCGTCCCTTATCTCAACTATAACCTCATCGCCCTCATCTATACCGACAGCCTCCCTCACCGCCTTCGGAAGTATAACGTAACCCTTCCTGCCTACCCTCAACCGGAGAGCCAAACCTGGCCCACCCTAGGCAGAACTCGGCCAAACCGCAGATATAAGCACCTATTCCCCCCAAATCTGGAAGGCCACTGCAGCCTACTAGGTGACGCAACTAATGAGCCTAGGCTTGATCAGGACACCCCTAGGGCCCAGAGATGCGATGCTGAGACGACATGGATCCTCTAGCAGACGACACCCCGGGGACATGCTCTTAACCACAGCCCTAATCCCCAGCTGGAGGGCGATGGGGATCCCCGTGGCAACGCTACTGCTGTTCTCGGAGAAGCCGCGTCCATGCACCTGGATTAACGCTCTTGTCTCCATGGCGTAGTTCTCCACTGCCTAAAGAGCTTCGAAGGCCATGGCACGAAGAAGCCGTGTGCCCCCAAGGGGCTATTAACTGAGCGATGCAGGCGTAGTAGACGCCGTGTAGCCGCCTCTAGATCACTATGAGCACGGTGGAAGCCAGGGCTGCCACGTAGAGCAGCAGGGCCGGCTCCCTCGCGACGGGGAATAGCGCCGCCGACGGGAGGGTGGAGACGTAGGGGAGCAGCGTGTAGCGTCTCCGGTGCCTCAGCCTGAGCAGCACGGGGAGCATCATCGGGCCGTGTATCCATACGTGGATGCTGAGGAAGCCCAGGGTGTAGCAGTGGAGGAGCCAGTAGAGCCCTGCAGCAGAGGCGAGCGCTGCAAGCCCGCAGGCCAGCAGCATCGCAGCCGAGGCCGCGGCGGCCACGTGGCCCCAGGCGAAGTAGAGCAGCCCCCTGCCCGCGGCCCCCCGGACACTCCTGGCCCTGGACAGGTATCTCCCGAGCCGGTCGAAGCCGGCACCATAGAGGTACAGTATTGTCGAGACGAGGGCGAGCACTATGCCGGCGTGTAGGCGTACCAGCACCAGCATGGAGGACGCCACCGCCAGTAGCACGGCGGCAGCGGCCGGCGCCGCCCTGCCCCGGTCGCCGAACGTGGAGGGCAACGAGTGGACAGTGACGGCGTATACGAGGGGCACAGGGAACCCGAGAGCTGCCGACAACCCGTCTATGACGCCTAGGCAGCCGCCAGCCCGGGGAAGCAGAGCAGCCATAGCCTGCTCCACCGCCATGCCGGCCATAGCGGCGGCGGATAGCCCCAGGCTGAGCCCGACACTCCCCCTCCTGCCGCGGGCCGCTTCAGCCGCGTCGACGAGGCCAGCAGCACCGGCGAGTACGGAGGCGAAGGCAGCTGCCCCGACGCGTCCAAGGGGCGCCAGCAGGGCCGCCGCCAAGAGGAGGGGGACGCCGGCAGCCGACACCCCCCGGCCGCCGCCCGACACTATGTAGGCCACTCCGACCGAGTAGGGGAACAACAACAGCACACCATAAGCCATCAAAGCCATGTGCACACAGTAATTGCCAGACACGGCGGCATAGAGCCCCAACGCCAGGAAGGCCATGGAGGCTGTGACGCCCACCCTGGCCGCCCAGAGCGCCCACCCGCGCAACCCCAGGAGGCCTCCGAGGCCAGGACAGCCGGGGCCCGGGAGGCATTAGGGGCTGCACCTGGGGCAGTGTCCCTCCACGATACCCGTTCCCCGGCTGGGTCTACGCTGTAGAGCAGTCCAGTGTCCCCATACGATGAGGGAGACAGGCCCAAATACAGCCGGAGAGAGAACAGCGGTGAACCACGGTGGCTGCTCCCCCGTTGCGCGGCGGCCTAGCCGTCCAGGCGGCTACGCTGCTCCTCCTGGCCGGGCTCCTCGGCTACCTCTGGATGCCCCACGGCAGCGGCATAGTGGTTGTAGTCAAGGGCCTCGACCGCGTAGGGGCGGTCTACGGCACAGTGCAGCTCATACCCAGCGGCCCCGGGGGCCTGGGACGCATCGTGACAATAGAGTACCATGGCGGCCCAAGAGTGGTGGCCGTTGCTCCCCCACCGCCCCGCGGCAGCGGTGGAGGCGACGCAGCCGCCCTCACAGTGGTGCTGAACCTCTACACAAGGGACGGGAAGCTGCTCCTAGCGTCCAAGGTGTACACGGGCTACGGCGCAGCCCTGCAGAGGCTCCACGACCCCGTGAAGGCCTACCGGGCCCTGGAGAAGGACCCCTACTACCTGTACCACCATGTCCACGTTATCACAGTGGACGCGGCCACACTGCTCCAGTCAGCCAGGAACCGGGGCACGGGGCAGGCCCCGCCAGCCCCGCCCGCACCCACTGCCAGGCCCTCGGGGGGCGCGGCGCCGGAGGTCTGGGTTCCCAGCACATGCTACGACGTCATAACGGTCGACAACCTCTACCGGTTCAAGGAGAACCTGGGCCTCCAGATAGACGAGTCCAACCTAATAACCGTGCCGAGCCTCTACAACGCCAGGATGCCGCCGGAGTTCGCGCAGCACGTGCACGGCGCCGACCCAGCCAAGGTCTACAACGTGTTCCACCACCGCATGCCGACCGCTGTCCTAGTCCCCAGGAACTGCGTCGACCCAGTGGGCGCCGCCGTGTACAACTGGTACCACGTCCCGCCAGGCTTCTACGAGATGGGCGGCTTCCTCTCCAGGCTCAGCGGCACCCACGTATCATGGACGCCCACGCACCCGAAAGGCTCGACCGAGATACTGGGCTACAAGCCCATAGCATTCATAGAAGCCAGCTGCGGCCAAAACTGCGAAGACAACAGGGTTGAAGCGAAGATCATGTTGGGGGCAGCGAGGTTTACCCATTACGTTAACGGCATAAGCATAGCAGGCTACGTGATAGGCGCACAAGAGGATAAAGCGACGCTGAATATGTCCTCCGAGTTCGTCACAGCATTGAGAGCAAAACACAACTGCATGGCATACATAATGGCTTACATCGAGCGTAAGTACCTAGGCGACGGCGTCTACGTGGAGTACAGCACTAAGCCCGTGAGGGTATACAGTACGAGGCTCGGCCGCTACCTCGACTTCTGGCTAGTAAAGCCCCTGCCACTATTCACGCCAATAGTGCACGATAAGATCATTAAACCGTTGCTCGGCAAACCCCTTAAGGGCGTGCTCGTCTGCCCCGACACTGATAGGGAAAGATACGAGACATTACTTAACGAAGTGTTTAGCGAGCTGGGTGAAGGCGGATATACTGAAGTAGAGATATACGACAAGACTATCACAGCCTACAGCCTCCTTGACGACGAAGTTGTTGATAGCAGTGTCACGCAAGGGGTCTTCTCTGCGGGTACGCTTGCAGGAGCCCTTTACAAGCTGGGCGCGCCGGCAATCAAGCAGCTCATAATAATACTGATAGGAAAGTTCATCACGGCAAACCCGTGGGTGAGGGCTGCGCTTGCATTTGTCAACTATGCATACACGGATGTGCATCTGTCTGCAACTAAGGTTGAGCTCGATCGCAGCAACAAGCCGCCACCGGGTAGGCAGGTGCATATAGTTGTCTACAAGATAACAACCCTTGATCACCCGGAGTACTGGTCGCCCCTGCTGATGGGCTACGAGGTCGTGTTCAACCCCGTCTACGCTGGGCCGCCGTCCCCGCCTCACTACCTGCCCACGGATAAGGGCGGCAGTGGATGAGGCGTGTCTACAGCGTGTAGCAGAGGTTTTCGCTACTTGACGGTTTTTCTGCGAATTTTTCCCGCTATTTTCCTGCTGGACTATGGCTGCTCCAAACGATCTGCCGTAACCGCCCATGTAGCGCCCCAGGGGGTTCAAAGTGACGAGTGATGCTGACCGAATACGGGGCCGCACTCGCTTCGTTCACAGGCGGTAGGTTAGTAGAGTTATCTCGTCGGCTACCCTAGTTGAAGGTTCAGAGGCGTCTTCATGTCTAGCGCCGGGGATGATTCTTAGTCCTGGTGAGATCCTTCGGAGTCCTATATGATTCCCCTATAGCATGTCCGGAGCCCGGCTCGCTAGGTTATCGAAGTTGCTCATGGTTTTGAAGACGTGTACTAGGGTAGCTGGAGCCCTGGGATGCTATGGCTGGAGTAGCTTGTACTGCTTAGCTTTCTTTTTCACCCAGTCTATTAGGTCTTGCACTGCCTCTGCTGCTCTCCTTTCGCTTACCACGGCTATCTCTGGGCCGTGGTAGAAGAATACGTGTAGGAGGGCTGCAACATGTAGCTTGGCTGCTATCTCTTTATCCCCCGTGGCCTCCACGGCCAAATTCACTATGGTGTCGAGTTTTTGTCCCGCCGATGGCACTAGTAGGCCGGTTCCGCTCCACCATTCCAGCAGCTTCTCTGCCCTGGCTGCTCCCTCCTGTTCCCAGGTCCTCCTTATCCTCTCCTCTATGAGGGGGAGGCCGCGGGTTGCTAGTATGAGGCCCAGTAGGCTCTTGTAGGCTGCCCACGCTTTCTCTGCGGCGTCCCTCACGTCGCCTCTGGAGAGCAGCCGCCGTGCCTCCTCGGTGAACAGCTCCAGGTTCTCCTTGTGCGGCCTCTCAGCCAGCCTAGCGGCCGCCCTGAGCCTTGCAAGCAGCTCCTCGAGGGAAACCGCTACTGTAGCCATGGATCCCTTCCCCTGGGCCGGGCATCGTTTTCGGCTATCTTCGTTTAATGGAGTGTCCTCCCGGGGTGGGTTCTCCTAAGCTTCTACGAGTCTCCTTGTCCTTTAACAGTAGCTGTCTAACTAAGCCCCCTTACTTGCCCGTTCAAGATGAGCTTCCTTCGCGGAGACGATTTTCCGGGTGAGCGCCGGGCTGGGTTGGAGAAGCCGCTGGGCCCGGCTGACGGCGTGCTGTGAGGCTCCTCTACTTCTTGAGGGTGCGGCGGAGTGCGTTGCTGAGCGCCTTTGCGGGGTTTAGGCCGGTGGCTTTCATGAAGCCCTTGAACTCTGGGACGCCGTTTACCTCGTTTACGAGGTAGCCCTCCCTGGTCTCGAAGACGTCTACGGAGACGAAGAAGCCTTTCACGGCCTCAGCGGCGCGTAGCATCAGCTCCTCCAGCTCCCCGTCCGGGCCATGGGGCTCCACGCTGGCTCCTAGCGCTACGTTGCTCCTCCACTCCCCTTTCCTGGCTGCTGTGCGTTTTATGCAGCCTAGCAGCTCGCCGGC
This sequence comes from uncultured Hyperthermus sp., assembly GCA_964542985.1. Taxonomy (GTDB): domain Archaea; phylum Thermoproteota; class Thermoprotei_A; order Sulfolobales; family Pyrodictiaceae; genus QNYQ01. Next base: position 2,698 of record CAZIWH010000019.1, on the reverse strand, counting down.
GACGACTATGCATCTGATGTCCGTGCCGTTGGTTTCGAGGAGGGGCTGGACGAGCATGGTTCTCTGAGGAGTGCAGGGTAGGGCGCTGCGGAGCCTGGCGAGCTGCTGGAGCTTCTCCTCTTCCCGGGCCCTCGCGACGAGGCGTCCCCAGCTGCCCACGGGGGATTTGAGCACCACGGGGTAGCCTAGCTTCTCCGCGGCCCCGAGGGCGGCCTCGGGGGTTGCGGCGAGCAGCGTTGTGGGCGCGGGGAGGCCTGCGGCCGCGAGCCGGGAGTAGGTGAGCGCCTTGTCCCCCGCCACGACTATGGTCTCCGAGGAGTTCACCGCTGTGATGCCGGAGGCCTCGTAGGCGGCGGCGGCGTAGGCGGCGAGGTACATGCTTATCGGCCTTATCACCGCGGCGTCGGCCTCTAGGCCCCCGTAGGGGAGGGGCTCTTTCCGCAGGTTTAGAGCCTCCACGCTGGCCCACGTCGAGAGCTCGCGCTGGAGGAGCCTCTCCTCGAGCCTCACCACATCCACCACGAGGCTGAGCTTCACTGTTCACGCGCCTCCCTCGCCGCCGTCTAGGCGCCAGTAGTCCCGCAGCTCCAGGGCCTCCAGGGCCTGGGGGCTGCGCAGCCTCGCCATGGCCTGGGCTAGGCGGTGGGCAAGCCGCGCGTCGAGAACCAGCGGGGTGTTGAAGTCCACTGCCGCGCGGCGCACCGCGTAGTCCCGGTTAGGCGCGTAGCCGGTGGTGAGGACAAGGCCCACCTCCCCGTTCTTTATCATCTCCACTGCCCTGCTCGTCGGCACCACTGGGAGCCCGTCAGCCTCCATGCCCTCCAGGGTTATGGGCTCGTGGCCCAGCTCCGCCAGCATCCTTGCCGCCTCGCCGAGGAGCCGGGCGCCCCTGCCGACCGGGGTATAGGCCAGCACCCTGCTGCCTCGCGGCGGCCAATGGTTGCCGTGGACGCTGAGCCAGCTCTTCAGCAGGGCCTCGTCTAGGCTCCTGCCGAGGGCCGCGGCCTCGCCGGTGCTCCTCATCTCTGGGCCGAGGCCGGGGTAGGCGCCCCTTATCCTGTGCCAGCTGAACTGGGGGCTCTTGACGCCGTAGTAGCTGCGGGGCCTTAGGAGCTTGAAGCCCTCCACAAGCTCTAGGGCGTAGTTAGGCATGGTCTCTATCCTGCCGCGGAGCGAGGTCTCCGCCGCGGCGCGGACGAGGTTGTAGCCGGTGGTCTTGCTGGTGAACGGCATGGAGCGGCTCGCGCGGAGGTTCAGCTCAACAACGTAGACACGGCCCCGGCTGTAGAGGAACTGGATGTTATAGGGACCCTTGATGCCCAGGGCCTCGTTGAGCGCCACCGCCACCCGCGTCATCTCCCTCACGGCCGCGTCTGGGAGGCTATGCCAGGGCAGCACCATCGTTGAGTCGCCGCTGTGCACGCCGCCGGGCTCGATGTGCTCTATCACCGCGCCCACCGCGGTCCTAGAATCCCCCACCGCGTCTATCTCGGCCTCTACGCTGTCCTCGAGGAACTTGGACACAACTACCGGGTACCTGGGGGACACCTTGACAGCCCTGGAGATTATCGCCTTCAGCTCCTCGGGGCTCCACGCCACGGCCATGGCTGAGCCGCTGAGCACGTAGCTTGGCCTCGCTAGGACAGGGTAGCCCACCTCCTCGGCGAACCGGAGGGCCTCCTCGGGGCTCGCCGCCGCGATCCAGGGGGGCTGGGCTATGCCCAGCTCGTCGAGCAGCTTCGAGAACTTGGCGCGGTTCTCCGCTCTGTCAACGCTGCTGCCCGGGGTGCCGAGCAGCCTGACGCCGTGGTCCTCGAGGCTCTTCGCCAAGTTGTTCGCTATCTGGCCCCCGAGGAACGCTATGAGGCCGACCGGGTTCTCGTAGCCATAGATGTCTAGCACCCTCTCCAGGGTGAGTTCCTCGAAGTAGAGCTTGTCGTTAACATCCCAGTCCGTTGACACGGTCTCCGGGTTGTAGTTCACCACCGCGACCTCGTAGCCGAGGCGGCGGGCCTCGTCGCTGAACGTCACAACGCCCCAGTCGAACTCCACGGAGACACCTATCCTGAACACGCCGGCTCCGAGCACCACGAGCCTCGGCTTCCCACTGGTCTTCGGGGTGTCGTCGAGGTAGCCGCTGTACGTCATGTAGAGGTAGTTTGTCTCGGCTGGCCACTCGGCTGCGAGCGTGTCTATCTGCCGGACCACGGGCCTCTCTAGGCCTATGCTCCTCCTCGCCCTCCTGGCCTCGTCTTCGCTCATCCTGGTAAGCCTGGCTATCTGCTCGTCGCTGAAGCCTAGCCTCTTCGCCTCCGCCACCAGCTCGTAGAACTCCATTCTGCCGGGCCTGGTGCGGCGGAGCCTCTCAGCCAGCTCCACTGCCTCCCTTATCTGCTCGAGGAAGTAGGGGTCCACTCCCGTGGCCTCGTAGACCTCATCCACTATCGCGCCGAGCTTGAAGGCCTTCGCCGCCCATATGGGCCAGTAGGGTTCGCGGCGCCTCAGCCTATCCATGACGCTTGTCCTGGACTCGGGCTCCTCGTAGCGGGGGCCGGCGACCAGGCCGGGCTCCCCTATGTCAAGCATCCTTATCGCCTTCTGGAGGGCCTCGAGGAAGTTCCTTCCTATCGCCATTACCTCTCCTATGCTCTTCATCTCGCTGCCAATGGTCTTCTCTGCTCCCTCGAACTTGTCGAGG
>CAZIWH010000018.1:5525-27019 GCA_964542985.1 uncultured Hyperthermus sp. | reverse complement strand
TGTCGTTAGGGCGCCTTTTCGTGCCACACCACGCCGGTCACGAGCAGCGTGTAGTACCAGCCCCTAGTCTGGTCGGCGGCCTCCGTTATCCACCGGTAGGGGTAGAGCTTCTCCCAGAGGTGGAGCCACCCGTACTGCCGGAGGGCGGCGGTGTGGGCGACGCCGCTGTCCATCCAAACATCGAGGACGAAGGGCTCGCGCCTCATCTCGTCCCCGCACTTCGGGCAGCGGAGGACGACGCGGTCTATGTAGGGGCGGTGGGGGTCCTCGGGCACCTCACTGGGGTTCGTGGCGAGCTTCCTGAGCTCCTCTAGGCTGCCGACTACCACAGTGTGGCCGCAGCTGGTGCACCGCCACACGGGTAGCGGGGTGCCCCAGTACCTCTCCCTGCTTATGCACCAGTCCCTGGCGTTTTCCACCCAGTCCCTCATCCTCTTCACGGCCCAGCTGGGAGCCCAGCGCATAGACTCGACTTCCTCAACCATCCTCCTCCGCACGGGCTCGCTTATCCTTATGAACCACTGCCTCGACGCGTAGTAGAAGAGCCTGGTGCCACAGCGCCAGCAGAACGGGTACTCGTGCACCACGGTGCCCAGGTGGACGAGCAGCCCCTTCCTCTTCAACGCCTCCACGACCTTCTCGTTGGCGTCCTCGAACCAGAGGCCCTTAAACACGCCCGCCTCGGAGCCGAAGTACCCGTCCTCCTTGAGGGGCGTGTAAGCTTCCAGGCCGTGCTTCCTCCCGAGCTCGAAGTCCTCCGGACCGTGTGCGGGGGCGGCGTGCACAACGCCGGTGCCGTCCTCCATCGTAACCCAGTCGGCGGCCAGCACGGTGTGGTAAGGGGGCTCGTGCCGGGCGTGGTAGGGGACTTCCTCTAGCAGCGGGTGCCTATACCTCATGCCGACGAGGCTGCTGCCCTTCCTTCTGTCTATTACCCTGTAGCCCTCCAGACCCACCTCCCTGGCAAAGGCCTCCAGCCTCTTCTCGGCGAGTATCCAAACCTCGTCGCCCACAGCTACGAAGACGTACCACTCGTCGGGGTGCACCACGGCGGCCTCGTTTGCTATTATCGTCCAGGGCGTGGTGGTCCAGGCCACGAGGTAGGTGTTCTCAAGCCCCTCCACGGGGAGCTTGAAGTACAGGCTTGGATCCTCGACGGTCTCGTAGCCCTGCGCCACCTCGTGGCTGCTCAGCGCGGTGCCGCAGCGGGGGCAGCGGGGCACGACGCGGCGGCCCTCGTAGAGCAGCCCCTTCTCCGCCGCCCTCTTCACGAACATCCAGACGGTCTCTATGTAGCGCGGGTGTCTAGTCTCGTAGGCGTGATCGTAGTCCAGCCAGAGGCCCAGCCTCTTGCTAGCCTTCACCCAGTGGTTGAGGTAGTAGTCCACAAGCTTCTTGCATTCCTCTATGAAGCGCTCGACGCCGTACCTCTCTATATCCCTCTTGGTTCTCATGCCCAGCTTCTTCTCCACCTCGAGCTCCACGGGCAGGCCCTGGGTGTCCCAGCCCGCCTGATCCCAGACACGGTAGCCCCTCATCCTAGCATAGCGGAGCTTCACGTCCTTCAGCGTCCTGCCTCTGGCGTGGCCAACATGCATGTACCCGTTGGCGGTCGGCGGTCCCTCAAGGAACGCGAAGAGCGGAGCACCCTCCCTTTCGTCCCACGTCCTCCTTTTCACGAGCCGGTATATCTCGTCCTCCTCCCAGAACCTGAGAACCCAGTCCTCGACGTCCAGAGGGCTATACCTACCGCCCAGCTCGGGACGCCGCACGGATAATGGACATCACCATGGACGCCAATCAGCCACTCTACGGGATAAAAGCCCAGCGCAGCACCGCTCACATACCTCCGCAGGGGCGCAGAGACCCCTGCATGCCGACGGAAGCCTATCAATGCACAATAGAGGACGAGACGGGCATCCGTTCGCTAGGGGCCGTTAGGAGCGGCCTCGTAGGGGCTGCGAGGCAAGCGGCAGGGTTAACCCCTTCAGATACTATGCTGGGACGGATACGGGTCTAGGGGCTCGGGGTGAGCTAGGTGGCGGAGGAGAAGAGCGGCCCCTACGAGGACATAATGAAGGAACTCGAGGAGACCTTGGCTAAGCTCAAGTGCCCCGGCTGGGCCCATGCACCGCATCCGGCTGATGTGATAATAGTTGCGCGGGGCAGGAGCCTCGAGGAGGCCTTCGAGCAAGCCGCCCTCGGGGTCTACGAGGTGATGACTGACACCTCAAGGGTGGAGCCTAGGGAGGAGCGCGTCGTCGAGGAGACAGGCGAGGACCTCTACCAGCTCCTCTACAAGTGGATAGACGGGCTCCTCTTCTACACGGACAGCGAGGGCCTGGTTTTCTCCCGGTTCAAGGTTGAGCCCATAGAGAGGCTCGAGGAGGGCAGCTACAGGCTCAGGGGCCACGCGTGGGGCGAGCAATTCAGCCCGGAAAAGCACCCTCACCGCACAATAGTTAAAGCCATGACATATGCCATGATGGAGATACTGAAGGAGAACGGCTGCTGGCGTGTACAGTTCGTCGTAGACATCTAGCTTCCGCCGAGGAGGGGGTGGAGACGCTGTGGCCTGGCTTTGGAGCCCCGGACGTCCAGACCCCAGAGACGAGGAGCCGATGCGCGTCCACCTCCGCGTCTATGGCAGGGTTCAAGGCGTCTGGTTCCGCGCCACCATGAAGGAGGTCGCCCGCCACTATGGCGTAACGGGCTGGGTGCGCAACGTACCTGACGGCAGCGTTGAAGCCGTGCTAGAAGGCCCCAGGAAGGCCGTAGAGGAGGTGGTCAAGTGGGCGCTCCGCGGCCCACCAGCGGCAAAGGTTGAGAAGCTCGTCGCAGAGATAGAGCCCTACCGGGGCGAGTACAGCGACTTCACCATAAGATACTAGCCGCTGCACAGCAGTCCCATGCTACAGGCGGCGGGGGTGACGGAGCCCACCACGCCGAGGCCCCTCCCTCCGGGGGCCGCTGCGGTGAGGGTGAGCTGGCCCGACCCGCCGCCTCCATGGGGCGTAGCCACGGTTTATCCAGGGCCCCTGTGGCCTAGAGGAGGAGCCGGCATGGGGGGTTGCCGCTGGCCGAGGCCCTGGTAGGCTTCATCGCCGGCGTCGCCGCCTGCGCGCTCATCTGCAGCAGGGTGCTGGAAAAGCATAGGAGGAGCTTCGAGGCGAGACTTGTCGAGGAGAAGAGCAGGGCCGAGGAGGGGGCCCGCAGGGAAGCCGGTGCCAGGATGGCTGAGCTGGCTCAACTACTCTTCGAGAAGGGCTGCTACGACGTCTACGACCGTGCCCGGATGGAGGCTGAGGCCCTACTCCGCGGCGCGGACCCGGAGACCCTGGCCTACTTCCACTGCCTCATGAGGTGTATGAAGTACGGCTGCAGCGTCGATGAGTGCTTGAAGGAGCTGGGGTTCAGGCCGGAGGAGGTGCGGAAAAGGAGCCGCCTCTAAGCCACCGCCTCCTTGCACGCGCGTCAAAGGGGTTGCTCTTATCAGTCCCCAGGGCCGGGGGAGGGGCTGGGAAGCCTCTCAGAGGGTGTTGAGGCGTGAGCGCGAGGATTCCCCTGCAGAAGCTGAGCCCCTTCGAGTGGATGATACCTAAGGGCGCCAAGCCGTGCATGAGGGTTCCATCGATGATCTTCGCCGACGAGTTCCTGCTGGAGAAGATGAAGGGCGACCTTACGCTCGTCCAGGCCGCCAACGTGGCCTGCCTCCCCGGGATACAGAAGTACAGCCTCGTGATGCCCGACGGCCACCAGGGCTACGGGTTCCCCATAGGCGGCGTCGCCGCCATGGATCCCGAGGAGAATGGCGTGATAAGCCCCGGCGGCGTGGGCTACGACATCAACTGCGGCGTCCGCGTCATAAGGACAGACCTCGACATAAAGGACGTTAAGCCGAAGCTCCGCGAACTGATAGACGAGATATTCAGAAACGTGCCCAGCGGCCTGGGCAGCACGGGCAAGGTGAGGGTTAGCATACAGGAGCTGAACCGGGTTCTCAATGAGGGCGTCGAGTGGGCCGTAGAGAAGGGCTACGCTTGGCCCGAGGACCCGGAGCACATAGAGGAGAGGGGCAGCTGGGATCTGGCGGACGCCTCCGCCGTCAGTGACCGAGCCAAGAGACGTGGCGCACCCCAGCTGGGCACCCTGGGCAGCGGCAACCACTTCCTCGAGGTACAAGTCGTCGACAAGATCTATGACCCGAAGATAGCCGAGGCCATGGGCATCACGCACGAGGGCCAGATAACTGTCATGATACACACCGGAAGTAGGGGCCTAGGCCACCAGGTGGCAAGCGACTACCTAATGATAATGGAGCGCGCGATGAGGAAGTACGGAATAAGGCCGCCGGACAGGGAGCTGGCCAGCGTGCCGATTAAAAGTAGGGAGGGCGAGCGCTACATGAAGGCCATGGCTGCGGCAGCGAACTACGCGTGGACCAACAGGCAGCTCATAACCTACTGGACACGGGTGAGCTTCAAGAACGTGTTCCACACCGACCCCGACAAGCTTGGCATGAGGCTCGTCTACGACGTGGCCCACAACATAGCCAAGGTAGAGGAACACGACGTCGACGGCAAGAGGAAGACCCTAGTGGTGCACAGGAAGGGCGCCACCAGGGCTTTCCCGCCAGGTCATCCACAGATACCCAAGGATTATCAGGCCATAGGCCAGCCGGTCCTCATACCTGGCAGCATGGGCACGGCCAGCTATATACTCGTAGGCGTCCCCACTGGCGCCAGGGCCTGGTACACCGCGCCTCACGGCGCAGGCCGCTGGATGAGCCGCGCGGCCGCGAAGAGGAGCAAGAGCTACCGTGAGGTCATAGCCGAGCTGGAGAGGAAGGGAATACTCCTCCGTGCCAGCAACCGTGCCACCGTTGTGGAGGAGATGCCCGAGGCCTACAAGGACGTAGACCGCGTAGCCTATGTAGCCGAGAAAGTAGGCATAGCGAAGATAGTAGTGAGGCTACGCCCAATAGCCGTAACCAAAGGCTGAGCCCGGCGCTATCCCCTCTTTTTGCTAGGCACCCGCTGCACGTAAGGCCTCATCGTTCGAAGCCTTAGGGGTATGAAGCTAGGGGTTTATGAGGCGCCTCGCCGTCAGCAGCCCGTTGTTGGTTGTGAAGCCCCTGCCCGCGGCATGCATAGCTATCCGCGTCTCCCTGAGGTTCCAGCCATAGCGGGGATTGAAGTGCTCCGGGTCGGCGTAGGCTGCAGCCACGTCTGCTATGACAAGGTGTACGTCTTCGGCTATATCGCTTAGGAGGCGGTAGAGCCTGGCCTCTATGACTCCGAGGGGTCGTGGGTGTTCTAGCCTAGGCGCGCCAGTAGCGGTATCCCTGGCCAGCTTGGCTCCAAGGGCCTCCTCCTTGTTTACCCTAGCTCCGGTCGTGGTGCCGGCAGTATAGATGAAGTCGCGCCACTCCACACCGAGCACGTTTACTGTGAACACGTTGGAGTCTATTATCAGACGTGCAGTATAGGACTCCTTGTCGAGCGCCAAGACTATCCTTGGGGGCTCCTCGCTCAGCGGCATAACCCAGCTAGCCGCCATAAAGTTTGCCTTGCCGGCGGCCTCGGCGGCTATGATGTAAACCGGCCGGGGGTGAAGGAGGTAGTACCACTTCCCCCTGGCGTCCCGGTACCCGGGAGGCGCCACGCGAGTTCACCCCAGTGTCATGTGCCGGGGAAGCTTATATTGCTCCAGGTTAGGCGAAGGAAGCTGTGGATAGAAACTGGTTCATCTAGGCTCCTTTGAGCCCCCTTGGGAAGGAGGGTCGGCGATGCGATATGACGGTTCCGCTGGTTGAGCTGTACTCGCATCCATGCAGCGTGCTCAGCAAGCTGTGCCCCAGGCCTAGGCCTCCGGCTCTAGAGTCTGCTACTCTCCGGGTCCTGGCTAGGATAGACCCTCTGCTCCTCTCGAGGCTCTTCGGCATAGACGTGGATACTCTTGAGACACTGTTGGGCTCTATAAGGGAGCTTATGGAGACCATTTCCCGAGGGAGGTGCCCCTTCTGCGGCCGCAGGGCTGTTGATGCGTGGGAGTATTGGAGGTACCACGTCGCCCATGGCGCGATGAGGGGTAGGGCAGTCCTCTATGAGATAACGCCTGTCTGTGAGCGCTGCCGCCGCGCACTCCTCTACAAGCCTGGCAGCTTTGACAAGGACGTAATAAAATGGCTTTCCAAGATAAACAAAGTTAAGAAGGACGAGGTAAGGAACCTTCTGCGCATGATAACGCTTGAATACGAGACGGCGGCCGTACCAGTGGCCGAGTGGGAGATAGACGTACAAAAGCTTGACGAGTATAGGGTGGAAAGTGTCCTGGTGCGCATTCTCCTAGAGAAGCTGCTAGACGATTTATTCGATGTCCGGGGAGACATTTTCATAGTGAGGAACGTCAAGCTCGAATCCATGATCTTTCAGATAGTGTCTGACGATATAGAAGCAATATGTAGCCGGAGGCTTGACGCGGCACGCCTGGCGAGGAAGGCTAGAGAGGCTAACATGAGGCCGGACTGGGAGGGCCTCGAGACGCTTATAGACAAGTTCTTTGCGGCAAGGATGTGCAAACGCGACACTAAGCAGCTAGTTTATTCGATGAGAGGGGCCTGGAGGCTTGAGCTGACCAGGGAGGCCAGGGCGGACCTCGTAGCAAGGATAGCCCTGGAGCTGCTCGAGGATAATATGTCGTGGCTAGAGAGCCTCGAGACGCCGCTGCCCCCCGTGGAGCCTGCAGAAGTGCTAGCCTATGCCCCGAGCTTCGCCTCCCCCGATCTGGCCAAACGTGTGGCAGACGAGCTTGCATCGGCTCTCGCCTACCCCCTGGAGATGAGCTTCTATCCCATTGATCCGGCGACGGGGAGGCTTGCAGACTACAGCATCTACCACTACAGTGTCGGCCACTACTATGCTGCGGGAATAGCGTAATATTTAGCGTCAAGGCAGGAGGGGGCCCGCGTCCCTAGCTTTAGGGGCGGGGCCGGGGCTCTTTGGCGTACGCGGGGCTCTTCCCCCGGGTGCCGGGGAGCGAAGAGGCGGAGAGAATCAGGCACCCAGAGACAGAGGACATAGCGCGCCGCATCGGCGTCATATCGCCTAAAAGGCTCTATATCAACGATCACCCGGTGGGTAACCCTATAGCTGCCTTCAACCCGGCGCTGGCGATAATAGATGGCGAGGCGAGACTATACGTTAGAGTAATAGTGGGCTACTACAAGTATGTCTCCGCGATAGCCGAGGTCAAGATACCGCTAGATGACATAGAGACGGGGGATGTGAACCTTAACTACTACTCGGGTAGGCTAGTGGTCTACCCGTCAACCCAGTACGACTTCTGGGGCACCGAGGATCCGAGGGTCTATAAGCTCGGCGACAAGCTCCTAATGACCTACACCGGTAGGACGAGATACTACTTTGAGCCGATAAAGGGGAGAATTAGGACAATACCCGTTACCGCGGTCAGAATCAGCGACAGCAGGTGGCACAAGAAGCTTGTAACAACATTGTCCGGTAGACTCCAGGAACAAGTGATCACGGCTAAGAACGCGTTCTTCGTAGACATGGGTGAAAGCATATACTTCTTCCACAGGCTGCACTTGGTCGACGAAAAGTTCTACCTCGTGGCAAGCAAGGTGGACAAGAAGACACTCACAGAGCTTATAGAGCAGCCGGGAGAGAACATACGCGAACTGGTGCTTGGCCAGACAGCGCTGGTGATGGAGCCCGCACGGTTCGAGGCGAAGATAGGCTGGGCTACCCCGCCTATAAGGCTCGGTGGAGGGAAGATACTTGCCTTCCTCCATGGCGTTGATAAGAGCTTGACAGCCTACAGGCTCTTCGCCGCCGAGCTCGAGGAATCCGGCGAGGGACTGGTAGTCAATGCTGTGACGCCAAGGTACATAATGGAGCCCAGGACCCTATACGAGGTGTACGGCGACCGCTCCTACACGATATTCCCCTGCGGCATATGGAGGCTTGACCGCAGCCGCCTACTCCTAAGCTACGGCGCCGCCGACTACATGGCAGGGCTGGCGGAGATCAGCATCGACGAGCTCCTGGGCCTCTTGGACAAGGGCCGTATCCACTAGACACTGTATCAGTTTTGTGGCTCCGGCCGCAACGCTTCACGCAGCAACGGGGGCAATATGGGGTACTGCTGTCTACGGAGAGGCACGGTGAGATTTTTGGCGGCTGAGTCTAGCACCCCCTACGCTAGGGCTAGGGAGGTAATAGCCAAGGCTAGGAGGATAACCATAGTGCACCACATAGACCTTGACGGCATCGGGGCGGCCGCCGTCGTTGCTAGAGCCGCCCGCCGCTGGGGCGCGTCGGTGAAGCTCCTCCCAACAGGGGCTAGATCAGCTAGGAGGAGCATTGTCCGCGCCCTACGCTCGTCCGGGCCCCTGGGCGCCGTCGTGGTGGCCGACCTGAGCCCCGGGGGGAGCGGTGATGCAGCCTCAATAGCCTCTGCGCTCCGCCTTGGGAGGCTTGTATGGTTCGACCACCACGCCTGGGAAGAGAAGTCTAGGAGGATGCTTGAGGAGGCGGGCGCCGTCCTGGTGCTTGACAGGAGAAGGGTAACGGCGGACATAGCCTGCCTCGCCGTCAGGTGCCGAGGCGACCCCGTCTCCGAGAAAATAGTTGAGATAGCCCTAGCCGACGACTCTTGCCGCCCGCACCCCCTGGCGGAGAAGTGGAGAATAGTGCTCCGCATCCTAGGCCCCAGGTCTGCCGCCAGGGCTGCTGAGGCGCTGGCCTCCGGCATCCTCTGGCCGGACTGGGCCGGGGAGGTCTACGAGAAGAGGGCGGAGGAGTACTTTGGGAGGCTCCGGGGCTCCACCAGGCTCTTCCGATACGAGTTCCAGGGCGTTAAGGTCGCGGTTCTTGTGCCGCCGCCGGAGATAAGCGGCTGCGACCTGGAGCGTGCCGGCCTAGTCCCCGGCGACGTGGACGTGGCAGTGATAGCCTACCCCAGGGGCCTCAGCATAAGAACCATGGGCGGTGCCGATGCCAGCTGTGTGGCCGGCCAGCTTGGCGGCGGAGGCCACAGTGAGGTAGCCGGTGCGCCGAGGCCTAGCCTCTCCATGGGTCCAGGGCAACTCGCCCGCATGGTTGCGAGAGCCTTTATGGCGTGCAGGGCTGAGGGGGATGGTAAATGAATTAGGTGGGAGAGCGTCCCTTGGTCGGGCGTATGGGGCTGGAGGCCTTCGTTCTCTCGCTCCTCCTTAACCGTGGCAAGGTAAGGGTAGAGGAGCTAGTAGAGGAGGTTAGGATGGCACAAGAGAGGGGAGTGCTCGTTTGCAAGGGCGACGTACTGGATAGGCTTACGAGGTTTATCGAGAACCTGGAGGCCAGAGGCACCGTAGAGATAAGGGACGGCTACCTGATCCTCAGAGACGAGAGGCTGTCCCCGGTCTTGAAAAAGCTGCTCACCCGGGCAGGAGGGCCTCCGGGCTGCTAGAGCTTCATCCTCCTCCTCATCTCCTTGGTCGAGGGTACGTAGGCAATCCGCTCCTTAAGGGTCCTGCCTGTTAGCCTCCTATACACATACTCTATCACCAGGGACGCTGTGTAGACGCCGACTGTCGTGTAGAAGGCTCTCTGGTTAGTGTCCCATTGAAGCTTCATCAGTAGCGCGAATATGGCCAGCACCACTGCTAGGCTTAGCGCTATTATGCCGCGGTTGCCGCGGGTTATGTCCGCGAGCTTCCAGTGGGCAACGATGACCGCTATATAGGTGCTTATGAAGGTGGCGCTGCACACTGCGGCGATGCCATCAAGGTTCAAGAAGAGGGCGAAGAATATGCCGAGCAACGCTGTTATGTAGAGGCCCTCGGGCTCCCCGAACCATACTTTGCGCTCGAACACTCGAGGCAGTTCACCCTTCTTAGCCAGAGCGTAGGCTATGTTAGCGCCGCCATAGAGGGTCGCGTTTATCGCGCTGCTTGTTGATAGCAGTGCGCCTATGGAGATCAGCGTGAATCCGAACTCGCCTAGGAACGGTTTAGCTGCCATGGCCAGGGCATAGTCCTTGGCTTTAACTAGTTCCTCTATCGGCAGGTTGCCCACGGCTACTATCGCGATAGATATGTAGACTATGGTTACTATCACTAGGCTCAAGTATATTGCTCTCGGTACATTTTTCTCGGGCTCCTCTATGTCCTCTGAAGCGTTTGTGACTAGTCCGAACCCCGTGTAGCTCAAGAAGAATATGGTCATGGCGTAGATGGCGCCCATGAGGTGCTTGCTGTCCATCTGCGGGACTACCCAGCTTGGATGTATAGTCCAGATGCCAGCTATGATGAAGAGCCCTAGTATGCCAAGCTTCGCGGCCACTATGAGGCTTTCAGCCCTGCCCACTGCCTTGGAGCCGAAGAAGTTGAGTATAGTGAACACTATTACTATTGCTACCTCCACTATAGCCATGTTGACATAGCTGTGCTGTAGGTGGAAGAGCGCCAGGAAGTAGCCGGCAAAGGTTACCGCGAACAGCGATATGGATACCACGTAGGTGAACCATAAGAGGAATGCCAGCATCCCGGTGAAAATGTTGTCACCGATGCCCCTAACGATAAACTCTATGGGGCCGGCATTGGATATGAACTTCGAGCCGAGCTTAGCGTAGGAGTAGGCCACTAGCGTCGCCGCGGCGCTCGCCAACGCGAAGGCTAGCGGCAGGTTTCTTCCAGCTATCTCGGCGCCCACGCCGAGTATGGAGAAAATGCTAGCGCCGATTATTATACCGACCGCGATAGCTGTTGCCTCCCATAGGCTTAGCTTACCCTTCCGTGCCGGCAAGGCTCTTCCAGGGCTAGTGTAGCACAAGCGATGCTCAAAGCATTATAAGGAGATGGCTGCTGCTGAGCAGGCCGGGCTATTTTGCTTTGACGTGGAGCACGTAGATCAGGTTGTCTCTCAGCCAGACGCCTAGGTATGCCTTGCCGCCGCAGCTTGTCGAGACTAGGTCCAGCAGCCTCGCCATATCGACTTCTATCAGTACGGTGTTGGATGCGGCGATCCACTTGTGTGCCACTATGTGGGGCAGCGGTGAGGTGTAGCCGGGCGGCACTATCATGCCGCATAGCGTTGTGTTGCCGCCTTCCCGCCTGTAGAGGTTTAGCACCACCTGGGTCTCTGGGCTGGTTATAGGCTCCGAGGTGGACAACTTGATGTAGAGGTAGGGGGCCGCAAGGGATGTGCTCACGTGGAAGCCCCGCTGCTTTACAGCGTAGACCTCTACGCGCGTAGCATTAGAGCTGTCGGACACCAGGAGCGCGAATGAGCCACCCATGGCGCTAGGGAAATAGGTTCTAATCATCTCGGCGGCCTTTGAGGCCAGCCAAGTGGCCCATTGCTCCGCGAACACCGGGCTGTAGGCACGGTCTAGCGGCACCGGCGGCTGCTCCACAGCTAGCCCCGGTAGCCTTGGAAGCGAGTACGCGGTGAAGGCGCCCCCCAGCCCGGTTTCAAGGACGGTGAGCAGCGCCGGGTTCTCTTCCATCCCGGTTGTTGCTGACAACTTCTCCACCACCCTCTCCTCCTCGGCCTTCGTCAGATGATCCGTGGGAAACCTGTCTATCACGCTCCTAGTGCTCAGAGTGTAGCCTACGACGTAGACGCCTGCGCCGGCCAGGTGGAGGTGGTAGATTACCAGTCTCGTCTCGAGGGGGTCAACGTACTGGAGGTAGTCTTGGAGCTCTATCGGAGGAAGCCTCTGGTCGAGGACGAATAGTGTCCTGTTGAGCGCGACAGCAGCGGCGGCGTGCATGGCGCGGGGGAAGAGGATGATGTAGCTGTCCAGCCCTTGGCTGAGCGTCGCGGCTGCCAGGAAGACAGCGTAGTCGCTGCACACACCGCTCCTCTTCTTGAGGAAGCCTAGGGGCCCGTAGACCCCTACCTCGACGCCGCTGCCCAGCAGCTTCATCTTAGCGTAGTCGTACTGTGTGTTCTGCTCTGTCCACATTAGTGCCTCCCAGGCTGCCCACGGGCCCGTGGCCCTGGTGGAGCCGTAGAGCGCGGCCTTCACAGCTGCGAGGCTCGTCTCGTTTATCCCGAGTACGATGGCAGAGGCTATGGTATCGTAGCTCCCGGTGCCGGGCGCCACGGGTATCGGGGCGGTGATATAGTTCATCTCGGTGCAGCTCCTAACGGCCAGGAGGGGCGGCTCGGACTCGAGTATGCAGCTCCATCCCTTGCCCTCGGCGCCGTAGATGTTGAACTCGTATACGCCGGGGCCTAGCTTTTCCGCGACAGAAGCCTCATCCCAGGCGATAACCACGCCCTCTCTGCTGGCATTGAAAAACACGGATGCGAGACCCTCCTCAGCTACGCCGGGGGCTGTGAGCGTGAGTACGGTGGAACCCCGCCTAGCCACAGTGTACTCCAGGCTCAGGACGCCGTGGTAGCCATCTATTCTCTTAACTACTAGGAGGCCATCGGCTGTGTAGACCTTCACCGGCCCGATACCGGGGGCCCCCGGTGGAGGCGGCGGAGGGGGCGGGGGCTCCGAGTAGTAGAGACTGCTCCCAGCACTTGAGCTCCCCGATGTGCTAGGAGCGGGCAAGGGGGCGACGGTCACAGTCTCCGTTACGGTCTTAGTCGCGGTGACTGTGACAGTATGTGCCTCCGTGGCAGTCACGGTTCTCGTAAGGGTGGCGAGCTTGGTGACTGTGACCGTCTTCTCACGGCTCGGCGGCGCCACCGTTATAGTCGAAGTCACGGTGATGGTTCTGGTTCTCTCAGTTGTCTCGGTAGCGGTGGTGGTCAACGTGGTGTAAAGGGTGAAGGGGCTGGTAACGGTCTTGGTCACAGTCACGGTCTTGGTTGGGAACAGCGTGGCAGTCATGACGGGCGATCTCGTTATAATTAATGCCCCCGCGGCTACGACTATCAGTGCGGAGGCGACCACGGCGAAGGCGAGGGCGTTCCTCAAGCCCGGGGCACCCAGGCTTTAACCCCCATGGCTCCGGGCATCTATCTTATCTCGCCCCATGCCTAGAAGCCGTCCAGGCATGGGGCTGGAGCGTTGCTGCGTGAATGGCTCGCCTCAAGGGCTTCAGCGGTCTACGCCGCAGCTCGGGGCCTGCTTGAGGCAGCGGAGAGGCTGCACGCCACGGTGAGGGGCAGGGAGCTTGCGGAGATGCTCCGGAGGCCAGGCATGGCGCAGATGCTTCTCGGAGGCTTCGACCCGGAGGCAGAGAACCCCTATCGCGCTGGAAGCCTCTGCCGCCTCTACCGCGGCCTCTATGGCGTCCAGGTGCTCTCCCCCAGGCTCCTGGCCCTCAGGCTCCGTGATGGCGTGCCCCTGGAGCTGGCCGGCCGCGGCGTCATAGTGGAGGCCGAGGAGACCAGGTTTCTCCGCATGGTCTCAGCCGTGGCGATGGCCGCCGAGGGGCTCCTCGAGAGGCTCGGCGCGGAGAAGCCTAGACCGAGGAGCTACGACACAAGCGACCCCTCCTGGGGCCTGGAGGCAGCCACGTCCCTGGCCCGGGAGGTTCTCCGCCTCCTCCCGCCCTACAGCAGGGAGGCGATGATAGCCTCCGCGGCCTCTGCGCCAGCGCCACTGGGGATAGTGGCGAGGCTCGCCGGCGAGGAATGGGGCAGTGTTCTCGACGAGCTCCGCGGCCTCGGGCTCGTGGAGGCTCTCCGGCTCCCTGGCGCCGAGCAGCCTCCGCCCCGGGGGCTTGACAGGGTGCTTGCAAGGCCTGGACCCGTGCTCGAGGCCTACCGGTGTCTCGCCCTAGCCTCGCTCAGCCTCCTACAGCTCGACGAACTAAGGCTCCACGTCGAGGCCCCCGATCCCCTCGGGGACGCCCTCCGCGAGGCAGGGGCTCCCCCGCCTCTCGCGGCGAGGCTCGCGGTTCTCGGTGAGAAGCTGCCAGCCCTCCCGGCGCCGGAGGGCTGCCCAGGCGAGCCTCCAAGGCCGCCTAGGGGCTATGTGGTGGCGCGGGGGGAGCTAGTCCTCCGCGACGTCGAGGTGCTCCTGCCCAGTGGAGAGGCTCTCGGCACCTACATGGATGTCGTGGAGGCGTTGGCGCCGCTCATCTACGTGGGCCTCGCCGGCCTCGGCCCAACCCCAGGAGAGGGTGGGCTAAGCTACTGGCTCGTAGCGCCGACGGAAGCCCTATCCCAGGCCTAGCGCCCCTACGCGTCCACTCCTCTGGAGGTGCCTCGGCTGTGCCGAAGGAGGGCGGCGGAAAGGAGGGAGAAGCGAAGCGGCGCCGCCCCATGTTCGCAACCGGCGAGGTAGTCGGCGACTACGGGCTGCTCTACGAGTACTGGAGAGAGGCGGGGGAGAAAGCGGCTGACAGCGTGCTGAGCGAGAAGGACTTCGGCGAGCTCCGGAGGCTGGTGCAGGAGGAGGGGGTCTCCAGGCTGGACATGGTGCTGGAGAGGCTGAAGCCCCTCTTCCGCGAGAGAATAGACGCGTCGGCGGCGGCCCGGGCGGCGGAGAAGTACTACGGCACCAGGATACCTGAGAGCGAGGCCGTGGACAGGGTGGCCAGGCTCCTGGCCGGCTGGCTGGTAGAGGCAGCTAGCGAGTGGGGCATGATAAAGCTGCGCCGCAGCTGGGAGAAGAGAGGAGAAGAGGATCAGCAAGAGGAGGCCCGGTGATGCAGCAGCACTGTTTGGCTACCACCGAGCCCCAGGGGGTGGGGCTGTGAGGACTCCTGGCCTTACTGAGGGCGCTACTCCAGCGCTATGACCGGCGTCTCACCGAACCTCCCCAGCTGGACCTCCTCGCCGGGCTCCCTGTCCACGGCTATCACGCGGGCAGCGAGGGGCCTTGACTTCAGCCTAGAGGCTACCGCTATCTCCTGGAGCACGGCCTTGGCCGTGGCCGGGCTCCACCTGGAGGACGGCACTACGGCCATGTCTAGGCCGGAGGCACACGCGTAGCTTAGGTGGAGCAGCTTGTAGGCGGTGAGGCAGCCCTCCCTCCCCCTCTCCTTGAGCACATCGTCCTCCGCTACTGCAAGCATGACCTGGTTGAAGCCTATGCACTCCACGTCGAGGCACACATCTGATATGAGTTCCTCGACCTCCGCCACAGAGGCGGCCGCCCCGAGGCTACATATGGTGGAGTCGGAGTGCTCCTCGATTATCCTGGCCGCGCTCTCCTCCATCCACGGCGACAGGGACATGTCGAGGCCACGGTACTCTAGGCCGAGCCTGTCGGCTATCTTCACAAG
Source organism: uncultured Hyperthermus sp. (assembly GCA_964542985.1). Classification (GTDB taxonomy): domain Archaea; phylum Thermoproteota; class Thermoprotei_A; order Sulfolobales; family Pyrodictiaceae; genus QNYQ01. The sequence goes on along the minus strand of CAZIWH010000018.1, from coordinate 11,817 downwards.
CGCCTCCTCGACCGTGGCCGCGACGTCGGCGAGGTCCTCGAAGGCGGCATAGAGGTTCCGGCCCTCCAGGAGCCTGGGGTAGAGGAGCGCAGCGCTGATACCCATGCTGGGCCCGCCTGATGCCCCGGCGGGGAAGTAGGGCGTCTCCACCGGCCCAGGCACGGTCACCGCGAACCTGGTCGCGGGTAGGCCGAGGAGCGCGACGCGGTGCAGTATCTCCGCCGCCCTCTCAGTCGCGACGGGCGTGTAGATGCTGGCGAACACGTTGCCCCCAAGCCCTAGTATCTCCGCCACGTGGCTTGGCTCCACGGCCCCGGCGTCGGCTCGGAGGAGGCCGTAGAACACGTCCCCCGGTAGCCCGGCGCCCCGGTAGGCCTCGCTGAGCACTCTGACAGCCTCCTCGCCCTCAAGCGGGGTAGGGGGGAGCGTGACGCGCAGCGTCCAGGGCTCGGTGTCGAGAAGCTCCCCGAGGAGCCTCCCTGCCTCCCTCACCGCCCGGGCGGCCCTCCTGAGTGATGAGGCCACGGCCTCTGGGCTACTCCAGTCGTCGATGACGGCGTGTACGGTTAGGGCCCGGATACGGGCAAGGTCGAGCCTTACAGCCAACCTGGGTCTCCCATCCAGAGCCGGGCCCCGCCCAAGCGGGGCGGCAAAAAGAGGCCTACCTTGCATGTGTGCCGCTGCTGTGGTTGTGGGCCCCGCCGTGGTGGGGCTGGGGTATGAACTCTACGCCGGGCCTGTTCTGCGGCGCCTGCGGATACAGCTCCATGAGCTCGTAGACCTCCTCTGGCACGTCGGTGCTCACTGGCAGCCCCAGCTCCTTCGCCTTTTCAAGTGTTATCGGGTAGTCGTGTGTCCAGCGGCCCTCCGTGAGTATCCTTGCAAGCTCCCTTGCCTTCTCCTCGCCCATCCTGTCCTTCACCAGCTCAACAATGGTCTCCTGCATCTCGTCAATAGCCTTTCGAGCTATATCGGCCATGATGAGGGTTGTGTCCTGAGCCTTCTCCTTCTTCATCTCCGCGACCTTGACTATGCTCGGCGCGGGCAGCACCGGCCCAGTAGGCCCCATGGAGAGCTGTGGGTCTAGCGGCCCAAGCACGGCGTTCGGGTCCATCCTTATCTCATCGGCGGCCAAAGCTATCAGCGTGCCGCCGCTCATAGCATAGTGTGGCACAATGACTATCTTCTTCGCCGGATGCCTCTTCAACGCCCTCGCTATCTGCGACGCGGCCAGCACGAGGCCGCCAGGAGTGTGCAGGATAAGCGCTATCGGCTTATCCTTAGGCGTTGTCCTTATAGCCCTGAGTATCGCCTCAGAGTCCTCTATCGTTATGAACCTCTGTATCGGGATGCCGAAGAAGCTTATCCTCTCCTCGCGATGAATCATAGTTATAACGCGCCAACCGTACTTCTGCTCCATCTGCCTTATCAAAGCCAGTCTGGCGGCCTGCAGCCTCCTCATATTCCATATGGGCTCCATCAGTGCTATGAAGAACAGCAGCCAGAACAGCATCCACACCAGGTCGCCGAATGTAGGATAGTACGCCGGCGCTGCGGCAGTCATGCAGCATCACCGCTGAGGGGAGACTGTCCTTGATGAAAGTAAAAATAGTTATGGTGAGGGAACAGGTTGAGCAGACGCCGTACAGGAATAATGTAGATCCAAAACAATATAATAGGAGGCTGGAAGTAAGGCTTGATTGGAGAGGTTATCAGGTGCCGAGGCCCTTAGCCTAGGGTCTCGATTTTCTCGTAGAACCAGGTCATCGTGCAGCAGCTCTTGGGCTGGCTTGGCGTGAAGCAGTTGGGCTCGCAGCTGGTCCTGCAGCCCCATAGCTCGTTTCTGCCCCAGCGTTCGCCCGGCTCCACTATGGTTTCCACGTCGCCGATTTTCTTGCCTGTAGCCGGATCTATGGGGTAGCCCCTTATGGGGCCCGTGTATGGCTCGAATATAAGTTCCTTCATGTCCTCGTATAGCCTCTTTATCTCATCCACGGCCTTGGCCGGTATGACTTGGGTGTTTATTGGAGCCAGGTATGCGGCTCCTTCCGGCTTGCCGGCGGTGCTGAGCTTGAGCGGCCTCCTCCACCTTATGGGTGTGAAGTCCCCTATCCTGGCCCACACGTCCTCCTTCTCAGCTATCCCTGTTATCAGCTTGGCCAGTAGATAGGTGTATATCGGCCCCCAGTCCGCTATCTGCCCGGTGAGGTGCGCATGCACTATCTTCTTGGCTATGGGGCTTGAGGCGCCCTTCCCCTTAGTGAAGTACTCGAGCATGTTGCTGTAGTGGCTGAAGCTGTAGACACCGTACTTGGCCGCCGTCTCCAGGACGGCGGTGCTGTCCTCAGTGTAAGCGAGCACGTCAGCCTTGTACTGGTTTATCAAGGTCTCGGCGTACTGCCTGGCCTTGTCGGGGGCAAACCATGCGTGTAGCGGCGGAGCAACATAGATGGTGACTTTTTCGCCGTTGCCGCACTTGCCCATGAGCTTGGCTCCGTGCACTACACCCATGGCGTAGGCGTTTATGTGGCGCACCACCTCCGGCGTAAGGAACGCTGGCACGTAGCCTACCCTGCACGTCTTTGTCACGGCGCCGGCTGCGATGCCGTTGAGGTAGTAGAGCTGGTAGAACTCGGTGAAGTACGTTACAACGTTGGGGAGGTTCCGGAATACTTCCCAGGGGCCGCTGCAGTGGTAGAACATTACATCCGGGTACTCCTTGGCGAGCCTCTTCACGGCGTCCATGAAGCCATAGCTGGTGGCGAACACTGCGTCGAACTTCTCCCTCTCCAGCGCCTGTTTTATAGCCTGGTAGGCCCTATCCTCGGGCACACTCTCCAGATACTTAGTCTCCACCAGGCCGTGCAGCCTCTTCTCGGCCTCCCTTCTCCCGACGTCGTGGGCATGAGTCCACCCGTAATCCCCTATGGGGCCGACGTATATCCAGAGGGCCTTGATCCTCCTAACACTCGTTCCCCGTGGCGTAGCGGTGGCGGTAGCCTGCATTGTCTTCGGGGATCTGGCGGAGCTGCTTGTGGACACGGTTGTGCGGGAGGCGGGGGAGGTGGGGCTCGGCCTGCCGCGGAGAGCCTCATATCCCAGCCCCGCGGCTACCGCTACGGCGGCACCGGCGCCGAGTAGGCGGAGGAACTCCCTCCTCGAGACCATGGCGGCTCCTCCGTGTTCAAGGGGCCGCCTTGAGGCGGTGAGGTTATATCCTGGCTCTTCAACGCCGGGTAGGCGTGTTTTTGCCTCTCACGGGTAAAGATGGGGCCGCGGGGGCGGGTTAAGCCGCCCAGCAGACCACTAGAGTGGGGCCAGGGGCTTGGACGCGGGGAAACGGCTCGCGGAGACGAGGCTCGTACTAGCAACCGTCAAGGCCCTCAGGCTGGCGAAGAGGCTCTACAGTTACCGGGAGCTGAGCCGCGTCACCGGGGTTCCTGCTCCCATGCTGAGCCGCTACGTCACCGGCAGGAGCCTCCCAAGCCCAGAGACGGCCACGAGGATACTTGAGGGCCTCGAGAGGCTCGCAGACCCCCGCAGGGCGCTCGCCGAGCGCATGGCGGAGACCGGGGGCCTCATAGACACCTCCGTGGTGCTCACGGAGCCCCTCTACCTCCTCCTAGCGACCATGCACTTCGCCCGCCGCTACCAGGGCCTCGGCGTGACGAGGATACTGGTTCCCGAGGCTAGCGGGATCCCTCTGGCCACGAGCCTCGCCCTGGAGATGGAGACGCCGTTCACAGTCGCCCGCCGTGCAGCCCCACCCCTGCCTAGAGACAGCCTCTGCGCGGGCGAAGGCCCAGTCTTCTGCGTCCCGGGGAAGACGATTGGCCGCACGGACCGCATCATAATAGTAGACGACATAGTTGAGACAGGGAGAACCTTGCGGGCCCTCTGCCAGCTGGCGGAGAAGGCGGGCGCCAGAATAGTAGCCGTCGCAGCCCTCGTAGTGGTCGGCGAAGAGTGGAGCACGGTCAGCGGCATACCCCACGTGGACGCACTGATAAACCTCACGAAGCCGGCCTCAAGGCTCCCCAGCCTCTAGCCAACGGAGCCCTGCGTAGCCTCCCTCAGCCTCCCGGCCAGCTCCCGTAGCTGTTTACCTCCCTGGGCCAGGGTCTTGGAGATGCAGCGCTCCAGCCGGGCCCCCTCCAGGCCACGGCAGGCGGCGACCACCGTGCAGGCCTCCACATGTCTCTCCTCCAGCTGGGCCTCAACGCAGACCACTCCACCGCCCCTGGCCTCCACCCTGACGACCTTCACGTCGATGCCCAGCTCCTCCCCAAGCAGGTAGGAGAGGAGGAAAGCCAGGTCGGCTGGCAACCCGGGGAGCCGCCTCCGCTGCGGTGCCACGCTCCTGTCGGCCCGTTGCCGGGTGGCGCTCCACCTGTATACCCGTCTTGCACCTAGCTGTATCCCCGGGGTGTTACGGGGGTTTGGCTAGGCTTCCGCTCTGGGTTGAGATGAGTGGTCGCCGCGTCCTTGTTGTGGGCGGCGGCAGGGTTGGGACGCGGAGGGCGCTGATGTTCCGCGGCGCCGGCGCCGAGGTTACGGTGGTGGGGCTGGGGTTCAGCGGGGAGCTTGTCGAGCGCGCCCGCGGCGACCCCGGGCTCCGGCTCGTGGAGATGGATGCTAGGGATGAGGCCAGGCTAGAGGAGCTAGTCAAGTGGGCTGACATAGTCGTGGTGGCTACTCCGAGCAGCGAGGTGAACGACCTGGCATGGAGGCTTGCCAGGAAGCACCGCCGCTGGGTCAACGACGCAACCGATGCTTCCCGGACGGAGATAGTCGTGCCCTACCGGCTGGGCCTCCTCGGCGGCGCCCTCGAGGTGGCGGTGACCACTGAGGGCAGGAGCGGCGTAGTGGCGAGGCACGCGAGGGATAAGATAAGGAGGTGCCTGGAGGGCGACAGGGAGCTAGAAACCCTATACGAGGCCATGTGGAGGATAAAACCGGTGCTGAAGGCCCTCATCCCGGACGGCAGGAGAAGGTTCCCCGTCTACTTCGAGGCAGAGAAACGCGTACTGGAGGCGATAGCCTCGGGCGGCGGCATAGAGGAGGCGCTCCACGCGGCGGCAAGGACGGTGGCGGAGGCGGTCGAGAGGGAGACCGGCAGAAAGCTGGGCGTAGACGAGGTGCTGGAGATGATGAAGAGGGTGGAGAAGCCGGTCGAGCCCCTCCGAGGGGTGGGGTAAGGATGGCCCTGCCCGGCGCGCTAGACCCGGTGGAGGCGTTCAGGCGGGCCCTCTGCCGCTACCTCCACGACCGCGGAGCAATCCTCTTCAGCATGGTGGAGGCGACCGGCCAGAAGACCGTGAAGGTCGACCTAATAGCCCTCTATAGGCGCCACGAGGCCGAGGAGACCGGCTACCTGAGGTTCGAGCACGTGCTCCGAGCGCTGGCGGAGTGCGGCGACCCCTGCACGGAGAGGCTCAGGGAGATAGGCGTCGAGGAGATAGAAGCCGGCCCCCGGGGCGGCCACGTTGTGCTCAAAGTAGCTGCGCTGAGGAAGCTGAAATGCGAGTTTATAGCCTAGCCCCGTAGCCTGGGCTGGAGCGGCGGGACACGTATGCAGCTCCAGAGGCTTCTCGCAGCAGCCCTGGCGCTATCCCTGGCAGCGGCGGTATACATGGGCCCACACGCCTACGCGGCCAACGTGACGCTGAAGCTCCTTCCAGGCGGCTACGTCAAAGCCGTTGTCGAGGCGTCTCTCGGCACGCGCGGCGGGGGCGAAGCCCACTACCACCTGGAGCTGAGCCAGAGCCATGGCGCCACAAGCCTAAGGTACTACGAGAGGAGGGTGATCAAGGACACTGTTCCGGGGTACACACAGTGGAGGGTGGTGCTCCGGCGCAGGGGCGGCGCCCTTGTTGGCAGCATGTGGTACAAGACGCTGCTGAGGAACAAGCGTTTCGCCGACGTTAACTTGACGCTGAGAATGGTCTTCCAGGGTAACGTGACCCTGGTCTACCTGAACGCCACGGTCCGGTCAAACGACAAGAGGTTCATAGACTCCCTCGCATCCAGGCAACCGGCACCGGACACCGGCATCCTGAGCTACAAGTATAGGCGGCTCGGCAGGAGCAGCGTCTGGGTAACGATGAAAGCCGCTTACGCCGACACGCCTTTCATAATGCTGCCAGTGATACCCGTAATGTCGGTCTTCCCAGTGTTGAAGCCCCGCAGCCTACGGCACGTTATCAGCTTCAGTGAGGCTGTCTCGGTCAACGGCGGCCTATCCGTAGCCAACTCGTCCGAAGTAGAAGTAATAGATATGGGTATGGTTGAG
>CAZIWH010000018.1:0-5425 GCA_964542985.1 uncultured Hyperthermus sp. | reverse complement strand
ATGGGTATGGTTGAGGTGGCGAAGCAGCTGGCTAGGAGCTTTTGGCCTCCGAAGAAGGTAGCGGGGCTGCTGCGGCTGCTCGGCCACGCGGAGAAAAGGCTTGAACTCAAACCCGGGTCCACGGCTCTCGTCGACGCGAGAAAGGAGGGCTCAACCCTGAGGCTCCACGTGGAGTTCCCGCCGGTGAGGGCTAGGGGCGCCACAAGCTTCTCGGCAACGCTTGTTGCGCTGAAAACCCTTGTAGAGGAAGCGGTTGAGGAGGGCGTCCTCAACACCACAGCATTCTACGCTAAGGCCGTCCTAGAGCCCCCTGCGCCGGGTGTGGCGGTGACGCCGAGGGTGACCAGCATAGCCTCCCTCGACAAGGTAAAGGTGGTAGAAACGGGGGTTGTCCCCGCGGCGGCCTACGCGGTGGGGCTCGCGCTGTTGTCCGCGGCCGCGGCGCTCGTGGTGGAGAAGAGCAGGAGGAGGAGCTGACGCCACTGGGGGCGCTCCTCCCCGGAGAACGCTTCGGCCTGCTGTGGATGCAGTTGTTTAGCCAGGGATGCTCCTTGGCAAGAAGAGTTACAGCTTAAGTAGCGCGGGCCTAGGGCAGTCTTTATTGGCAAACGCTTAGGCGAGGTGCCCTGCCTTTGCGCTTCCTTCGCCTCCTTGTACCCCTGCTCCTACTCGTGGCTGTATCCGTCTCGCTGCACGCTCATGCGGGGAGCGGCGGGGATGGCAACCTCACGGTAACCGTCCTGGTTCACCGCGACGGCTACGTGAGGGTAACGGTTACGAGCACCGGCAAGGGAGCGAGGGATGTGAGCATGCTCTACGAGCTATCGATTAGGCAGCGGGACGGTGTAACCAGTATGGAGGTTAAGGAGCTTCTTCACGGGTTAAGGCTGCCTGGAAGCATGGACACGGTGTCCCGGTTCGAGAAGAGGAACGGGGTACTCGCTGGAAGGGTGAGCTACCGTTACTCGGGCGCCTACAGTCTCAGCGCCAACGCGAGCCTACAGCTCATCTTCGAGAATAACAAGACCCTTGTAAAACTACATATGGATGTTGAGACGAACGAGACAGGCATGCTGAACAACATACTGTCGGCGCCAAGGATGCTCGGCGTGCACGTGGTCAGCTACAGGGTGGAGAAGCGGGGAGAGCATGGAGCCACCGTGGACGCGGAGCTGGAGTACAGTCCAGGCAGGCCCCTCATACTACCGGGTCTGCCAGCGGAAGCAGTGTCATCTATAGCATCTATAGGCGGCCTTAGGCTGTTGCAGAGATCGGTCTCCCATGTATCGGTGCATAACGGCACTGTAAACGCGACCATGTATGCAGAGTACGGCGCCCCGCTACTAGAGGTTGCCAAGTACTTCGCCAGTGGGCTGGCCCGGGTGGGCGGAATGCCTGCCAAGCTTGCGGGGCTGCTAGGCTACGCGGAGAAACTGTTCGAGGTGAAGCCCAGCACCACTGCAGGCCTCGAGATAAGAGAGGATGACGCGGCCACAGTGCTACGCATAGTGTTCCCCGAGGTCCGGGCAAGGGGCTCCACTTCGCCCAGGGACACGCTGGCGGCGATAAAGAAGCTCGCCGAGAAGGCGGCCTCACTGGGCCTCATAGGGGAGGATGTGCTCAACACCACGGTGCGCCTCCAGCCAGCCGAGCCGGATGTTAAGATAAGCCCCGCGGAGACAAGGCTCGCGGAGCTCGATAAGGTGGACGTCAGGGTGGAGCACGGCTCCCCGCTGCCCCTCCTAGCCGCAGCGGCCGTGCTCGGCGCGGCAGCGGCGGTGATAGCTGAGAAGACGCTGCGCCGCCAGGGCTAGGGCGGAGCCACGCCATGGCCTCCTGGGTCGACGCCATAGTGGTGGGCGGGGGGCCGGCGGGCCTCGCCGCAGCGGCCAGGGCTAGGGGCGTCGAGGTGCTCGTCCTCGAGGCCCGTGGGAGGCTCGGCTGGCCGCCGCACTGCACCGGCATAGTTAGCCCCTGGACGGCGGAGACGCTCACAGCCACCAGCCTCCAGGGGCTAGAAGGGGAGGGCCTCCTGGAGGCCGTGTACGACGAGGCGGTAGTGGTTGGGCCACGGCTGCGCGTCGCCTGCGTGTTCCACGGCAAGCCCCTGGCGGTGAAGCTCCGCCGCCCCGGCGTGGAGGAATATCTGGCCAGGCTCGCCGAGGACGCGGGCCACCGTGTCCAGCTGGGCTCACCCGTGCTCGCCGTGAGGCCCCTGCGCGGCGGCGTCGAGGCCAGAGCGGCCGGGGAGAGGATCCAGGCCCGTAGGCTGCTCCTCGCCGCCGGCGCCAACCCAGTGGCCCGGCTCCCCCGTCCCCCGGGCCTCCAGTGGTGCTGGCGCTACACGGGGCTCGAGGAGAGGCTCCTCCTCGCCAGGAGGCTGCCCGGCAACGTGTTCATCACAGTCCACGGCACCAGGCTGTCCCCCGGCTTCTTCGCTTGGCTCGCCCCCCTCGGCGGCGGGAGGAGGGCTGTGGTCGGCACCGCGGCGCCCCGCGGCCGGGGGCTCATGGCTAGGCTCGAGGCGGCGAAGAGGCTCCTCCGCCGCATGGGGCTCCTCGACTGGAGCAGCGTCGAGGAGAGGAGGGGCGGCACGATACTCCGCGGCCCCCCAGCCCCGAGGCCCGTCAGGGGCCCCATAGCCTGGACGGGGGACATGCTGTGCGCCTCCAAGCCCTACACGGGCGGCGGCCTCTACGCCGCCGCTGTGCTCGCCGGGCCCCTCGCCCGGCTTCTCGAGACGGGCGACCCGGGGCCCCTCATGGAGGCCTATGGGAGGCTTAGGGCGGAGCTGCTGGCCCAGCACCTAGCCACGAGGATAGCCGCCTCGGCGCCAAGGTTCTTCGCAGCCCTGCTCCACGCAGCCTGCGCCAGGGCCGAGCGCCGGGGCTGCACTGTGGACTACGACAGGCACAGTAGCCTCATATCCTGCCTCCTCCCGCAGCCCCTGGTGAGGGAGGAGGGGGCTTGATCGATGAGGCTCAGGCGGCCCGCGTCGCGGAGGCCCTGAAGCCCGTCCTGGAGCGCTACGCTGCGAGCCCCGACGGGTTCACCGACCCCCGCTACTACCCGCCCAGCGGCGCCGACCCCGAGACGGTCGCGGCGTACTTCCTCGTAATGGTGGCGATGGATCACAGGCTGAGCAGGCCGGGGAGGCCCTACGAGGCCCGGCTGAGCGGCGACGGCTTCTACCACGGCGCCGACCTCCTCTACAGGCTCGGCGCCAGGCGGCTCCAGGAGGACCCCGGCTTCTTCACCCCCGGGAGGCTCGCCAGGGTCACCGTGGAGGAGGTGCGCGCCTGGCTCTGCGTAGGCGACACCTGTCCCCCGGACCCCGGGGTCAGGGCGGCGCTGCTCCGCGACCTCGGCAGGAAGCTCCAGCTCCTCTACCGTGGCAGCGCGCTCCGCCTCATAGAGGAGGCCCGGGGGATGCTGCACACCTGGGACCCCGGGGCGCCGGGGCTTGTGGAGAGGCTCCGCGTATTCGAGGCCTACAGCGACCCGGTGGAGAAGAAGCCCATGCTGCTAGCCAAGTTCCTCGAGCGCCGCGGCGTCATCGAGATACATGACCCGTGGAACAAGAGAGTCCCGGTGGACAACCACTTGACCCGGATAGCGCTGCGTCTCGGCCTCCTACAACCCAGGCCCGGCCTCGCCGAGAAGATAAGGCGCAGAGAGCCCTTCACCCCCTGGGAGGACGTAGAGCTCCGCATTGGGGTTAGGGAGGCCTGGCACCAGGTAGCCCGCCGGGCAGGCTACGACGACTTCATCCTAGACGACCTCCTCTGGACAATGGGCCGCAGGCTATGCATCCACGACGCCCCCCGCTGCCGCCGCTGCACCGGCCACCCAGCCTGCGTCAACAACCAGTGCACGCTCAGACCAGTCTGCCCCACCGGGCTCCGAGCCCAGAAGCCCCTCGAGGAGCACCTCTTCCTAGACACATACTGGTATTAGCCAACCATCCCCTCGAGCAGCCGCTCCACCTCCCCCCGCCTCACATAGTAGTAGTACCCGACACCACCCTCCCCGGCACCCTCCTCGACAATAACCACAAGCTCCGCGCCCCTCAGCTCCACGAGCGCCTCCCTCGGCAAATCCACGAGACTAAACCCGCGCCTAGGGAACACAAGCCAAACCTCAGCATCCCTACGCTCCACGCGGCCACCGAGCCCCGCAACAGCCTCCTCCAACACGCCCAACCCAACAACCCCCCAGGACAGCCCAACAGCCCCGCCAGGGGAGAATAAAAGACACCAGAACGCCGGAACCGGGGACGAAGGGGCACAGCCCCAGCCTCCTCCACCCATAGTTTTAACCCAAGCAGGCATGCACGTTGGGCCACGGGGCGTGGCTCCGCCTTGGCCTCCGCAAGCATAGGCGCCGAAACAGCGACGCCAGCGGCGACATCCTGCAGAGGGCTCTACAACGGCTGCGGGAAAGGCTAGCAGAGACGAGCCCCCTAATGGAGACACTCGCCGAGCTAATGATAGTCTCAGAGGCGTGGGTCGAGGACGGGCTCGTGCATATAGTGGCTTGGATACCAGACATGGTCAACGGGAAGCCCCGCTACCGGAGAAAACACGTAGTCTACGACGCACAGCGCGACACCATAGTGAGCATACGCGACGCAGAGGCAAAGCCTTGAAGAAAACAGCCCGGAGACTGGGAGGCAAGCTGCTTCTCGACACGGGGCCCCTCTGGCTCCTCATAGCGTACAGTTTGGCCGAGGACACCAAGTTCAAGCCTAAGCGTGTCCCCGGCGGCAGCTGCAGCCTAGTAGACAAGGCAAAGCTTCGGGAAGCGTTGTTCAAACTACATATAGACCCGGTCACCACATGGCCCGTAGTCACCGAAGCCCTCTACTACATAGCATCTGAGGCAAAGAACCTGCACGAGGCAGAGGCAAAGGAGAAAATCTATACATCAACTAGACGGGCCTTGGCAAGACTAGTGGCCGGAATACTATGTAGCCCCGGCTTGGACGAGGTACTAGAACACTGGAGCCCCGGAGTTGGCGATATAGCAGACGCCAGCCTACTAGCACAAGCCAATACTCTAGCCCACATACTCACATGCAATGAACGCCTCGCCAATTATGCCCACAAACTAGGCCTACGCATAGTAACTGCATACGAGCTGCTCAACCTCTTGTAGCTCTTATTGCCTCTCCACAGCAGCCGCCACACAGAAACCCTACGACAACCCAAGCCATAGTTCTTAGCCGTTTCAAGGCCAACGCGCCCCGGCTCCACGCCAAACTAGCCAGGCTACGCTATCGTAGCTTCTTAGTATTGCCAAGGGAAAGATAATCTCAAACTACTCTAAGCGCTTGCGAAGGTTATATATCTTTGATTTTTCCTTCCACGGGCGCAGTGACCAACAAGCCTCAGTTACTGACGTTGTAGTTCTTTGTGGTTGTTTC
>CAZIWH010000017.1:28414-29795 GCA_964542985.1 uncultured Hyperthermus sp. | reverse complement strand
TCTAACAACATCGCCCTATGCTATCCAGTATTCAACAACCACTATAGGGTTTTCAGCAAATGCTTGACGACACCCGTACTAGACCGCTCAGGAGGAGCGGAAGAGTTGCAGAGGGTTTTGACTAGCTGGGTGGAGAGTGTTCTTGTAAAAATGAGATGGTTTGTGTGTGGGGGTTAGTGTCTGCGTATTAGGAGTGCTATTGCTAGTCCTGCGATGAATGCTATTACTGTGGCTGCGGCTGTTGTGGCTGTGTTTGTGTGGGTTAGTGTCTTGGTGGTTGTCTGGTAGCTTGTCTTGGTGAGCGTGGTTGTCTCTGTTACTGTTGTTGTATTGGCGATTGTCTGTGTCGTGGATAGTGTCTTTGTCGCCGTGTGTGTTATTGTGGTTGTCTGTATCACGGTAATGGTCTTGGTTGTGGCTTGTGTGTGGCTGGTTTTGGTGGCTGGAGGCTTGATCCATATGGGGTTTGTTAGGGCGCGGTTGTCTTTCTGGTCGTAGACTATGAGCTGTAGCCATGCTTGTCTCTCTGTGTTCTTCGTGGGTTTGAGCTTGTTGTAGGGTATCTGTAGCTGTATCTTGGCTTCGGCTTCTCCTTTAAGGTCTAGTGTTTTCACTATGTGGCCGCCGGTGGCTACTACGACGAGTTTCTTGAGGCCGTTGACTGCGTAGAGGGTTGCCTTTATTTCTACCTTGCCGCTGGGGTCTGGGGCTACTGTGCTGCCGGGTAGCGGCTGTATGAACACCATGGGGCCGTAGGTGATGAAGGTGTGGCCGTGTAGCTCGGCCTCGGCGAAGGCCTTGACGGTGGCGTTGTCTCCGAGGTAGGCGCAGACCCTGGGGGTGCCAGTGGTGAAGGCTGCGAACACGTCGTGGGTGTCGCTGCCGGCGGTGAGGTAGTAGCGGAGGTTGTCGTCCCAGAGCCTCCACATGAAGTGGAGGGTCTCGTTGTCCGTCTTGTCCCAGCGGCCGTTTATCTCAACGTTGGTGTAGAACGGGCAGTAGGGGCCGGGGAGGTTGCCGGTGAGCCAGCTCTTGAAGTAGCCGCTTGCGCCTATGAAGGGGTGGTTGACTCTCACAACCATTGCTCCCTTGGCGTAGGCGTCGGCTATGAGGCTCCATGGGTTGTCCCTCTTGATGGGGTCTATGGGCTTTTCCTTGGCCAGCTCCAGTGGGAGCGGGTAGACGTTGAAGTGGCCCCAGCCCGGGGAGACCTCCACGCTGGGTATGAAGGGCATGCCGCGGGCCTCGGCGTACTTCTCTACGGCCTGGTAGTTGCCGATGTAGTCGTGGTCGCTTACGAAGGCGAGGTCGAGGCCAGCAGCGGACTGGGCTACCACAAGGTAGGCTGGCGGGGTCCGGCCGTCTGCCCAGTCGCTGTGGT
>CAZIWH010000017.1:0-28404 GCA_964542985.1 uncultured Hyperthermus sp. | reverse complement strand
AGCGCAATAGTAGCCATACTTCTCCGGGTAGACGAGCTGCTCGATGTCAATGCTCTTCTCCACGGTCTCGCCCGGCTTTATCTCAACATGTATCGTCACTGGCTTGGCGAGGTAGCCGCCGCCGTGGCTTATGGTCACGTTGTAGGAGCCTGGGGCGAGCTCCAGGACGGCGAGCCCTATGTGGTCGGGCTCGGTATAGTAAACTGTGCTGCCGAGGAAGGCGAGCGGCGGCTCCTCGCCGCCCCGGGGTATTACCGCGGCGTCTGCTGGTCTACCGTCAACGGTGACGTGGAGTACTAGTCTGCCACTGGGCTTCATGTCGGCTAGGTCGACGGTTCTCGTCTCGCCTGGGGCCACGGCTGCGGGCTTCTTGCTGCTGGGCCCGTAGCTGCGCGCCCAGGCCTCCAGCAGGTAGCTCCCGGCCGGCAGCTCCATGGAGTACTTGCCGCCAGTGCTGTAGCTCCAGCAGAACGGCTTGCCGTCGCCTAGGTAGGCCATCACGTAGGCGGGGGAGACGGGGCCCCCCTGGCTCTCTACGAGGCCCTCAACTCTGCCCAGCGCGGCAGGCTGGGCCAATGCGGCTATGGTGCAGGTGTCGGGCCTCGGTAGGAGCACTAGCCTTGCCCTGTACACCACTGTCTCGCCGGGAGCTATGGTCTTAATGGTGAGTGGGTCGACCCAGGAGGTGCTGGTGGAGAGGTGGGTATAGTAGGGTGCTATCAGCCCCGCGGCGTAGTCGTCGGCGTAGCCGGCCACCCACCTGGCGTCCACGGGTACGCCGAGCCCCTGGAGGGGTGTCGGCTTGTAGTGCTTCCTTGTACCCCAGCCTGGTACGAACACCCAGCCCCTCTCAAGGCTCATGGCGAAGCCCTGTACGAGGCTCCTCAGTGGCCTGTCGCCCGTATTGGTGGCCTTCACGGTTATCTCAAGGTAGGGCTTGTCGCTGGGCAGGAAGTAGGTTATCTCAAAGCTCAACGTCCTCCATCTGGCCTTCTCCGTCAGCCACGCCCCCGTCGAGTTGCTCCCATAGCTGACGGAGGCTGGGTCGGGCTTCGGCCACCTGCCCCACCCGTCGGCGAGGAAGCTCAACTGCGCAAGCATGTCCTGGAGTATCTTCCCGTCCTTGACCGGCGCGGCGTCCACTATGTATCCACGGGGCACGCCCCAGGGCCCCGGAGTCGAGACGCTGATGCTCACCGCCAGGTACTTGTTCACGAGCGTGACGTCATGCTTCCCGTTTGCCTCCCCCTCGGGTATAGGCGTCGGGCCTACGACGATCCTCGCGCCGCCTGGGGCCTGCGCGGCGGCCAGCGGGGCGGCGGCGGGTAGGAGCACTAGGGCCGAGACTAGCAGAGCTAGTAGAAGAGGGCGGCTCAAGGACCGGCGCCTCCCCTGGCTGTATGCGGTTTTGCGCCGTAGTCTCTACGGCCGCAGCGGTGGCTGCCTCCGGCTGCCGAGTAGGCGCCTCAGCTCCTCGGCGAGGAGCGGCGCATAGCTGGTTGCGTCGCCGCACCGTCTCCCCTCCTCGAGGCATGCCTCCGCCAGGGGCAGCATGCCGCGGAGCATGTTTGCCAGCGAGCGGGCCGGCCCGGCCCCCATGTGGAGCGCGGCCATGGCGAGGCTGTACGCTCTTATGAGCCTGGTGGAGGCTAGAAGCGGGTTCTCCTTGGCAAGCCTCTCCGCCTCCTCGGCGTGCATGAGGGCAAGCTCTAGATAGCTCCTGGCTCTCAGCCATCGCGGCGTCCCCGGGTTCTCCTCGAGGAACGAGACTATGGCGTCCACAGCGGACTCGGCCAGGCAGAGCCTCGCCTCCTCGTCGCTGAGTAGGTGGCAGCCCCTGCTCGTGTTCAGAGCCTCGGCCAGGGTTGGAGGGAGGGCTATGTAGACAGAGCTGCGTGTCTCGGACGCCACGTCCGGTCTCACCGTTAACCTGGGGAGCAGGGGCCGCTGGGGGCGGCGTAGGGTCGGCCGAAGCTATTCGCCAAGGGCCCTCCTGAGCCTCTCCGGCAGCCGCGCCACCTCCCTGGGGCTCCTCACCGCCCATGTCCCTATCAGCAGTGCGTCAGCTCCGGCCCTGGCTAGGGCTAGCGCCTTCTCTGTACTGTCTATGCTGCTCTCGGCGACCAGGAGCGCGTCCCGGGGCTTCTCCCCTGCGGCCTTCCTCACCTCTTCTAGGAGCCTCTCGAAGCTGACCTCGAGCGTCTCAAGGTTCCTCGCATTTATCCCCACCAGGGCCCCGGGGAAGCTCCCCATCGCCTCCACCGCGTCGTCGCTGCTGCTTGTCTCTATCAGCGCCTCGAGGCCCAGGCCCCGGGCCTCCTCGTAGAGATCCCCGAGCCTCCTCCACCCCAGCATGTCCAGTATGAGCAGCACCGCCGAGGCCCCCGCGGAGGCCGCCTGGCGGAGCAGCCCCCCGCCGGCGACGAAGTCCTTGTAGAGCACCGGCTTCCCACCCACGGCGGCGATGTAGGCGACCAGCTCCGGGCTGCCGCAGAACCAGTAGGGCTCAGCCAGCACCGAGAACGCGTCCGCAGCCCCGCCCAGCAGCTCCAGGAACCTCCACGGCTCCATGTACTCCACGAACCCGCCTGGCCGGCACCTCTTAAACTCCAGTATCAAGGCTGGCCGCCGCTCCTCCCGCACAGCCCTCGCCACGGCTGCGCGGAGGCCCCCGCCCCGCCTAGGGCTGCGGAGAAGCTCCTCCCTCAGCAAGGCCTTCTCAAGGGCCTCGCCGAGGAACCCGCCGGGCCCACCAGCCACAGGGATCACCTCTACGCCCACCCCGGGAAGCCGAGGCGACTTGTAAAGGAGACCCTGGGCATCTCTAGGAGCCTGGGGGCTGCGTGGCCTCAGCGAGATGCTTCGTCGGCACCTCGGGCTGGGTCTACGACTGGAACCCGGATGGACTGCAGTGGTATGCTGAGAGGAGCGGCCTCAACGCGGTCGAGGTCAATGCCACCTTCTATCGGCTCCCGCCGGCCTCTATGGTTGAGTCCTGGGCTCGTCGCGGCCGCAGGCTCCGCTGGGCGGTGAAGATCCACCGCAGGGTGAGCCACGTCCACCGGCTCAACGAGAAGGCCCTCGCCTTCTGGAAGAGGTTCCGCGAGAGGCTCCGCCCCCTAGACGAGCTGGTGGACTTCTACCTGCTCCAGCTGCCGCCGAGCTTCCGTGCCACAGAGACCAATGTGAGGAGGCTTCGGGGGTTTGCCCGGGAGGCGGGGCTGAGGGATAGGCTGGCGGTCGAGTACCGCAGCCTGGACTGGTTCGAGGGCCCGGGGCTCGCGGTGGCCCAGGAGGAGGGCTTCACAGTGGTCTCCGTTGATGCCCCTCCGCCCCTTGGGACGCGGCTCTGGAGGAGCACGGGGAGCGTCTACCTCCGGCTCCACGGGAGGACAGCGTGGTACATGCACGACTATAGTGTAGCTGAGCTCAGCTCCCTGGTGGAGGGTGTAGCCTCGCTGGGCGGGGACCGGGTGTACGTGTTCTTCAACAACGATCACTGGATGCTTGAGAACGCGAAGGCTATGATGGGGATCCTCCGCTCTAGGCTCCGCTGCCTGTAACGATTGTAGACGGGTCGAAGACCGATACACGTATAGGCGGTTCCCACAGCTCCAGCCCCCGGGGCTGCTACGTGGCGGACTACGCTATAGTGGCCGAGGGGCTACGGAAGAGCTACAATGGCTTCGAGGCGGTCAAGGGCGTCAGCTTCCGTGTACGCCAGGGCGAGATATACGGGTTCCTCGGCCCCAACGGCGCCGGGAAGACAACCACTGTGGGCATGCTGATAACCCTCATCAAGCCGACGGGCGGTACCGCCAAGGTGGCGGGCCACGATATATTGAGGGAGCCGGTCGAGGTCAGGAAGAGGATAGGCGTAGTGTTCCAGGAGCCCACTGTCGACCGCGACCTTACCGCGTGGCACAACATGTACATACACGGCCGTATCTACGGGCTACCGCGCAGCGTCCTCGAGGAGCGCATCCCCCGGCTCCTAGACTGGGTGGGGCTCAGGGAGCACATGCATCGGCCGCTCCGCAGCTTCAGCGGCGGCATGATAAGGCGCTTCGAGATAGCCCGCGCCCTCCTCGCTGAGCCCAGGGTCCTCTTCCTCGACGAGCCCACCGTCGGCCTCGACCCCCAGGCCAGGGCCAGGGTCTGGGAGGTGATTGAGCAGCTGAAGAGGAGGGGCGTCACCGTGTTCCTCACTACGCACTACATGGATGAGGCTGAGAGGCTCTGCGACCGTATAGCGATAATAGACCACGGCAGGATAATAGCGGAGGGCACCCCGGAGGAGCTGAAGTCCATGGTCGGCGGGGACACGCTCTACCTACGTGCAGCAAGCCGCATGGACGCGGAGAAGCTCTTAGCAATAGCCAGGGGCTACGGGGAGGCGAGGCTCGCGGGGGACGGGTTCACAGTGGTGCTCGTCACCAAGGATGCGCCCTCGAAGCTGCCCAGGATAATAGAGGAGGCCCGCGCCGCCGGCGCGAGGATAGCCGAGACCAGGTACACGAGGCCCAGCCTCAACGACGTCTTCCTCCTCCTCACGGGCCGCAGCCTCCGCGACGAGGAGGGCGGCTGGAGGGACTGGATGAGGCTCCACATCCACGCAGGCAGAGCGCCCAGGAGGTGAGCCCAGGGATGGAGCGCGTAGAGGCGGTCAGAGCGGCGGAGGCCCCCGGGGCCCGGAGAGCTGAGCCGAGGCCCAGCTTCGCGGCAGCCTTCACCGCTATGGCTTGGAGGCAGCTGCTCCGCTTCAAGACGGCCAGGAGCAGGGTTATGAACGCCATAGTGTTCCCGCTGATATGGCTGGTGTTCTTCGGCCTAGGCTGGAGCGCGGCCTTCAACCTAGCGGGCCCCATGGTCTCGAGGCTGTTCGGGGGCCTAAGCTACCTGGAGTTCCTGGCGCCGGGCATAGTGGTTATGAGCGTGTTCACCGGCGGCTTCGGCAGCGGCCTCGGCATAATATGGGACAGGGAGTTCGGCTACTTCAAGGAGATACTCGTCTCCCCCGCGCCCAGGCCAGCGCTGCTGCTCGGGAGGCTGTTTGGCGACAGCCTCACAGCGCTGATACAGGGGGCTATAATGGCTGTGCTTGTGAGCCTAGTAGCCGGCTGGCCGGGCGCCGTGCCGCTGCTGCTGGGCCTCGCAGCAGCCTTCGTAGCGGCAGTGGCCTCCGCGGCGATGGGGAGCTTCATAGCGCTGAGCATGAGGAGCCCCGAGGGCTTCCACATGGTAGTGAACCTGATAATGATGCCGATGCTGTTCATAAGCGGCGCCTTCTATCCCATAGACCCGCTGCCGGCGTGGCTGAAGGCGTTCGCCTACATAAATCCACTCTACTACGCCGTCGACCTGGCAAGGGGCCTGATGTACGGCGTTCACAGTACCCCGCTGCTGCTCGACGCTGTAGGGCTGCTGGCCGTGACGGCAGTGTTCACGGGCGCCGCCGTGGCGAAGTTCAGCAAGACGTATATAGCTTAGCTGTGGCGCCACGCCTGCACGACGCCCACTCTCAGGAGATACGAGGGGCGGTTCCCCGGAGGCTTGAGTGTTTTGAGCAGCAGCCCCCCACTCATAGTCAAGAATCTTCGCAAGGTGTACGCGGGGGGCGTAGAGGCCCTCAAGGGGATAAGCTTCACGGTTCAAAGCGGCTCCATCTTCGGTCTCGTCGGCCCCAATGGCGCCGGCAAAACCACTACCTTCAGGATAATAGCTACGCTTCTTAAGCCCACCTCGGGCACAGCTATAGTGGATGGCGTAGACGTGACCAAGAGCCCCCTGGAGGCCAGGAAGAGGCTGGTCTACGTCCCGGAGGAGGTCGGTGCCTACAGGAGGCTGAGCGGCCGCGAGTACCTCGAGTTCGTTGTCAACGTCTACCTCTCTGCCCGCGGCGCGTCGAGGAGCGAGATAGAGCAGGCCCTAGACGAGGCTATAAAGCTGACAGGGTTGAGCGAAGAGAAGCTCAGCCAGAAGATGCTAGAGTACAGTAAGGGTATGAAGAGGAGGGTTCAGGTTGCCTGGGCCCTGGCGGTGAAGCCCAGGCTGGCGATACTCGATGAGCCCACCAGCGGCCTCGACGTGGAGGCGAGCTACGAGCTGCGCCGAGTGATAGCGGAGTATGCTAGGCGGCACGGCGTCTCGGTGCTGCTGAGCAGCCACAACATGCTCGAGGTGGAGTACCTCTGCGACAATGTGGCGCTCATAAAGAGCGGTAGGATAATCGAGATGGGGGCTCCTAGGGAGATCGTAGAGAAGTACGGGGCCAGGAACCTTGAGGAGGCATACATGGCGGCGATAAGGGGTGGTGGCGAGTGACGCTTCGCCTCCTGCTATCCAAGGAGCTGAAGTCCCTGCTAAGGGAGCCCATGGTTATAGCGATGATAGTGCTCCCTCTCGTAATGTACAGCGCCATGGCCCCCTTCTACGGGGCTGCCAGCAAGCAGGCGGAGGCTGCTGCGAAGCTCAAGGGGGTAAAGCTCGCCGTCGCTGCATGCCACCCTGGGGCCATGGAGAAGGCTATGCTCGAGACCATAGCCTCCAGCCTTCGGGCGCGGGGGGTCAACGCCAGCTATGTTGAGGCATGTAGCCCACTGAGGCTCCTCGAACACGGCTACGACGTCGTCGTTATGCTCAACTCCACTGCGGCCACGAAGGTGAGCTTCACGGTTTACGTTAAGGGCAGTGTATCGAAGCTCATGAAGACGCTCGCCCTGCCGGGCTCCGTTATAGGGCAGATACGTGTAGCCGCCTCTCCCGCGGCCAACGTGACGAGCAGGGCATACATAGTGCTCAACGGTAGGCTCTGGAGCTTCGAGGACTTGAACAACCTGTACGGCGTCGGGATAACCATGGGGTATGCGACGTTCTTCATACTGTTCCCGGCCGCGTCGCTTGGCGCCGCCTTGATAGGGGCAGAGAGGGAGGAGAGGACGCTGGACGTGCTCTTCAGCCTTCCGGTGAGCAGGCGGAGCATAGCCGTCTCCAAGGCGCTCGCAGCGCTCTCCGTGAGCGTCTTGGCAGCAGTGTCCGCGCTGGCGGGGCTCTACAACATGTTCCACAGCATGGGCGTGAACCTCGGGATAACCAGGTACTACGCCCCTGGGGATCTGGGGGTCTATGTCGCAGCGATAGCCGCTGAGGCGCTGTTCGCGGTGATGCTTGCAATGATAGTAGGGCTGTTCGCCTCCACCATGAGGGGCGCCCAGAGCGCATCAATGATAGTAGTGTTTCCCGCAATAGTACCACCAATGATGCTTATGGTGGGCCTGCCGCTCTCCCTGTGGGTCGCCGTGCTGCCCTACACCGCCGCCGTCTACGCCGGGCTCTCGCCAATACTCGGCACCCGGATGGCGCTAGCAGCCACTGCGGCGCAGGCACTGGAGGCCCTGGCGGCGCTGCTGGTGCTCGCCAAGCTCCTGGAGTCCGAGGCAGCTGTAACCGGCCCGGAGACCGTGAAGAGGCTGCTACAGAGGCTTAGGAGGAGGCGCCGCTGAGCCACCTGTCCAGCCCAGCGCCGCGGGAGACGCTGCGCTTTTTCCTCAGCACCTTCTCCACGAACCTGTCCCGGACCGGCTCGTAGACCTCCTTGTAGAACCTCCTCGGGTCCCGGAGCACGCTCGGCGGAAACCGCTTCAGGTACTCGAGCGCAGCCCTCCACGCCTCCTCGAAGCTTATTCCCGCTTCCTCGAACCGCCTCGCAACGTAGCGGTCGAAGTCTTCCGGCCTCTGCTCCACCCCTCCCATCACGAACCAGCCCCTCGGGCTCACCTGCGCCTTCTCTCCCCCGACCTCCACCCAGCGCACCTCGCCCTCGCCCACGATCCTCTTCAAGGTGGAGTATCGGAGCGCCTCCCTCCGGAGCCTCGCAGCCGGCCTCCTCGCAGGCCCGTAGTACTTTGCCCACGCGTAGAATATTGCCCGGTTGAGGCCCCAGCTCTTCGCCCTCTCAAGGTCGCCCGTCAACAGGTAGTAGCGGGCAGCCTGGAGCAGCGCCATCACCGGGAACCTCCCTGGCTCCCTCGGCTCCCCCGTAGCGGGTCCGCCGGCAGCAGCTGCGGCCCTAGGGACGGGTAGGCTGAGCCTAGTAGCCCTGGCCTCCATGAGTGCCCTCTTCTTAACCCTCCCCACCTTCTCCAGCGCCTCCCATGCAAGCTCATCCGCCTCGCCGCCGCGGAACCTCCTCCACGCCCCCGCGTCGTGGACGGGGTCCAGGGGGTTGCTCCACTCCAGGCTGAACTCCCCGAGCCTCTCGGGCCGCAGCGCCACCGCGACGCGGTCGAGGCTGCGGTGGAGGCTCAGCGGCGCAGTGAACACCCTCTTCGGCGCCACGAGGTTCTCGACCTTAACGAGGCCCCCGCAACCGTGGATTATACGGAGCAGCTCGGCCTCGTTAGCCTCAAGCATATACTCTGCGACGGCGAACGCCACGTCCAGTGGATGAGCCTCCCCCAGCACCTCGTCGAACGCCCCCTCGTGGACGCGGAGGTGCATCCCAGCGCCGCTCCAGAGCAGGTAGACGCTCTCCACGATACCCCTCCCGGCGAGCCACTCCACTAGGACGCGGGCGGCGTCCACAACGCAGCGCCAAGCCTCCCCCAGCCGGGACTCGTCCACGACATCAATGTCCACGAACACAGTTGCCCTCTCAACATTCTCCTCGTAGCCCTCCTCCACGTCCCTCCTCTCTACTAGCCTCCTGAACACCTCTATCGTGCCATACCAGCTCCGCGCGCCGAGGCCACGGTACTCCCGCACAAGCTCAGCAACCTCACGCCACGAAGAAACAGCCAGGGGCCGGCCACGCCTCCACCGGACCCACCTCTTCCCACGCCCCTCCAGCGCAGCCCACCGGCCACGCAGGAAGCCGGCAACCTCCTCCGCCACGCTCCTCCGAGAATAATACTCCACAGGATCAACGGGCAACGCGGAGAACACCCCGCCGAGGAGGCTACGCTAGGCCATAGCAACCCCATAAACCCCGGGACACGTGGGGCAACAACATTCTAGGGGCCGTGACGAGTGTGGCGGGCACGACCCCGCCCCCCGAGGCGGGGGATGGTGTAAGTGGATCCCCCGAGCCCCACCCCTCGGAGGCTATCCTTCTACGCTGTACGGAGAAGTGGCTGGTTCGGTTCCGCCGGCTTCGGCCTCCTAATGGGAGTTGGTGCACGCTTCTCCGCGCGGTCCCGGACTAGGCGCTAAAAGTAATTGAATTGATATGCCTCGGCGTATTCTGGGCCACGGCGCCATGCTAGACTGAAGATTGCCGATGAGTGTGTCTTTGTTCGCGAGCCTCGCGGAGGGTTCGTCGTACACGTGGATGGAGGCGTCCCGGGGCTGCTCAATGAGGACGGCGCGGCAATAACGCAGCTGATATGCATGGGCGGCCTGAAGCGCGTCGATGAGATATACTGTAGTGACCCGGAGAACGTGGGCACGTTCCTCGTCGAGGCGAAGAGGAGGGGTACTTGTCAATAAGGCTTCGCCCGTTTTTCAGGAGGCGTGCGGGCGGAGGCAACCGCGTCTCATCGGGCTACTTCCTGTCGATGGCTTTGGCCATTGAGGCAACGGCTACCTGCAACGCGAGCTGCCCCTACTGTTACGCGAGGAGAGAACTCCGGGGCTGCTTCATAGACGTGCGCGCACTGGACGAGTTCTTGGGGAAGATGACTAGCATACCCCTAGACAGCGGCCGTATGGTGAAGGCAGCAGTAGGCGCTGTTGACAACAGTGGTGGAGAGCCCCTACTTCACCCGAGGTTCCCGGAGCTCCTCAAGAGCGTCCTGAGGCACGCTAAGAGGGCCTCCGTGCTCACGAATGGGATACCGCTACACAGGCACATCGACGTAATAAGCAGCTACGGTGGCAGGCTGGCAGGGGCCAGGGCCTATCTCCTCGTGGAGCCCGGCTGCGCCGAGCAGCTCTACGGCGTCGTGGCCGCACATGGTGTGGCAAGCCACGTCTTCCACGGCGGCGTAGCGGCAGCCAGCCTGCTCCTCGATGACAGCGTCCAGAGGGAGCTGGCCGGAAGGCTCGGCGGCTGCATAGTGGAGGCGGGGCTGCTGGAGAGGAGGAAAAACGCGGCCTGAGGCTAGGGCTGCTGGAGCGCGTAGGCTACGGCGTTGTATGCGTCTACGAGGCCGTAGCCGGTGAAGTTGTCGAAGCCCGGTGGCCCGAGGTCTATGGCTGTCCTGGTTAGGGCGTCGTAGACCTGCTCGAAGCTCAGCTTCTGCAGCCCGGCAGCCATCCTTATTGCTTGCATTAGCGCCACGACGCCGCTGACGTGGGGCGTAGCCATGCTGGTGCCGCTGAGCACGGCGTACTGGCCGCCCGGCCAGGTGCTGAGTATATCCACGCCGGGGGCGGCTACGTCGACCTCGGGGCCCTCGCTGCTCCAGTAGGGGCTGCTGCCGTTCCTGTCAACCGCCGCGACGGCTATCACCCAGGGGTAGCGGGCGGGGTAGGCGACCTCGTCGGTGGCCGGGTTGCCGTCGCCCTCGTTGCCCGCGGCCGCGACTATTATCGCGCCGTGGCTGTACGCCCAGTAGGTGGCGTCGCGGAGCGCTGGGTCATCCACGGGGCCGCCGAGGCTCATGCTTAGAACCTCTGCGTCGTCGCTGGTGCCCACGGTGAGGTCGGGGCCAGCGACGGCATAGTAGATGCCGGCTGCTATGCTGCTTATTGTGCCGCTGCCAGAGTCTCCTAGCACCTTTATGGCGTAGAGCGTGACGCCTGGCGCCACGCCGGCCACGCCCTGGCCGTCGAGAAGCGCGGCTATGGTGCCGGCCACGTGGGTGCCGTGGCCGTTGCCGTCACTGCAGTAGTAGGGGCTCCCGGTCACGACCCCATAGTAGTCGACAGTGTTGGCGCACCACGCCACCTTGCCCTGGAGGTCGGGGTGAGTGTAGTCTATCCCCGTGTCCAGCACGGCCACCTGCACGCCCGCGCCCAGCGCCGCGTCCCCGATGTAGGGGTATGCGGCGTCCCACACCTCGGGTGCGCGTATCATGAACACGTCCCACTGTATGTCTGGGCTGTCGCTGAGCGCGAACGCGTGCACCGGGCGGTCGGGCTCGCTGTAGCGCACCCTTAAGCCGTACTTGGCGCCGTGGAGCATGAACGCTGTTCTAGCGTTCCCCGCCGCAGCGTCGGCGCTCAGTCCAGGCGCCTCAACCACTATGGCATGGATGAAGGGCAGCTCCATCCTCACCGGGAGCCCCGCCTCCACGGCAGCCCTCTTGGCGGCCGAGGGGTCGCCCGTGTAGCCTATGATGACACGGTGCATTGTCTTCAGCCTAGGCGGCGTCCCGAAGCTGGGCAGCGCTGCGAACGCGGCGGTGGATAGCATCAGTGCCGTGAGCAGCGAAACAGCCACCAACCTGCCTATAGTGTCCCGAGGCAAGCCGGGCACCCCGCTTCATCCCTCGTTCAGCCGCTGCTTGCGTGGCGCGACGCTGGGCGTAGGCGATAAGAACCAATTCATAAATATTAATAAATATAATTTATGGGCCTGGGCGGCTGCGGCAACATAGTGTAAAACACTCCTCCCGTCGCCGGCCGCAACGCGGCGTGCCGGCCCCACATACCCTATCACGCCTCTAATACTCATAGTAATACCTATCTTATAGTACAGTTTGGTATAACTTTTACATACTTGTAGTAACGTGCTCAACTGTTAGACTATACGATAATATTTTTATTGCTGTGGAACGCGTGTCCGGGAATGTAGGTGCGGGTGTGGAGTGCTATGGCAGGCTTGCTGAGTGTTGTGACGCAGGCACTGGGCATAGCGGTTGGGGAGATGATAGTAGCCCTGCCGAGGATAGTTGCCGCGATAATAATAGTTGTTGTGGGCTACTATATTGGGAAGCTCGTCGGCTCGGCTGCCTCCAGGCTGGTGGAGAAGAGCGGTGTCGAGAAGGTATTCGACTCCACGGAGCTGGGCAGGGCGTATAGAAAGGCAGGTATAGACTTGTCGGACTTTGTTGGTAAACTAATCTGGGCCTTCGTCGCGGTGCTCAGCGTGTTGATAGCCGTAGAGTATCTAAGGATAGGTGGCCTCGCGGGCCAGTACATAGGGTTCGCCGCTGGCTACCTCGTTAGGATAGTTGGCGCAGTAATAGTGTTAACGCTCGGCGCCGCACTGTTCGAGATATTCTCCGTCTTCGTGGCCAAGCAGTTCGAGCCAGCGCTGCCGGAGGATAAGCGAGACCTAAGCGACTTGATCAAGGATGTATTGCTCGTCGGCCTCCTGGCGTTCCTGTTGAGCATAGTGTTCAACATACTGCTGCTCCCTGGGAGCATAGTGTACCCACTGATACTCGGCGTCGTGGCGATAGCGCTGGGCATAACCCTCTCCGAGCGCCTAGTCGGGATGATAGCCAAGGAGCATGAGGAGTTCCGCCCGGTGGCTGGCTACGCCAAGTTTCTTGTACTGATGGTGTTCCTGATAGTGGGCGTCGCGGGCATATTCGGGACTGTGCCGGGAGCCTCCACTGTGATAGCCAACCTAGCTTGGGGCTTCGCCATAGCGGCAGCGCTGCTGCTCGTGCCCGTCATGTATACGCTGGCCAAGAAGCTGCTCAAGGCCTCCTCCTAGGCGCCTTAAAACAAGACACACTGTTTTTGGGAAACCGGTGCCCTCCCGGCCCCCTCCCCACGTACCTTCATCAGGCTAACAGGTCGTGTGGAGCACAGCCAGAACGCGTACGCCCCTCTCTACGAGCGTGTTGTAGGCCTCGGCGGCGCCCAGGGTCTTGTCTATGATAACCATTGTTCCCTTGGCTGCCAGCTCCTCAAGGAGCCTCCTTGCATCCGGCGCGATGGGCATGGCGCCGTAGACGCCGGCACCTATTATGAGGGCCTCGGGCCTAGTGTCCCCCGCCAGTCTCAGTATCTCCTCGAGCTCCCTCCCCGAGAGCGGCGTATGGCCGTACACGTGGCGGTACGGCTTGGACAGCTCCTTCGGCCTAGGTACTATCCTGCCGTCGGGGAGAAGCACTACGTCGTGGCTGAAGCGCATCCCATCGATAACTATGTAGCCAAAGCCCACCTCCCTAATCCTGGCCACTCTGCAGCCCCTCCACCGGCCCCCAGGGGGGCTAGAGGTCGCTGAGCCTAAGCGGCAGCAGGGTTATCCTCCCAGGCCCGAGGCCCTCGGCCTCGTCCAGCGCCCTCATCCCCCAGCTCTCCTCTCCCCCAGCCTTCAGCAGGTGCGCACCCAGGACCACGCCGTCCCCTATCACAAGGGTAAGCTCGGCGCCCCCATTGTACTCTATGCAGGCGACACCCGTGAACCTCGAGGCCACAGCCCTCTCCTCAAGCCTTCCAAGCGGATCCGTGCTCCACTCCGCCTCCACGGCCCCCATGCAGGAGAGCCTTGAGGCAGCCTCGTCAAGCGGAAGAGGCTCAAACCCAACCGGAATCGAAGCGCGAACACTAAGCGTCTCAGCCAACACACGCTCCCCAAGCCCACGCCTAGGGGGCCCAAGAACCCCCTTGAGCAAGCAGACCCAGTAGTACCGGGTCGTAGCAGGTTTCCCCGGAATATGCGAGGGCTGCCCTCGCATATCCTTCATTCTCCCCTGCCTGGCCACACAGTGCCGTCTCCGCACTACAGGGCTATTGGGGGCTCCACTTCCACAACGTGAATATAGACAACATAGAGGCGCACAGCAGCCCCCTTAAGCAAATACAGCACTCCGAACCGGCTGTCGCAAGACGCGCCAGGGAATTTCCAAATGCCACGGCCTGGGCGGTGATCCCGCTCGTTCTCGGGGAGGTCCAGCCGCTCTTGCGTCGCCTGGCCTACTCCCCGCCCCTAAGGGGCGGGGCTCCCCCTTGGGCGGCCCATAGGCTTGGGCATGAATTCGGCTTCCCTCGGGGCAGGCGCGGCGGATGTATTAGTAGGGGAAAGGGGGTTAGGGGCTCCAGGGGGTGCAGCCGCAGGCTATAGCTATCTCTTTGTTGCCGTGCCCGTCCCTCATGACGTTCCCGTACTTGTCTATGCCGACGAGTGCCCAGGCGTGGAGCCTGGTTGTGACTGGGCAGTCGGCTGCGGCGGCGGTGCCCTCGGCGCGTAGCGATACCGCTATGCCGGTGTTCCTTACCGTGGTGTGGAAGTTGCAGCTGTAGAACGGGAAGCTCGTCGTATAGTAGGAGAGATCGTATACGAGCGTTGCCGACTTACCCGGGTTCACGTAGAACATTCCCTTGGCCACGACCTTGTACACCATGTGGCCTGCCAGGTAGAACGCGTAGTACTCGGCTAGAGTTATGTAGTAGCCCAGGGGAATGTATCGGCCCTTAACCTCTGCTTCGAGAAGATAGCTTGCGGCGACGAAGCCCTTGACCGCTCTCACATCCCTGTATATCGTGGCTGCCTCGTAGGCCGCCCCGGCCGGGCCGAGCAGCG
This sequence comes from uncultured Hyperthermus sp., assembly GCA_964542985.1. Classification (GTDB taxonomy): domain Archaea; phylum Thermoproteota; class Thermoprotei_A; order Sulfolobales; family Pyrodictiaceae; genus QNYQ01. Next base: position 13,982 of record CAZIWH010000017.1, on the reverse strand, counting down.
GGCTGAGCCGGGAAACGCCTAGCCCGGCCCCAGACGCCTCCTCCATGTGCTCCGTGGCTGAGACGTTGTGGAGCACCACCAGCTTGTACTTGACGGGCTCCCCCTGAGCGCTGTAGAGGCGCAGCCGGAGCCCATTGCCAGGCAGCATGACCGCGTAGAGCTTCTCACCGCCGGGCAGCTGGAACTCCTGTACAGCTAGAAGCCTCCCCGTGCCCAGCCTCGCTGCCAACGCTTCTGCCGCTGCCCCTTGAAGGACGCGTGCCGCCACCTCCAGGGGCTTGGCGCCGGCCGGGAGGAGGTTCAAGAGCTTAGTGTTGTTCTCTATAGCGAAGCCCGTGCCCACAGTTATCTTGGCAGTTGTCTGGGCAGCTGAGATAAGATCGAGACCCAGAGGCACCAATAGGGCAGCGAGAACGGTCACGGTCAGGGCCACGAGGCCTCTCGCGGCCATATATTCTACCCCTACTCCATTACTGTTCCAAATAAATTAGCAGCCTTAGGGAACTATTTAGGTACATCTACTTCTTGGCGTGGAGCCTGACCCAGCCGAGACGCCTCGCCCAGCGTAAAGCTTGAGCAGCCACGTGGCCTACGCTGCCAGGAATCCCTAACTCACCCGTGTACATTGAAGCAGAGCACTAGAAGGAATCCCGGCTAGGCATTTTGTACACGCTAGGCTTGATGCAGCAAGGGATGGCGTCGGGGATGCAGCGGGCGGCGAATATGAGCTGAGAAGAAGGCTGCATATTGAGGCATCTCGTAGATGCTTGTGAGGGCTTGTGCCCTATTGTCGGCGGCTGCTGTTCCCGCGGGAGGCGATTGCAGAGGCGTCGCCGGTGTTTTTGGCTTCCGGGGGATGCATGTTGTCCTTCTGGTGTGCAGTGTTTTGGCTAGGCCGCGTGGCCTCGTTGTGTATATGAGTGACTTTGGTTGGAGCGACCCCTATGCGGGGATCGTCCGGGGCGTAGTGGAGACCCTTAGCGGCGGGAGGGTGAAGCTGATAGACCTTACACATGATGTGCCTTCGTTCAGCGTGTTGGCGGGCGCGTATGTGCTCTATACGAGCTACAGGTGGTTCCCTGAGGGCACCGTGTTCCTCGCCGTCGTGGATCCCGGTGTGGGGACTGAGAGGAAGCCGGTAGCGATTGAGACCCGGAGGTACTTCTTCGTTGGGCCGGATAACGGGCTTCTATATCCGGCTGCCGCTGAGGATGGGATAGTAAGGGTGCACGCTATAGACAGCCCGGCTGTGCACTTGAAGCCCGTCTCCATGGGGTTTCATGGCCGCGACATCTTTGCTCCTGCCGCCGCGCTGCTTGCCCTCGGCACTCCGATAGAGGCTATGGGTACCGCGCTGGACCCCGCGGGGCTGCAGAGGCTGAGCCTCCGCAGGCCCTGCGAGGCCCAGCGCGTGGAGGCACAAGTAGTCTACATAGACCACTTCGGGAACACCGCCCTAGGTCTGGAGCCGGGCTGCGTGGAGAAGCTCTGCAGCGCCTCCGGCAGGATCGTGGCTGCGGCTGGCCATGGGAGGTGGGAGGCCCGCTGCCGCTCCGTGTTCAGCCACGGGGAGCCCGGGGAGCTAGTCTTCTATCTCAACAGTCTCGGGTTCCCCGAGCTGGCGGTTAACCTGGGCAGCGCAGCCAAGGAATTGGGCCTCGAGGTAGGGGACATGGTTATCCTTGAGCCCGCTTGAGGGCCTCCACTAGGTCCGTGACAAGCTCCAGTATTTTCTCCACGTGGCGCCCGCCGTCGAGCCCGCTCTTCGCCGCTACGCCCGCGGCGAGGGCGGCGTACCAGGCCTCGAGGGGCGCACCCTTCTCCTCAGCCACGAGGCTTAGCCTCCAGTACCTCTCCAGGCCACCAGGCTCCTCCTCGGGGGGCTCGAGGGAGTCGAGGGCGAGCAGCGCGGCAGTCCAGGCCGCCCGCAGTGCCTCTACGTCGCCCCCCTTCTCTGCGAGCCTCCGGCCCCTCTCTAGGCTCTTCTCGGCAGCCTCTAGGAGGATGCGGGGCCTCTCATCGGGGTTGGCTAGGCGGAGAAGCATCTCAACCATGACAGCTTCGGGGGTGGTGCCTCTCTTCTCGGCCTCCCTCTCCAGCGCGGAGAGGAGGCTCTCGGGGAGAAGCTCCTCCACGGCCGGGTCACCGGGTAGAGAATTGCACTGGTAGAGTGTTTTATGCGGAATCACCTTATCCTAGACGTGTTTTTCAAGGAGGAGGTTTCCGCATGTATAAACCTGGGTGCTGCGCCCGTGTCAGTGGAGGCTCTGCCCCGGCTCTACGGTCTCGGGGCCACGGAGGCTTCCGAGGAGGCTCTGCGCCGGTTCGCCCGCCTCGTAGAGGAGGCTCAGGGCGTGCCCCATGTGCTGGAGGCCCTCGACTACCTTGCGGCGACGATAGCTGCTAGGCCCTTCTCGGCGCCCCTGGTCAATACGACGAGGGAGATACTGGAGAGGATAGCGAGCGGGGGCTACGCCAACATGAAGGATTTGAAGCAGCTGATAGACGGGCTCGTGAGGAGCGTGCTCATGAAGGTCGTGGAGGAGACGGAGGAGACTGCGGAGATAGCCGCCAGGAGGCTCGAGGACGGCGACGTGGTGCTGACTCAGAGCTACAGCAGAAGCGTCGTCCGGGCCCTGGAAAAGGCAGCCGCAATGGGGAAGAACATCAAGGTCATAGTGGCGGAGTCGAGGCCCCTCCTAGACGGCGTGGAGACCGCTAGGACGCTGGCCAAGGTAGGCATACCAGTGACGCTCATAGTAGACTCCGCGATGAGGTTCATGATGAGGGAGGCCACCAGGGTCCTCCTAGGCGCCGACGCAATAACAGCCGACGGCACGGTCATAGCCCGTACGGGGGCAGGCATAGCAGCCCTGGCCGCGAACGAGGCGAGGGTGCGCGTCATAGTCGTGGCGGGCACCTACAAGCTCTACCCCGAGACAGTCTATGGCATGACCGTGGAGACCCCGGCCCTGGGCGACGATATAGTGCCCCGAGAGCTGCGCGAGAAAGGAGTCAGGGGCTACGCGCCGCTCTTCGAGCCCGTCCCGCCGCACCTTATAGACGCGCTCGCAACGGAGAAGGGCGTCATAGCCCCCGAGGCCGTCCCCCTCCTAATCAAGGAGAAGTACGGCGAGTGGCCTCCCAGGCTTAAGCCCCTCAGAGAGCTCTTCGCCGCGGCCAGAGAGGCTCTAAAGAAACTGAACGCCTAGTTGCCCTCCAGCGGCCCTACCCCGACAGCCGGGGCACCGCGCCCCCTATCTCGCGCAGAACCTCGTCCAGGCGACCAGTGGGCTCAATTGCCACGTGGAGCGCGCGGAGGCGTGGATGGATGGTCACTCTCAGCACCCTCGCCCCGGCGGCGGACACCGCCTCCGCCACCCTCTTGGCCTCCTCCACCGCCCTCAACCCACCCCGGTATAGGACTAGGTAGCGGCGGCCGCCGAGGATGGCCTCCTCCACCCTGTAGCCGCCGGGAGCAGTGTCCCTCGACACCTCTCTCCTCGTCGCCCTATCCCAGGGGGCGTAGAGGTGCACCTCCCCGTCTACTCGCATGGATGCAAGCCTTAGGGTCACCTCGAGCCTCTCCCTCGCCCCCAGGAGCCTTATGACCGGCAGGTATAGCAGCACGTGCCTCGGCGGCTGGGTGTAGAGGGCCCATGCCTTCGTGACCCCGCGCAGCTGGGGGGAGGTGTACTCCGCTTTGAAGCCGACCAGGTAGCCCAGGTACGTGTAGAGCTTGTCCCGTGGACGGAGCCAGTTCTCCAGCGCGACCGCCACCTGCTTCATCCTAAGTATCATGTACCTCCTTACCCTGTAGAACCAGACGCTGCTGACCCCGCCGAGCGTCACGAGTCCGAGCACTAGCAGCCAGGTGTAGAGTGGCGACAAGACAGGCGGCACCCCATGGCGGCAGACAAGGGGCCCGAGGAAGCTGGAGGCGGAGTAAAAACCGGTTGTAGGGGAGGGAGGGTTAGCGGCTCACGGCGGCCGCCTTCTCGGCCCTGGCGCGGCTGAGGCCCATGACGTATAGGGCTATCAGCAGTAGGTCTACGCCGAGGGATATCAGCACCAGCGTGCCCGCGCCTATCTGCTGTATATGCGGCAGGTGCGGCAGGACGTCCACCGTCCACCACGCGAGGCCGACTGTAACGGTTATCCACAGGAACCATGCGGGTACCTGTATCAGTAGGCTGTACTTCGTCTCGCGGACGCGCAGCACAGCGTAGACCCACAGCGCGGCGGTCAGCAGCGCAAGGGCGGCCAGCAGCTGGTTGGTGCCGGCGAAGGCGGGCCATATTACCTTGTAAGCCGGCTGCAGCTTGCCCTTTATCTCCACGTAGGGGTAGGCCATTGCAAGGCCTATCGCCACAGCTATCGCGCTGCCGGTGAACATGTTGGCTATCGCCCGGTAGAGGCCCGGGCTCCTCGGCTGAAGCCAGTCGAACATCTCCTGCCAGGCGAACCTCGTCAGCCTAGTCGCCGTGTCGAGAGTCGTCAATATGAATGTAGCCAGGGCTATCGCCGCAAAGTTGAACATCACCGCGCCCACGGTTCCAAGGCTGCCAAGCGCCTTGCCCAGCATGTAGCCGTAGCCTGCCTCAAAGCCCCCCAGCGGCCCCAGCGCCAGTATACCCTTAGCCTGGTATGCCGCCACCTTGCCCCCGAGGCCGACGGCCTTGAGCAGCGTAGCCATGTCGGGCTGGCTCCACGCTATACCCATGGGTATTATCACGGCCATGCTGCTGACGGCTCCCTCGGTCAGCATTCCACCGTAGCCTATCAGCAGCGCATCCATCTCGTTTGCCAGCTGCTTACTCGTAGTACCGCTGGCCACTATGCTGTGGAAGCCGCTCAGGCTGCCACACGCTATTATCAGCGCTATGGCGGGCCAGAAGGGCGTCGGCTGGCCGGCGAACGCCGCTATCTTCGGCGCCCAGGTGGTGTACAGTGGGGCGGTCAGGCTGAGGCCCCTCAAGGCGGCGCCGATGGCGCCGACGAAGGCTATGCCCACGAAGCTCCAGAGGAGGAACGCGTTGAGGTAGTCCCTGGGCTGGAGCAGGTACCAGACCGGCAGCACGCTGGCTAGGAACGCGTAGCCTGCTAGCAGCAGCAGCCACGTGTGGTACACGTCTATGCCCGCGAACCCAGGTATGTAGAACGGCACCTTTATCGCGTAGGCTACCGCGCCCACCAGCACCGCTAAGCCTATCAGGCTACTAGCCTTGGGGCTCAGCCTCGTCCTGTACAGCAGGTAGCCAACCATTATCGCTATAGGCATGTACAGCATTGCCTTCGTAGCGGCGCTGGGCGTCTTCGCGAACAGTATCGCGTTTATGCTGAGGAATGCCGCTAGCACCAGCAGCAGCGCAGAGTACACGTAGAGGAGGAACACGTACTTAGCCTTCCTCCCCATGACGTTCTCGGAGACGCTCATTATGGATAGGCCGCCGTGCCGGACGCTGGCCATGAGCGACAGGTAGTCATGGACAGCGCCTATGAAGACGTTGCCGAAGATAACCCATAGCAGCGGCAGCCCCCAGCCATACACCATTGCTATCGCGGGGCCGACGATCGGCCCGGCTCCAGCTATGCTGGCGAAATGGTGGCCGAACAGCACGTACTTGTTAGCCGGCACATAGTCTATGCCGTCGAACCTGGTGTACGCCGGCGTCCTCCTCGAGGGCGACGCACGCACTATCCTAGCCTCGAGAACCCTCTTGCCGTAGAAGTAGTAGCCCAGTACATAGGCCGCCGCGACGGCGACAAGGGGTATACCAGCCCAGACCGGTATCGCCACGGCCCCTCACCCCCTCTTAGACTCAACCTCCTTCACTATCCTAGCGGGCGTGCTACCAAAGTACAAGGCAGGCCCTATCATTATGAGGAACCAGCCGACTATCACCGCGACCGCGTCGGGAGTCCAGGCCGTTTTGCTGCCTATGTGGCCGCGGAGGGCTCCGGCGACTAGCGCGTACAGGAAGAGCAGCATCCCCGCAATGGTCATAACGGCCCCGGCTCCCCTCTTGGCGTCCATCACGTGCACCCCGCTGCATGCAGCTTGCAGCCAGGCCCACAGCTGTGCTACCCGTAAAAAGCTATTCCAGCAGCTTTATCGTAGAGGATCGTGAAACACAGCTTGAATACCCCCTCACAGCGTTAGCTCTGAGTCTTCGGGTGGGCTGCGACGGGGCTGCTGGACGCCCTGAGGAGGCTCGTCGGGGAGCTGGCCGAGGCGGCGCGGGGGATCCAGCAGGCCGCGATCGAACAGAGCGTCGAGGCCCTCGAGCTGGAGCTGCTGGAGCTAGAGCACGCCTTCGCCACGCTCATACTCGGCAGCCTCGTCGGCCTCCCCCTAGCCCCGCTGGGCGTGGCCGCAGAGCTGGCTGAGTCAATGGAGGAGGAGATCCGGGTGATGTTTTCCAGGACGTGGCGCGGCGGCGACGTGATAGGAGACCTCTTCAACAGCCTGGCAGGTGAGTGGTAGGCTTTGCCCCGGCTACTGGACGCGCTGGAGCCCCAGCACTGGAGGAGGCCCCACATCATCATAGCCCTGGGCAAGGGGGGTGTGGGGAAGACAACTGTGAGCATAAGGCTTGGCTACGAGCTCTCCGAGGACGGCTACGAGGCTCTAGTGGCCAGCATGGACCCGGCCGCCCACATGCTGGAGTACCTGGGCCTGGGCTCCCCGATGCGGGAGAAGAGGGTCGCCCCAAGGCTCCGGGCGGTGCAGTACACCATAGAGGCGGTGGCCTCGAGGCTCTCCGCGGAGTACGCCTCCCTCCTCCAGAGGCTCATGCCAGGCATAACCGCCCTAGGAAGCCTAGACTTCGCCAGGGTTGTGAGGGAGTCCCCCGGCTTCGAGGAGGAGGTGTTCCTGCGGCTGCTCGCCGGGCTCTACTCTAGAAGCGACGTAGACGCGGTGGTCATAGACATGCCTCCAACCGGCGTCGCGCTCCGCGTAATCAAGCTGCCAAGGCTCTACACCACCTGGGTCAAGGTGCTCCGAGAGATAAGGGAGAGGATAGTCGCCACCAAGCACGCTATAGCTAACGCGCTGGGCCGGGAGCAGCCGCCGAGCGACCCCGTGCTCCAGAAGCTCAACGAGATGGACAAGAAGTACAGCAGGCTTAGAAGCGAGCTCACGGACCCAACACGGACCGGCGCAGCGATAGTAGCGACCCCGGAGCCGCTCCCAGTCTACGAGGCCGAGCAAGTAGCCAAGACACTTGAAGAAGAGAGGATGAGACTCGAGCTAGTAGTAGCTAACCGCGTCCTCGGAGAGAAGGCAGCGCTCCTCAACCACAGGGGAGAGGAGGAGAGACTGCTGCAGAGGCTCCGTGGCATAAGCTGCAAGGCGAAACCCCCCGCAGGCTTCGCGGCAATACTCCACGCCAGCACGCCCGTCAGCAGCCTAGACGAGGTAAAGAAGCTAGACCGCTACATCATCGAGGCCACACGGGGGCCATGCCAGTGATCCCAAACTACAAGGGTTCCCTCGTAGTTCCTCGTTGGGGGACGAGGGACAGAATAGGCTAAGCTGATGGCTAGCCTGCTCTGAATAACGTTGAAAAACTATTGGGTAGGGCCTAAGATAGCCTAAGCCTAGTTAGTTTTAATAAGAATGATAAGGAAGTAAGCTATTTAGCTTTGAATTCTAGAACGGTGTTGCTCGTGGTGCAGCTGTATCTTGGTTGCTGCTGTAGTCGTTAACGACGTCTGGAAGTACTATGGTGTAACGCCAGCGCTCCGTGGCGTCGGCCCCTGCGTCGAGGAAGGGGAGTTTGTTGCAGTCATGGGGCCCAGTGGTAGCGGGAAGTCGACACTGCTGGCCCTCATACCTGGGCTCGATCGGCCGTCGAAGGGCTATGTAGAGGTGATTGGGGAGCGTACAAGCGGCTGGAGCCCTGGGCGGAGGGCGCTGTGGCGCGGAGGAACGTGGGCATAGTCTTCCAGTTCTACGGCGGCACCGGCACAGCGGGGCGTTGCCGCAAAGCTATCCAGCCTCTAGCCGCTGCCTCTCCCATAGGTTTTCCAAATGCTTGCCCCGAGTGCTCCGCCGTCCAGCAATCCTAGCACCCTGGCCGGCGCCCCGCTCCCCCCGGCGAGCCGGAGCATGCCTATGAACAGGGTTAGCCTCTCGCAGGCCCTGAGGGGGGACAAGTCAAGGTTCTCTATGATGACTATGCCGTGGGGGAGGAGGAGGCGGTGGACGGGGTAGGGCTCCTCGTCGGGGCTCATGGTCTCCACGCCGAGCCCCGACGCCCCGGCGTCGAGGAGCAGGCGGGCCGCACCCTCATCGAGCACGGGCTCTCCCTTCACCAGTATAATCCAGCCGCGCAGCACCTCGGCGCGGCAGCCGCGAAGCATGGAAGCCAGCGCGCCAGCCGTGACCCTGCCCCTGAGGGGGCCTAGCACCAGCGCGGGCGCTATGAGCCTCCACGCGGGGAGGGATGCGGCGTCTAGGCCTCCCTCCGTGAAGTGTAGTGGCGCGTCCACGTGGGTGCCCGCGTGCTCTGGGAGGCAGACGCGTCTAGCGTAGTAGCCGTCACGTCTGTGGAGGGCGTACTCCTCCACGGTGACCGGGGGGTCGCCTGGGTAGACCCTGGTCCCGGGCCCCAGGGGTCTGGTGAGGTCCACGAGCCTCAACTCTCTAGCTCCTCCCTGCACGCCAGCAGCCTGTACGTAGCCGGGAGGCTGCCACCCCCAATAGAGACCCTGCGGAGCCCCAGACCCTCAAGGATCTCCCCGACCCGGCTGGGCGGGAGGAAGCTCGCAGGGTAGCCGCTCAGCCTCTCCATTAGGGCTACGAGCCTCCCGGCGAGCCTCCCCGTGTCGAAGTCGTCGACGAGCACGCAGCGGGAGACCCTGGCCGCCTCCACGAGGGCAGCCTCGGGGTCGGGGATGTGGTGCAAGCTGTCGTGGAACAAGGCTACGTCGGCTGAGCCACTGCGCAGAGGCAGGTGCTCGGCGACAGCAGCCACCCTTTCTATTAGGGGTGAGCTGGGGGCGTCCGCGAGTAGCCCCGTATCCGGGTCGACGACGAGTATGAGGCACGGCCTCCTCTCCTGCGCGGCGAGCTCAGCCGCTAGGAGCCCCGCTCCGCCCCCGATGTCCACGACCAACCGCGGGTGGAGGGCCGTGGCCTGGCGTGCGAGGCCGCGGTAGAGGCGGCGGGGGGCCAGGCGGTAGACGAGGCGCAGCATGCGGTCCTCCAGAGGAGACCACCGGCCTAAAGGAGGCGGCGAAACGGGTGTTTAAGAAGAGTCGTCTAGGGGCAGACTCGCCTCGAGGCCCAGCCTCCCAGCGGCCCCAAGGGCGGCCAGGTAGCCGGTGGCCGCGGCTATGTTTATCCCGCGGCTCAGCCCGGCGCCGTCCCCCGCCGCATATATGCCCTCCACGCTGGTCTCCATGGACGGTGTTCTCACCTTGACCCGGAGCGCATAGTACTTCACCTCCGGGGCGTAGAGGAGCGTGTGCTTACTCCACACGCCCGGCGCTAGGTCGTCAAGCCTCTCCAGGCCTTCAAGGATATCCGTCACCACTCGGAACGGTAGAGCCATGCTTATGTCTCCCGGGGTCGCGGTCTTCAGTGTGGGCTCAACCACGCTCCTCTCTATACGATCCCAGGTGCTCCTCCTTCCCGCTGCCAGGTCGCCGAGCCTCTGAACCAGGGGCCGGCCCCCGCCCAGCTTCGTAGCCATCCTGGCTATGCTCTTACCGTACTCCAGTGGATCCTCCATGGGATTCGTGAGCTTTATCGTAACGAGGAAGGCGAAGTTGGTGTTCCTGCTCCTCCTAGAGCTGTATGTCTCGCCGTTGACCCCCACGGTGCCGTCGGGATAGTACTCCTCTATCACGAAGCCCCCGGGGTTGGTGCAGAACGTCCTGGCCTTATCGTCGAAGGTCTTCGTGTAGAATATCACCTTGGGGTCCCAGACCACGCTCGTCAACGGCTCCATGACCCTGTAGGGCACCTCGACGCGGACGCCGACGTCCAGGGGCCCGGGCTCGGTCTCTATGCCGAGTCTCTGGGCTTCCTCGGCCAGCCACGTCGCGCCGCTCCTGCCTGGCGCGAGTATGACTGTACGGGCCTCGAGGACGCCCCTCGACGTCTCGAGCAGGAACACGTCACCGGAGGGCTTCAGGTGTTTAACCACTGTGGAGGTTAGCAGCTTGACCCCACTGGCTACAAGGTACTCCTCCATAGCCGCTATTACCTTCACGGTGTTTTCCGTGCCCATGTGCCTCTGCCGCAGGGGTATGAACTTCGCGCCCGCCTTCACCGCCTTCCTCTCGAGCTCCGACGCCCTACCCGGGTCAGGCTCGTAGAGCCTGTCACGGGGCGCCCCGAAGCGGAGGAAAACCCTGTCCACAAGCTCCACGAGTCTCTGCGCCTCATCCCAGCTCCCGAGGAGCTTGTCCAGGTCGCCGCCCACGTCGGGCCTTAGGTTGATTATACCGCTGCTGAACGTGCCCGCTCCGCCCACCCCCTGCATTATGTGGCAAGGCTTACAGTAGACGCATCTGCCCAGGGTACGGAGCGGGCACCTCCTCTTGGACACTGGGAGGCCTGCGTCTATGAGGGAGACTCTGGCGCGGCCCCGCGCTGCCTCGGCGGCGAGTGCGAGGGCCGAGAACAAGCCAGCGGGCCCAGCGCCGATTATCGCTACGTCGTAGACCGCCAAGGCGGGCCCGGTCCCCTTCTCTTGGGCTCCCTTCGGGAGGGGAACCAGGTAATAGCACTACCTATTCCCCCATATTGTTTGTATGGGATCCCTACGCCTCCCCCCGGTGCCCTAATAGGGGCTGAGCAGCCTTCGGTGCCGGGGTAGAGACGGGGCATAGGCTTGGGTGAGGCGTGCAGCTTCTGTGTCTTCAGCTGGCGCTACGGCAGTGATGAGATGCGTCGCATCTTCTCCAGGGAGAACATAGTGGAGGCCTATAAGAGGGTTGAGCTGGCCCTCCTCGAGGCCCTCGTGGATCTCGGCGTAGCCCCAAGGGAGGCGCTGGAGGAGGCCCGGGCAGCGGCCCCACGGGTGTCGGCGGAGGAGGTCTATAGGCTGGAGAAGGAGACCGGCCACGATATAGCGGCAATGGTCTTCCTATGGGGCCGGTTGGCCGGGGGAGAGGCCGCCAGGTGGCTCCACTACGGCGCCACGAGCAACGACATCATAGACACGGCGTGGGCTCTGTTGCTACGGGAGGCTCTGGGGCTGCTCAAGAAGAGGCTCCGCCAAGTCATCGCGAGGCTCTCCAGCATGGCAGTGGAGCACCGTTACACTGTGATGCCGGGGAGGACGCACGGCCAGCACGCCACCCCCGTGACTCTGGGCTTCAAGCTCGCCAACTACGTGTACGAGCTGGCACGGAGCTACGAGAGAATATGCTGTGCCGGGGAGAGGCTCCTTCGGGCGAAGATAGGCGGCGCCACTGGCACCATGGCCGCCTGGAGGGGCCAGGGGCTCCGGCTACGCAGGCTGGTGGCCGAGAAGCTGGGCCTAGAGCCGCACCCCATAGCGACGCAGGTGGCGCCGCGTGACGGGTTCGCGGAGATGGCCGCGGCGCTCGCCATACTGGCGGGGGTGTTGGAGCGCCTGGCGCTGGAGGTTAGGGAGCTGTCGAGGCCAGAGATAATGGAGGCCTGGGAGGACAGAGGCAGCACGGTGGGGAGCAGCGCTATGCCTCAGAAGGCTAACCCCGTTACCGCGGAGAGGATATGCGGGCTCGCCCGCATAGCCCGCGGCCTCGCAGTATCCTTCCTGGAGAACATTGCGCTATGGCATGAACGTGACCTCAGCAACAGCAGCGCGGAGAGAATAGCAGTACCCCACCTCCTGCTCACCCTCGACCAGATGCTCCTCGACACCCAGAGGCTCCTGGAGAGGCTCCGCTTCAGCCCCGAGCGGATGCGGAGGAACCTCCTCCAGGTCTCCCTCGCCACCTCCACGGCCGAGGCCCTACTGAACCTCCTCATATCCCGCGGCCTCGGCCGCGAGGAGGCCTACGCGATAGCAAAGAAGGCGGCGAGGACCGCCATGGAGGAGGGCATCCCCCTCTGGGAGGCCGCAGCCAGGATACCGGAGGCGGCGAGGCTCCTAAGCGGAATAGACCTAAGGGAGGCACTCCGCCCCGAGAACTATATCGGAGACGCCCCGCTCCTCGTGGATGAGGCGCTGCGCTACGCCGAGGAGGCTGTTAAACGGTGCTAGGGCAGCTGTAGGAAGACGTGCGCCTCCTCCACGCCCATCCGCTCCAGCCTGGCTCTCCACTCCTCGCCGACGGCGACCACGGCCAGCGCCCCAACGATTACTCCCCCAGCCTTCTTCACCGCGTCCGCTAGGGCCTCGAACGTGGCGCCGCTGCGGACGAGATCGTCTACAAGGAGCACGCGGGCGCCCCCGCCTACATCGTCTCGGGGGACGTAGAACACCTTTGCCCCAAAGGGCTGCCCTCCCCCCTCCCCCCGCACGTAGCTCCTCTCGGGGCTCGCTGGCTGCCTCCTCGCAAGGGCCAGGCGCGCCTCCAGCGCAAGGGCGACCATCGTGGCCAGGGGGACGCCAATGGTCTCAGCGGAGAGCACCACATCCACCCTGCCGCGGTACCTCCTCCAGGCCCATGCGGACGCCAGGCGCAGCACGAGAGAGTCAAGCATAACGTACTCAAGGTCGGCTATGCTCCTAGTAGACTTAAGCCTAGAAGCCACTATGGAGGCCAACAGCATGTCATCCAGCAGACGGCTCAACATAAGCTCGGCCTGAGAGGCACTGGGAACCCTGGCCCCCGTAGCGTAGAGCGAGAGCACACTACGGGGCACCCCCAGCACTTTCTCGAGCTCAGCGTAGCTCATCTCCCTGCGGAGAAGCCTCAGAATCTCCACAACAGCGAGCTGGACGCGCAGGGCCTCAAGCCTCTTAGCCACGAGGAGCCCCCCACTACTAGGCCAAGCAGCACCAGCCGCTATAAGCCGAAGCACCCTACGCCATACTTAGCCGAGTAGAAATAGTCCGAGAGAAACTAATCGGTATAAAAATCCCGGTCTACTCGGCTGAGCAAAACCGGTCTCACCGCCATGGCGCCGCTCAGCGGGGCACTGCGGCTCCTCTACGAGGGCAAGTCTAAACGCATCTACGCGGCAGGCCCCGGGGAGGCGTTAATGGTGTTCAAGGACGAGGTTACAGCGTTCAACGGAAGGTACAGAGACGAGGCACCGGGCAAAGGAGCCTACTCCGCGGCACTCACCTCAAGGATGTTTGAGCTACTAGAGTCGTATGGCATAAAAACGCACTATATCTGCTACGCCGGCGGCAACGCGGTGAAGATACGGCTAGCCGACGTTATACCATTAGAGGTTATTGTGAGGAACTATGTCTACGGTAGCATGAAGAAGAGGCTCCCGCTGCTCAAAGAGATGGACAAGCTAGAGCCCCCAGTTGTGGAGCTCCACTACAAGGATGACAGGCTAGGCGACCCTCTACTCCATCCACGCGACCCCGTGGCGGCGGGGATACTCGCCGAGGACGAGCTGAACGCCATCGAGGATCTAGCATTGCGCGTCAACAACGCGCTCTCATCGTTCTGGCGGGACAGGGGGCTCACGCTCGTGGACTTCAAGATAGAGGTTGCCAGGGATAACAGTGGCTTCATGGTGGTCGACGAGATTACAGGCGACACGATGAGGCTCATAGACCCTGAGGGCAGGCACTACGACAAAGAAGTGTACAGGAGGACTAGGAGCACCGAGCTGCTCCTCCAATCATACGTCAGGCTCCTGGAGGCCGCCGGCAACCCCTCCAGGAGGTGCTAGCGCCGTGCCGCTCTACCCGGTGCTCCTACTCGTATCCAACAAGGAGGCGGCGAGAGACCCCGAAGGCGAGACCCTGACGCGTGAGCTGAGGAGCAGGGGCTTCCTCAGCATAGCCAGGGTGAGGGCCGGCAAGTTCTACGTGCTCTACGTGGAGGCGGGGGGGCCGGCGGAGGCT
>CAZIWH010000016.1:0-30419 GCA_964542985.1 uncultured Hyperthermus sp. | reverse complement strand
CCGAGGGAGCCGGGGGTCCCGGGTTCAAATCCCGGCGGCGGCTCCACTCTGCGGGCCTTCCCACCCGGTTCCTCACACCCCCTTGTTTCAAGGCTGTGAGGAGAGTCATGCCTACTGAGAAGACGCTGTGATGCACAACTGCCCTGGGGTAGCCGAGCCCCCCTCGCCGCGCCAGGCCTTAAACCCTCCAGCAAGGCGGCCCCCGGCAGGGGGGTGCACATTGAAAGACGAGCCTATCCGCTGGGCGCCGGCGATATCCGAGCGCGGCTCCATGCTGCGTGTCATCGGCGTCAAGGATGTCTGGGAACTCTATAGCGACGTGCCCAAGCGGCTTATCCTCAAGGAGCCGCCTGCTGTAGGCTTCGGCCACCAGTTGTCGGAAGAAGAGCTGCGTAGGCTCTGGAACAGCTACATGAGGGAAGTTAGAGCCTTCACTGATCCGCCGCCCTTCATGGGAGGCGGCTGGTGCCCTCACATGGTTCCTGCACTGGTTGATGAGGTTCTCCGTAGGGGCGAGTTCTATACTGCGTATACGCCCTACCAGCCTGAGATAAATCAAGGACTGCTGCAGGCGCTCTTTGAGTACCAGAGCCTCATGGCAGACCTGCTCGAAATGGATGTAGTGAACGCCTCTATGTATGACGGTAGCACTGCTACAGCCGAGGCCGTGTTGATGGCCATGCGCGTCACACGGCGCCACCGCATAGTGGTCAGCGAGGCCCTCCACCCGGAGTATATGGAGACTCTTAGGACGTGGCTCATGGGGCCAGGTGCCGAGCTGGTAGCCGCGCCCTTGGCCGAGGACGGGAGGCTGGACATGGGAGGGCTTGAGGAGCTTGTTACTCGCGACACGGCCGCACTCGTAGTGCCTAATCCTAACTTCTTCGGCGAACTAGACGACAACATGGAGGCCTACGCTGACCTGGCTCACAAACGTGGTGCATTGTTCATCACCGTTGTGGAGCCCCTCAGCCTGGGTCTTGTAAAGCCTCCGGGCAGCTACGGTGCTGACATAGCTGTGGGCGAAGGCCAGCCCCTAGGCCTAGGCATGAACTACGGCGGCCCCGGCCTCGGGATATTCGCCGTACGATGGGAGCGCCGGCTCGTACGCCAGATGCCTGGCAGATTGATCGGCATGACTAGAACAGCTGATGGCGAGAGAGCCTTTACTATGATACTGCAGACGAGAGAACAGCATATACGCAGGGAGAGGGCGACTTCGAACATCACCACTAATGAGGCCTTGATGGCTGTGGCGGCTGCCGTCTATCTTACAATGCTCGGCGCCAATGGGCTGCGCAGGCTTGCTAGGAGCATCTGGCTGCGCAGCCACTACCTGGCACGCAGGCTGGATGAGCTGCCTGGCGTGGCTGCGCCGAGACCGAGCGAGCTGGACTTCTTCAAGGAGTTTGTGGCTGTTTTCGACAAGCCCTACGAGGAGGTCCACCGTTTCCTCCTTGAGAAGGGTGTGCTAGGCGGGCTTCCCTTGAGCCGCTACTGGCCCAGCCGCAGCCGCGAGTCACTGTTCTGCACCACCGAGGTCCACAGCCGCGACGACATAGATCTCTTAGTAGACCTTATCGCTGAAGCCCTTGGGGCGAGGTGAGCGGCGTGGATAAGTGGAGGCAGGCTAGGTGGCCCGAGCCCCTGGTGCACGAGATAGGAACCCCAGAGACCGGGTTCGTCGTCCCCTTCAGCCACGAGGACGAGGAGCTTGAGAGGCTTGTAGGGCGCCCTGAGGAGAGGCTACGGGGCATGCTACGGGAAGAGCTGAAGCTTCCCGGCCTCACAGAGGTTGAAGCGGCTAGACACTTCACTAGGCTGGCCGAGATGAGCTATGGCGTCGACAACGGCCCTGTGCCGCTCGGCTCTTGTACAATGAAGTTCAACCCCAAGGTGAGCGAGCAGCTCGTACGCGACGAGAGACTCCGTTGGCTCCACCCGTTGCAGGATGAAGGGACTGTGCAGGGCCTGCTCAAGATGCTCAAGCTTCTGGAGACGTGGCTAGCGGAGCTTACGGGCATGGACCGCTGCAGCCTCCAAACTCCCGCAGGTGCCGCGGGGGAGCTAGCTGGGGCTCTTATGATAAAGAAGTACCACATTGATCGTGGCGAGAAGAGGGACGAGATGCTCATACCCGACTCCGCTCATGGGACAAACCCGGCTAGTGCCGCGATGGCCGGGTTCCGTGTAGTCAAGATACCTACCGCGGAGGACGGCACAGTTGACCTCAAGGCACTGAAGGCCGCCGTGGGCCCCAGGACGGCAGGTATAATGCTCACAAACCCGAACACCCTCGGCATCTTCGAGCACAGCATCCTAGAGATAGCTGACACCGTGCACGCTGCCGGCGGCCTACTCTACTACGACGGAGCCAACCTGAACGGCATAATGGGAATAACCCGGCCAGGCGACATGGGCTTCGACATAGTGCACCTCAACATCCACAAGACGTTCGCAGCTCCGCATGGAGGAGGAGGCCCCGGCGCAGGCGTCGTCTGTGCCAAGGGGACG
This sequence comes from uncultured Hyperthermus sp., assembly GCA_964542985.1. Classification (GTDB taxonomy): domain Archaea; phylum Thermoproteota; class Thermoprotei_A; order Sulfolobales; family Pyrodictiaceae; genus QNYQ01. The sequence continues at coordinate 27,905 of CAZIWH010000016.1, read as the reverse complement.
CTTGTAGACTATCTCCCCCGGCCGCTGCTTGAGGAGAGGGAGGGCAGGCTCTACTGGGACTATAGCTGTGAGCGCTGTATAGGCAGGGTAAGAGCCTTCTACGGCAACATAGTGCCCCTGCTCAAGGGCTTCCTCTACATAGCCTCTATGGGGCCCTGGGGGCTGCGGGAGGCTGCGCTGCAGAGCACGCTGAACACCAACTACTTCCTCGCACTTATGAGGAAAGTTGAAGGCTACGAACTGCCGTACGGAAGGCAGCCGCGGAAACACGAGGCAGTCCTCTCGGCTAAGCCCCTCGCTCGCGAGACAGGGGTGACAGCGGGCGACGTAGCTAAGGCGCTACTCGACCGCGGGCTCCACGCCCCCACGATATACTTCCCCTTGATAGTGGAGGAAGCGTTGATGATCGAGTTCACCGAGTCCGAGTCAAAGCGCAGTATAGAGGCCTACGCCCAGGCGCTGAAGGAGATAGCTGAAGCGGCGAAGAGGAGTCCGGAAGAGGTTAAGGCCGCTCCGAGGAACACTGCTGTCGCGCGGATAGACGACGTCTACGCCAACCACCCTAGGACTGTTACGCCGACTTACCGTGTCTACGAGAGGAGGATACGCGGCGAGCGCCTAGTGCTCTAGCACCATAGACTTTCTCCACAAGCACTTCTACCCTCGAGGCATACTTCTCCACGACCCACGACGGTATACTATCTGCGGCTGGACACTCGGGGTCAACGACCACCCGGCCCTGCTCTGCGTCGTAAACCAGGGGGTAGAGTCGGCAGCCTTCCGGCTTAGCCCAGTAGACCCTACAAGCCCCGGTAGCGGGGTCGAGGAAGAAACAGTGGCCATCCACGTTTCTGAGCCTATGGACCCCATCCTCACCGAGCACCGCGAACTCGCTGCGCTGGTACCCCAGAGCCTCGAGCCTCGCGATATCCTCCTCCGTTAGAGGCATTTCGGTGTTGTAGCAGCAGAGGGCGCAGAAGCGCCCAGAAGGAAGCCTGCAGTTCACTGGAACCACGTCGCTACTGTAGCCTCTTGACTGCTGGCGGGCTAGTGCGGAGGATCCTTTCAACCTCCTCTCTGCCAGGCGCACTCTGCGCGCCCCTCCTCGTCACCTTCATACCAGCGGCTATGCTCGCCGCCTTCAACGCCTCCAGGGGATCATCCGTGTCGAGGTAGAACACGTTAAAGGTAGCTATGAACACGTCGCCCGCGCCCGTAGTGTCCACGGGCTCGCCTGCACGGTAGGCTTCAACACGCCACGCCCCCTCTCTGGTGAACAGCACTGCTCCCTGGGCACCGAGCTTGACGATTATCATCCCCAGCCTCCCGCCCAAGAGACTTCTTGCGACGCTGAGCCCTGCGCCGCCGGAGACGTAGCCGTATTCAACCCTGTTCAGTACGAGGACGTCAGCCAGGTTCCTGGCCACCTCGAGTATCTTAGGCCCCTCGCGTCTAGCGTTTGAGGCGCCCGGGTCGTAGGAGACGAGGCGGGCAGAGATGCTGGAAGCTGCTCGGGTGAAGACTTCGGTACCGCGGCTCGCTACATGGAGGGCGTCTACCTTCTCCCCAGCGGCCTCGTCGCCGCGTAGATAGTTGTTTGCCCCCCTCATTGTTATCATTGTTCTCTCCCCATCCTTGGCTACCAGGATTATCACGAGCCCCGGCATCTCTCCCTCATGAATTACAATATGGCTTGTATCCACACCGCGTTCGCGGAGGGCACGTAGGAGCCCAAGCCGTCCCGCCTCGCTACCCGTATGGCTCACGAGCCCAGCCTCGTGACCTAGCCCCGTTACGGTGACTGCGTAGTTAGCCGCAGCACCACCCGGGCCCAGGTAGGCCTCCCTAGCGATACTATTCTCATCGGGTCCCGGAATATAGTCCACCACAACATACATGTCCAGGTTTAGGTTGCCCACAGCCAAGTGCCGCGGGGGCATAGTGGCACACCCGCATCCAAGCCAAGAGAGGCTCTGGAGGCGATGCCACAGACTTATTCCTCTACCACGATGCGGCAAAAGACTATCCTCCGGGGAAGGATGGCAGAAGGAGAGTGAGAGCGCCTTGGCGCGCTGGGTCGTAGCCTCTGCGTGGCCCTACGTCAACAACGTGCCGCACTTGGGTAACCTGATAGGCTCCATACTCTCGGCCGACGTGTTTGCACGTTACCTGCGCCTCCGTGGAGAGGACGTTGTGTTCGTAAGCGGGAGCGACGAGCACGGCACCCCGATAGAAATCGAGGCTATACGACGGGGCGTGCACCCCAAGGAGCTCACCGACCAGGCCCATGAATACGTCTCAAGGCTGTTCAAAGAATACATGATAAGTTTCGACAACTATACTCGTACGGAGAGCCCCATTCACAAGGAGTTCGTCCGCGACTTCATGGTGAAGCTCTACAATAACGGCTACATCTTTGAGCAGTACGACCTCCTCCCATACTGCCCCCGCGACAAGATGTTCCTCCCCGACAGGTTTGTAGTCGGAACCTGCCCATACTGCGGCTATCCCAAGGCTCACGGTGATCAATGTGACAACTGTGGCCGCCTCCTACATCCCACTGAACTCAAGAACCCACACTGCGCCATATGCGGTGGCCCCGTGGAGTTTAGGAAGAGCAAGCATTGGTTCTTCGACCTGCCAAAGCTCCGCGACAAGTTACTAGAGTGGCTTGAGCACTCCAATCTACCACCAAACGTGAAGAACTACAGCCTCAACTGGGTCAAGGAAGGGTTGAAGCCCAGGAGCGTTACCCGCGACAATAAGTGGGGCATACCCGCCCCATTCCCCGGCGCCGAGGACAAGACCATCTATGTGTGGTTCGACGCGCTGCTTGGCTACATCTCTGCGACTAAGGAGTACTTTACGCGGCAGGGCATGGAGGAGGAGTGGAAGAGATACTGGTTCAGCGAGGATACCCGCACGGTGTACTTCATAGGCAAGGATAATATACCGTTCCACGCGATAATCTTCCCAGCGATGCTAATGGCCTCTGGGGAACCCTACGTGCTTCCATGGTACATATCCTCGACAGAGTACTTGATGTACGAGGGCGAGCAGTTCTCGAAGAGCAGGCGGTGGGGCATATGGATGGATGAGGCGCTGGAGCTTCTACCCGCAGACTACTGGCGCTTCGCACTGATAAAGATGAGGCCCGAGACAAAGGACACTAATTTCACATGGGAAGAGTTCTACAGGATAGTTAACAGCGACATGAACGACGATATAGGAAACTACATACACCGCGTACTCAAGTTCATATACTCGAAGTTCGACGCGACAATACCCGAGCCTGGAGCCTCAACCCCGGAGGATGAGAACTTCGCCAACTACTACCGCGAGGCGCCACAGAGGGTGGGTCGCCTGCTAGACAGTTTCAGGCTGAAGCATGCGCTGGAGGAGGTTGTTGAGCTAGCGAGACACGGTAACCAGTACCTAAACGCAAGGGCGCCATGGGACAAGATAAAGAAGAGCCGCGAGGAGGCCGCGACGATAATGTACCATGCAGCCAACAGTGTTGCAACCCTCGCAGTGCTGCTCGCACCCTTCACACCCGCAGCCGCTGAGAGGCTATGGAGCATGCTGGGCCTCGAAGGCACCGTCCATAGCAAGGGCCTCTGGCTACGGGCAGGGGGGCCGCTGCTCAAACCCGGGCACCGGATAGGGAAGCCCGAGCCACTGTTCCGCAAGCTGCCGCCAGACTTCCCCCAGAAAGCGGAGAAGCTGATACAAGAGGCCAGGAGGAAGGTCATGGAGAGGAGGCCTCCCCTGCTACGCTGGTAGCCTCTAGGGGCTCTCGCCGCCTTCTAGTTTCATCACGGTTCATAGCAGAGCCGAGGCCGTGGGGGCACGGCGGTTTTGCCGCGCAGCATCCTCGTCAAGAATGGGTTGAAGGCCATCGAGACCCTCCTTGAGGACTACCGCAGAGCTGTCTACGCCTACAACTCGCTGATAAGCGGCACCGGTTACTACCTCAAGCCAACTCATGTGGTCACACGCCGCCTCGAGGACGGCACTAGGCTGCGCTACATCTACATCGGTCGCTACTGGTGGAGGCTGAGCTACGTCAGCCGCCGAGGGGGGAAAGGCGGAGTGAAATGGAGGTACATCGGCAAGGAGAAGCCCGCGGCGCTCAAAGACTACCCTGATCCCCCGGAGCCGCCGCTTGCAGGCCTCCGTTTCGCCCTACTCGGGGGAGACGACATACTAGTACCCTGGGATGTGTATGAGAGATTCAAGTGGCTGTTCAAGGGCTATAAGGCCGTGGAGTGGCCTCCCAGGGCCAGGGATCCGGGAAGCGAGTAGGCTGGTGCTGAGCTTTCCCCTCAGCCGAGGCCCCCTGGCCGTTGAGGCGCGTGGGCGGCCGCCTCTGAGGCCACCACTGTGCCTGACTCTGGCCGCGCGGTGCCTACAAGAGAGGTGCCCCACTTGGAGATGCGTGTCCGTATACTTGGGGCCGATAGCTTCGGCTCGCGCTCAATGGCCACTGCTGTCGAAGCCGGTGGCGTGAAGATTCTAATCGACCCCGGCGTGAGCTATGCGCCCAGGAGGTACGGGCTGCCGCCACACCCTCTCGAAGTTAAAAGGCTGGAGGAGATAAGGGACAGGATTATAGACGAGATGAGAGACGCAGACTATGTCGTGATAACACACTACCACTACGACCACTACCTTCACCGTCCAGAGTATGCTGAGCTCTACCGCGGAAAGGTACTGCTAGTCAAGCACCCTAAGGCTTACATCAATGTAAGCCAGCGTATACGCGCACACAGGTTCCTTAAGCTGAACAGGGTCGCCGAGCTGGCCAATGAGGTTATATACATAGATTCAGGCAGCTATGTCATCGACGAGGGCTTAGTGATAAGGGCTTCGCCGCCTGTCCCACACGGCGCAGAGGGGAGCAAGCTCGGCTACGTCGTCATGGTTGTCGTGGAGTGCTGCGGGATGCGCTTCATGCATGGCTCGGACACCCAGGGTCCTATGAGTCGAGAGGCACTCAAGTTCATAGAGTCCGTTAGGCCATCGCTTCTCTTCATAAGCGGCCCGCCGACATACTTTGCGGGTTTCAAAGTTCCGAGGGAGGAGGTTGAACGCGGCCTGGAGGGCCTCGTCGAAGCCGCCTCCCATGTAGAGGAGCTGGTTGTAGCTGACCACCACTTTGCCCGCGACCTGGAGTACCCGCGGCTCCTACGTGAGGTCAGCGCGGCTGCCGGCCGGCCTGTAGTCTCGGCCGCTGAGTACATGGGTGTGCCTTATGAACCCCTGGAAGCACTCCGGAGGCACCTATGGCGGGAGCATGAAGGAGAAACCGCTGATAGTGATAGAGCATCTTGAGGACCACTTCTCCCGGTGGCTGAAGGCCGAGTACCGGCACGCCAAGAGCCTCATAGGCGACGCGTTAGTCGTCACCAATGCGCGTGGCTTCTGCGACGAGATAGCCGAGGTTGTTGGGCCTGGCAACTGTTTCCGGAAGAGCATCCTTGACCTCCAGGGCGTGCTCTATAGTCGCCCCGAGAACGTGATAATACTTGACCTTGTCGCAGAGAACCGGCTCGAGCCAGGCGACGCTGCCACGGCGGAGGCCATAGTAGTTGGAGGAATTCTAGGCGACCATCCCCCGAGGGGTCGAACGCACCGCCTCCTCACGCGACACGCTATGGAAAAGGGCATGAGGGCTGCGAATATAGGCAGGGAGCAGTTCAGCATTGACGGCGCGGCCTATATCGCCTACCTTGTATCTCGTGGGAGGAGGTTGGACGACATCCCAGTCGTGGCTTCGCCCGTTATAGAGATGGACCTGGGGGACGGCTTCGTCAGGGAAGTCGTGCTGCCCTTCGTCTACCCCACTGATCAAGGCGGGCGGCCGCTGATAAGCCGGGAGGTTATTGAGCTGCTACACCGTGGCCTCGGCTACGAGGAGTATCTTGAGGCGCGCCGGGGGCTAGGGGAAGCCGAGGGCTGAGCCAAGGTAGAGTCCTACCAGGAACCCCGTGGCCGCTGAGAGGGCGCCAGCCGTCCATTTCTCGGAGGGCTTGATTACACCTTTCTCGACATAGCGTTCGGCATAGATTCCTGCAGCAAGGTAGAGCAGTGCCGCAGCCGATGCAGCCCCGAGGCAAGCTAGGGCCCCGACCCGGTAGCCGGCGAAGCCCCCTACTAGGCCGGATGCCAGCGAGGAGGCTACCCTAAGGGCTACTATCCGTAGTCTCGCCAGCCTCTTCGCCACGTACCTCTCTAATGGGCCTGGGCCGTTCCCTCGCCTCTCCCCTGCCAACGTATATCGCCCTCGCACGACCAGGTATCCGTAGCCTAATCTCCTCTGACTTTACCGCCTCCACCAGGGGGGCCTTTTCGCCAGCCTTCGCCCTGAAGAGGCGACGGAGCCTGGCCGCGAGCTTAGATGGGTCCTCGTCGCCGGGCACCAGTACGGCGTAGACTATGCTCCTTCTCGCAACCAGGTCGGGCGGCCCAACTATGACTACCGGGGCACCATTTTCCTCGCCCACACCTATGCCGAGGCGGAGCTCTACGTTGCGTATATAGTTGCGTTTACCGTAGACCATGAAGGCTCCTCTCGCCAGGTACTCGCCTGGCGGCGGCGACTTGGAGACCTGGCTGCCCCAGACCCAGTAGACGTCAACAGAGCCCACGCCCCCTTTCCAGGCCTTGGAATAGGCTGCCGTGAGGAGCGCGGCCTCGCGAAGGTCGCCCTCTGGGGGCTCCACGCCCTCTGCGAACACTACCACCGCAGGAGCGCCATGGATGTCGGCATGCATGAATATCCTCTTCTCGTTCAAGTATCTCTTAACTACGGACTCGTTTTGGCTCGCATCCCTGCCACCTATAGCTAGGAACCCGTGGCTACTCACAAGCCAGTGGTACTTCTCATACCACTCGCGGCGCCTGACCAGGGCCCTGGCCCTTACAGCCCTTCTCTCCACCTGCTCGCTGAGCCTGCGGAGCTTCTCCTCTATTTCGGCCAGGCTCCGCTTGCCCCTCTCTATCTTAGCCCTCAACTCTCCTGCCTTACGGGACAACTCGACCAGCAGCCTGGATGGATCAACCCTTACGTCAACTGGGATACTGATTCCTTCTATGGATAGTATTATGATACCCTGGGAGGGATTAACGTCTACTACGGAGGGACAGTTACCGACTATGTAATCCCAGCCCGCCTTCTCCCTCATACGTCTCGCACATTCCACAGCCTCGTAGACGAGCCCGATGTTCTCCCCTATCAGCTCCATGTACTTCTCCAGCCGAGCAGCCTTCTCCCTCAACTCCTCCAGATTCTTCCTAGCCCTCTCAAGACTCGCCATGAGGCGACGGCGCTCAGCCTCTACTTCACGTACAGCGGCCTCCTCCTCTGTCCTCTTCACCTCCTCAACGAAGAATTTGTCCAGCGCCTCGCTTATACTCTCCAATCTCTCCACGCGAAACTCATACTTCCCCGAGAGGCCGCGGGGCTCAAAAGGCACAACGGTCAGAGCAGCGCCCCCTTCCCGAGGATAGATCAGGTAGCCCGACCCCTTCAATGCCTCCTCGTAGAGGGACCGAAGCGTCTCAACGATGCACTCAGCCGCCTCCGCAGCCTCACCTCCGGGAATAGAGGGGTCGAGGCCGCAGCGTAGGAGCGCCTCCTCAACAGCCTCGCCGGGATAACCCAGGCCGCGGGCTAGGAGCCTAGCCGCCTCACCTTTGCCTCCAAGAGCCGCGCGGACATGCTCAACCGTGAGCTGCCTGGGGTGAATGCTCGCTCCCGGCGGAGGCTGATAGGGGAGGCCGCGGCGGAGCACACGGTCCCTCATCTCCTTCTGCTCCGTAACCTGCACTATTCTCCCGTCGCTGCTCAGCAGTGCTACAACACCACGCGGCAGGAGTTCGGCTACGAGCCTCCACTCCCCGCTCCGCGTCCCGAACCCGAGGACCAGTATGCGGTCGAAGCCGTGCTGCTCGACACTCGTAAGCCTCGAGCCGCGCACATGTTTCCTTATACCCATGACGAGGGGTGGAGGGAAACCCTTCTCAGCCACATCGTAACGTGTAAGGTGCGCTTTCTCGCCAGGAACTATTACCAGCCTGGCATCGCCTTGCGATCCCTTAAGTTTGAGGAGGAGGCCACTAGGACCGGGCAGGGCGTATACGTTGACTATTCTTGAGCCCAGGTAGGCTCTAAGCTCACTAGCCACAGCCGCGACGTCAAAGCTAGTCATGCTCTTCTTTCTCTTAATCAAAAACGATGCCACCCCACGCTGTAGGGGAGGAGCCTCTCCTCCCCTAGGGCTACTTCCTCACAACCATGTAGAGGGGGGCACGGCGATTTGGAGCATAGAGCTTCACTATGCCCTCATTCTCAAGCCTCTTGAGCACCTGCTTAGCGAGGCTTATAGTCATGCTGTACTTCTCTGCTATCATGTAGGGAGTCACAAACTTCTCCCTAGTAACATCCCTGCTTATCCTCTTGTAGAGCCTCTCAGGGACGAAAGCTGTGTGCTCACGTGCCCTCTCCGACACAGCTCTCCCCCATAGAGGAAGTGGCGCACCCCAGCCCCGGGGCTTAGATAAAAGATGCGGCTAGGCGGGGAGTGCCCGTGGCTGCTCCAGTGCCCTGAGACCCTCTTCTGTTATCCTATAGACGCCCTCCTCAACCCTCTCCACGATACCCAGGCGGCGGAGCTTCCGCATCTTAGCCGCGACGCGGCGCGCATCAAGCCCGGCGTGGGCAGCTATCTCCTTGGGGCGCGCGGGCCTACCTAGTTCGCGAAGTGCACGCAGGATCGCGAGGTCAACCTCGTCGAGGCCGGTGCGGGTGGGCATTTTCCGCCCACCCTCCTCTCTGACCGGATCTCCGTGCTGTTGGCCATGTGTAAGCACTACTTATAACCTTATCAGCCTTCGAGGCTTAGGGGTACTACTTTGCTAAGCGTATAGACAGGTTATGTACTCTCAGCTTCTTCGCTCTTCCGGGCCCTGCTCTTTCCGCGGAGGGCTCGGTAGTACGCCTGGATGGGGCTGCGGGTGCCGCAGTCTGTCTTACAGAGGCCCAGGGTGCGCATTTTCTCGCAGCTATAGGTGCGATATTTCTTCCCGGAGCCTCTGAGGCCCGCTAGGTGCTCCACCTGGTATCGTGTCATCTTCTCCTTGAAGTCAGGCATATTTCTGAACACGTCTACAACATAGTCTACCTCAGCTCCAATATTTAGGAGAAAGGTAGCTATCGCGAACCTCTCGTGATGGCTCAAGTGTTCGCCACGTCTAGCCCTCTCCAATATATCCCGCATGCAAGGCGGGAATGCCTCCTCAACGACAACACCCTTCGGAACCTCTATTCTGCCGCCGCGGGTTCTCGGCTTCCTCTTTTCCGCTAACACCTGCTGGACCTTCTCCACCCAGGGCTGAAGTGCCTCCAGGCGGCTCTTGTCGAGCTGGGAGCCTAACTCGAGTATCCTCTCCTCTATGAACGTGTTTAGGGCCTCCTTTACCAGCCTCACCGCGTGGTGCTTGTCGAGGTATACCGTGCCGCCGCGCACAGGAAGGTTCACCGGGCGCCAGGCATCGTCCCCTAGGAGGCGCCGGCCTACAGCGACGTACTCAACGAAGCTCACAGAGTAGGGGTACATGCGGCTCACGGGCACGAGGTTGACAAGTGCTATGGGCTCAGAGTAGCCCCTTGAGCCAAGGTACTTGAAGCTCCGGACACCAGCAAGCCGCGCTACGGAGGCCGTAAGCGAGTCTTCCGCCCCCTCGAGGAGACGATAAGCTCTATCAGCCTCCGCTAGAGCGAGGCGAGAGATAGCCCACCTGCTACCACTGGCCGCAGCCAGTAATGCCGCCGCATAGAAGGAGAGCACCTCCGTCTCCACGTTCTCGGCAGGCTCCGGGATTCGGAGCCTAGTCACGGCACCACGAAGGCGCTCGAAGCCCCTATCAGCCACCTCGCTTAGACGAACCACGACATCGATAGCGGACATACCGTAACGGGTCATCGCTACTCGCTCCGGGTCGCCGAAGTATGGGAACATCCTCATGTCTATGACGGCGGTGACTCCCATCAACTCTCCTCCACGCTCCCCGTAAAGATGAGTCACGATGCCAACCGAGCCCCGGGGACAGTACACCAGCTACAGAGGCGTACACCCCGATAAGCCCTCAGACGGATAGCCCCCAGAGGCGGCAAAAACATCCCTCCACCCAGGGGCCGGAACGACATGCCGCCCAGGCTGAGTGTTGAGACTAACCCAAGCCTAAACCGGGCAGAGGTGCTGCTCCGCGAAGCTGTAGCGAAAAAGAAGCTGGTAATCATCCTCGGCCGGTGCAAGGCACTGTACCATGGAAGGGGGGCCAGTAGGCTCGGCTGGGGAGATAGGCTAGTAATAGTCAAGCCCGATGGAGCAGTACTCGTCCATAGGCCGACGGGCTACTCGCCAGTAAACTGGCAGCCGGACAGCCAAGCGATAACAGTAGAGGTGACAGATGAGGGGCTTATGTTGAGAAGCGTCCGCGGGAGACCCAGGGAGGTCCTAGAGGTCTATTTCTCCACATTCTACATGGTGACCGTAGCCGAGGGCCTCGAGGACGTAGCAGAGTTCATAGAGTACATGGATGAGGCGGAGATACGGGACTACCTTGCACGTCACCCGGAGGAAATAGAGCCTGGGCTGAGGGTGCTGCGCACCGAGCGTCCCTTGGGCCCAGGCTACGTGGACATATTCGCGGTTGACAGAGAGGGCCGTACGGTGATAATTGAAGTCAAGCGCGTCACCGCCGGCAGAGACGCAGTGCTCCAGCTGAAGGGCTATGTGGATGCATTGAAGAAGGAGAACCCGGGCGCACCACTCCGGGGGATACTGGTAGCACCATCAATAACGAAGGAGGCGAAGTCCCTACTCCAGGCACTAGGCCTAGAGTACAAGCAGATAGAGCTAGCGAAGCTCTACAAGAAGGCTGAGAAGGATAAGACGAGGAGGCCGAGGGGCCCGACGCTGCTAGATTTCGTAAAATAGGACGAACAAGGTTCATGGTACTGCTAGCCTTGTTGCTGCATGCCTGGCCCCTATTCCCAGCATTCCTCCACTGCCCGTCAATAGAAGCGCCAATACAGCCACGACGATCAGTGTCAGCACCGCTGCGTGCACGAAGCCAGCCGCCAGGCTCTGATCCTGTATCTTCCCCGCCACAAGCCCGCTTAGCCATGCATTAAACACCGAGGCCAGCGATGCTATTAACATCAACTCTGTTATGTTCTGCGGGCTTATGTTCACCCTCAATCCACCCATAAAGCTAGTTCCGTGGCCCACAAGTCCTGTATGCGTAACCGCACTAACAAGCATGGAAAGCGTCAATATGCTCGTTACGGCAACCATTATCGCACCAAAGTAGGGCATTAGTATGTAGGCTTTCAGTCTCTTCTTCAGCTGCTCATTTATCTCAACTAGCGTTGAGATATAGCGGGCTAACGAATCGAGGGTATGCGGGTTACCGCCACCTACCTCCATAGCGTCTACCAGAAACCTCATTGAGGCGCGGAGTATCCAGTTACGGTAGCCCCTTATTGCATGCCTCACAGCCTTCTCCACGTGCAAGCCCAGCGCTAGGGCACCAGCTATCCTCCTAATCACCGGCGTCAGTATACCGTAGTCCCTCTCAGAGAGCAGCATGATGCTCTTCTCAGGGCTGAGCCCGGTTCTCCTGACCTCGGAGAGGTCGCGGAAGAAGTTCGCGAGGCCCTTGGATATCGCTTTCTCGCGCCTAGACTTGGATAGATATACTACGCCCGGCCCTAGACTCAGTACTATCAGACCTAGGCCGACTATCAGTGTGACGTCACGTATGTGCGTGACGTCAACCCTGTTGCCCACGGTAGGCATAAATCCGCCAACCATACTAATGCCCGCCATTGTTATCAATATGCCCAGCGGCGCACTTATCATCAGATACGCGTATGGTTCCCGGATGTTCTCCTGGCTTGGCAACAGCGAGCTAAGCATCATCAACAGCAACACAACTATAAGGGGAAGCACTACGAAGCTGTACAGTATGATGCCTGCTGTGCCGCTGAAAGCTCCACCACCAGTGCCTATGAGTCCGCTTATGATGAAGAATATGTAGAGTGACAGTGTACCCAAGACTGCTACAGCTGCGTAGGCCTCTACTATGAAACCAACTCTCTCGGCGCGGCTCTTGAGATCCTCCATCCTCGCCTGGAAGACCTCGTGGGTTCTTATCTCTAGGTAGTGTATAACATCGCCACCCGTCCTTATAGTAGTCAAGTAGCCTAGCATGAAGTCTCTGTAGAGCCTCGAAGGGTGCCAGAGCGCATTCCTCTCCATTGCTGTCAATATGTTCTGGCCGAATATCCTCACATCCCTCATTATCCTCAAGGCTTCCTCGCGTAGAGCCTTGAAAACCTTGATTTGGGTCAGACGCTCGACAAGCTTTTCCGGGCTGACGCCACCGTATGCCATAGCCGTCATGTAGGCCGCGAAGAACGGGAACTCAAGGTCAACCTTAGAGGCGCGCTCCGTAGCCTTGGTCTCCGGATAGTATAGGCCCCAGGCGAACGCCACAAGGGGCACTATGAGCGTGGCCAGCGCCAATACCGCCTTGAGAATCATGGACTGCGTGAATATAAAGACGTAGAAGTCTGCCGCGACGAGCCCCATTGTAAGCACGAAGAGGTAGAAGAGAAGCCTGGCCACGTAGAGCCTAGGATGTATGTTCATGCCAGCCCTTCTAAGCGACTCATGAAGCTTGAAGCTTATCGCTATCCTTTCTGCGACCTGGCCGAAGACAGCTAGCGCTACTGCATCTATAACTGTGCCTAGGCTCGGCCTCTTTCCCCTCTCCTTGGCCGATACAACCGCCACCACAGCCTCACCCTTGCCACAGTCTCTGCGAATCTTTAGGGCTAGAGCAGGGAGCGGCCCGCGGTAACACCCTTTAGCTCACTGAGCTCCTTGACCGCCCGGTTATAGACCCGCAACGGGTTCTGATAATACTCTCTAACAACCCTCGCAACGTCCTTGTAGCTGCGCAGGTTCTTGGCGGCAAGCCACCTCATTACAGTGGAGCGGCGTTCTATCTCGTTACGTAGCTCGTCCTCAGTCCACCCCACAAGATCCATTATATGTTTGAGGAGGAAGCTCTTCTCATAGTACACCTCATGCTCATCCGTGTAGGCGTTCCACTTGTGTACTGGGACGTATTCGCCGAAGTCCTTTATCTCCCAGGTGTAGGTGATCCTGCGTACTACGCGGCTACGCTTGGTCTCCCTGTCAACTATCTCTACACGGCGTATAAGTAGGGCGAAATTCATAAGCGGTATGTAGCCCTTCGGAATGTTCATAGGCGGGCTAGTGAGCCTCTTCGCGGCAGCATCTATGTTCTCCGCGTGGAGCGTGGTCATGCCTCCGTGGCCGGTAGCTATTGCTTGGAACAGCACATACGCCTCCTCGCCACGCACCTCACCGACTACGATGATGTCTGGACGGTATCGCAGGCTTATTCTTATCAAGTCGTAGAGCGTTATCTCGTTCTTGCCCTCGGCGCCGAAACCGTAGCTCATCCTAGGTATGAGCTGAACCCAGTTCTCGAGCGGCAGCTTTAGCTCAGGCGTATCTTCGATAGTTACAACTTTCACGGATGGCTTGAGCATCGTTAGGAGGGCGTTGAGCGTAGTGGTCTTACCCGAGCCAGTCACACCCATAACCATGCCAGGCCTCTTATGCTCCATGAGTATCCAATAGTAGGCCGCCACCTCGGGGCTCAGCGTGTTACCCATTATCATGTCTACCACGGTGAGCGGATCCTCACGGAACTTACGGATAGTGAAGCTACTGCCCCCCGTAGTCACTTCACGCCTATATGTAGCTGCTAGACGGTGGCCGCCGGGGAGTATGGCATCCACGACGGGGAACGCGACGGATATGTGCTTACCACCCATATGGGCGAGCTTAACAACAAGGTTATCAAGCTCGTCGTCACGCTCAAAGACTATATTGGTTTTGATGTACTCGTAACGGCGGTGCCAGACGAATATGGGTTTACGTACACCATTACAAGATATGTCCTCTATCTCAGGATCCTTCATCAAGGGGTCTATGGGCCCGAAGCCTACAGCGTCACGGGTTACATAGTAGAGTATCTTTCTCCAGGATATGCCGGGGGTGCGGCCGAGTCTAATCTGAAAGGTACGGACTATCCTCCGAGCCTCCTTGTAGAAGTATGTAATCGCGTCCACGTCGCTGGGCGGGGGCTGTATCTCCCAGTAGAGTGCATCCATTATCTGGGAGTAGAGCTCACGCTCCTTCCCAGACAAGCCTATCTCGTAAACATAGTATATGTACTCGCTTGTCTTCTTGTGCCTAAGTATCCTTGCGTAGACCCAGGGTTCCTCGAGGGGATAGGACTCCACCTCCTCGTATTCTCTCAGGCTGAGAGGCTTCGCAGCTGACACTGCGACGAATACCGGCGATACTGATACAGCCTCCATGGTGATCTTACGGCCAGCCTTCTCCACGGGTTCCTCCTCAGCCTCCCCCGCCGTTTGCTTCTTACTGCGTCTCAGCCGCAGCTTGAGCTTCATGACATCTCTTCCCTCTCTAGCACCCGTAGCCTACCTCAAGCAGAGCTGAAGAGTAGGGCCTTAATACTCTCAAGTCCCTGTACTCTGCATTGCACCTTAAAATAAAACTCTTATAACTGGCTCAAGGCCTCCATAGCCCATCATTACCGAGGGATGGCCGCCTTGAGGGAGAAGGCTGTAGTGCTGCTAATAGCCTCTATGGTGGCTTTGCTGCTGACAGCCTCGGCTACAGCATCCGCACAAGCTAGGCCCCCCATAGCAACTATACTCTATAGTAATATAAGTATAAGGGAGATTATAGCAAATAGCCATACATTAATCGTAGCAGGCGAAAACAGTTCAAGCGCAACAATAATTGGGCTAAGATTCTACAACAACACATTGCTCCCAACCCCTCATGAACTCTTCCAACTATTCACAGACAAGGATCTCTCCCTGTTTACTGTGGACAGCATCACAGAGCCCAAGCTCATAGGCCTCGCTTACGCCGACGGCACTATCGACATCTACAAGGTGGGTAGTGGCGTTGTTACAAGCTTTGCTGTACCCGAGCCGCCAACAAGAATGGCCTTCCTCAACAGAACTCTGGTTGTATTCACAACGTTTCAGGGGGGCACCCTTTACGCTATCATGCCCGGCAAGCTGGGCTGGTACGAGGCTAGGCTAAGGATAGGCGACCTACTGCCCTCCAGGAAGGAGCACTTGACGCCACTAAGCCTCTACCCAGTTTACAATGCTGACGGCGTACTGGACTATAGCGGCAAGGCCATAGTAGTGGCGAAAGTCGCCAACACCGCTATTCGTACAGTAGAGCTACGGGGAGTCATCGAGGTGCTTAACAAGAACACCACTCAGCCGCTAAGTGGCACCAAGCTCTACGTCTACCTTCCAGCCCAGGGCATGGTGCTATCCGAGACGGTTACTGGTAGCAACGGTAACTTCAGTGTAAAGGTGCCAGCCGGGCTCAACCCTACTACACAGCTTTATGTTAGCGCCTACGGTCGCTGCTACTACTTCACGCTGAAACATAGCATGGTAACCAAGACTACTACGGGCTACATTCTCTCCAAGCCACTGCTGCTGAACAACGCAACGCTAGCCCCCTCCTGCCCAGTGTCGATAACACAATATCGTCTACTTCTAGCCGAGCCTTACAACAGTACCTACACCATTAGGCTCAAGAGCTTCCCCGTTAACGTAACTTCGCCTAAGTTCGATATACTGACAGCGTTTATGCACAACAACATACTCTATGTAGTTGTCAGCAGCCCGAGCATCGCTATAGGACCGCTGGCGCTCGACGCGCCCTCAATAGTGGTGCTGGCATTTAATGCTACAACGCTGGCCCCGCTCTACAACCTCTGGCGCTACTACTATACCGGAGGCCCGGCTCTTGAAGCGACCGTAAGTGATGATGCAGGGACTCTAACCGTAGCCGTAGACAATGGAGTCTACTATGTGCTGAGACTAGTTAATAACACCTACGAGCTAGTATGGACGAGCACCGTAGCCGGGAAGCCCGTTGGCCTCGCTGTGCTCCGTAGTGGCAACAGCTACCTGCTTGCAGCAGTGTCGAGTTCGGGGAATCTTGCCTTAGACCGTCTAGCGTATGCCGCACAGCTCTTTGTACCACTAGCTAGGAGTGATGGGAAGCCCTACATCGTTACAGGCTACAAAGCTACTGGGGTTGCGTTAGTCAACGGAACGCTGGCAGTAGGGCTCTCTGTCGGCGTGTTAGCCGTAACCGGACTACCACAAGCGACTCCAATAACAAGCATAAAACAGATAATGTTAAGCACATCAACGCTGAGAGTAGTCGATGAACTGGGAAGGCCGTTGAAGAGATTCCGCGTAAAATACACACTCACACTGCCTTATGATGGGGCAACACTAACCCTGCTCAAGGGCATGACAGAGGGCCTCAACGGCAATGCTGTGGTTCCCTGTATACCCGGCGGCAGGCTCGCCACCAACATAGTGCCGCTTGACAAGCTTCACGTCCCCGTCTATGCAGCATTCACATGCAACGATGCAATGCTACATGTGACTGTCCCATTAAAGAGGTTTAACATTAAACTGACGGTTCTTGACTCGTATAACGAGAGCGTGCCATTGACCTCGCTTAATGTGACTATCGTGTCAAGGACCTACAATTACTATACCAGCTTTATGTACCAGGGCAGGCCAGTAATCTTGCAGCTCAAGCCAGGAGTCTACAATGTGACCGTAACAGACCCAACGGGACTATACTACTACCCATACCAGGGCGAGATAATAGTCCGCGCAAACGAGAATGTAACAATAATGGTTGCTAGGAAGCCAGCCGACATTATAGTAGAGATAGGCTCTGACTACACACCCACGCCCAACGATGTTCTAAATGTACAGCTTGTCACGAGGAACGGCACACGACTCTACCAGACAACGGTGGGTGCTCCAATTAGAGGTAAGCCCATCAAGCTTGACATAAAGACTCTCTACCGCGGCCCCGCAGGAATAATAGTGGAGCCTCGGTCTCCCGAGAAAAACTATGCACCTTTCTACAGCATGGCTAGCAAGATAATATCAATAAACGGCACCAAGACATATGTATACATAAAGCTTGTGCCGAAGCTCTACACTCTATCAGTATACGTTCTCGACATGAAGGGTAACCCAATAAACGCCACAATAACAGTCTACACTAATGAGAGCAAGGCCCCCATAGCTGCTGCCAAAAATAAAGCTATAGCCAAGTTTAGCTTAATCCGCGGCCGCTACCTAGTGTCCATAGAGCCAACACCAATACCAAATACTACTCTAAGAATGTACAGTATTGTCAAGGCATGGGTCAGCCTACTCAAAGGCGATACTACATTCAAGGCTATAGTAAAGAAAATCAGAGAATACGTTAATATAACAATAAGAGATCCTTATTCACCTAATGGGCAGCTAATAGACAACGTTATAGTCTACATAGATGGTTCACGCTACACTGTTATACCTAAGGGAAAAGTTGGCAAGATAAGAGTACCATTGCTTTACAAAGGCTCTAACTTCACACTGATATCCGAGAATAAGCGCTACCCAAGGTATGAGAGGAAACTATTGCCTTCAAAGAAGCCTCTAATTATACTTTACAAGCGCGAGTTCTACAAGCTAACGGTATACATAGTGAATGATATCGGTAAGCCTTTGCCGGGCGCAACCGTAACAATGACGGGTATAAACGTTAAGTATGCCGCTACAACGATATCAAACGCTGATGGCAGCGCTGTCTACCGTCTACCGTTAGGCGAGTACGAGGTATGCATAAAGGCTGCCGGATACAAGCCGAAATGCATGACAGTCAACCTACTAAGGAACATGCAACTATCTATCGTGATGACCCCATTACCGTTAACAATAATTATGAGATACATTAATATAATTGCTATAATAGTATTCGCAATAGTGATGATAGTAATAATAAGGCTATACTTCAAGAAAGTGCTAGAGAAGTTCGCCACCGAGGAGGAGTTCTAGCAACCATAAGTCCAAGTGTTTGTTCCCATACCTAGAGTGCTGCCTACCCGTTTCTCGCGCAGCCTACTATTTTTAACGCTCCAAAATGCGGCTTCTCCTGGGTAATCGGGGCCACTGAAAAGGTGGGCGCCATGGAGATAGGGCTTAGAGAATTCAGCACACCCAAGGAGCTGCTCGCCTATATTGACGCGCAGCTCACCGACCTGCGCAAGAAGCTCGGCGAACTGCTGAGGATGATTGAGGATCTACGTGCTAAGAGTGAGCAGGATAAGAAGCTGCGAAGCCTCATACTCTCCCTCGTGGGTAAGGAGGCTAATGTGAGTACACCCTCCGAGACCATTATAACCCTTGATAAGGTCACTATACTAATCAATCCGTCTGCTGAGAGAGAGCTCAAAACCATGGAGGAGCTGGCAGAATACATTAACACTAAGATAGCCAGGCTTCAGAGCATAAGGAGAGATCTGGAGAAGCTCGCTGAGGCCGATATAGAGGCGAGGATAATAGCCGTGCTCTACGACGGTGTACCGAAGTATCTGATAATAAAGATATAGCATCGATAATGTTTACGGCAGCCTGGTGGAAGGGGCTGCCACGTTTTGTTGCACCTGATACCGGAGTGGCTGCGGACAGCGCTGGACATAGTAGCGTCGTCGGATAAGAGGTATGTGGCTCTCGCTGTAGCTGTTTACTTTTTCTCTGTTGTTATTTACGCTGCCCGCATCAAGATTGTTATGAAGTGGACTGGATACAAGCTTACACTCTATCATGCTACAGCATCCTACTTAATGAACATCTTTGTTAACAATATTACCCCAGGAGCGAGGGCTGGCGGAGAGGTTGTCCGCGCCCTCTATATTCAACGTATAACCAAGTCACCACTGGCTACAGTGGTTAATGCTATAGCTTATGAACGTGTAACTGAGGCTATAGCAATAGTCTTCTTGATATTCTTTACGATAGCATACAGCCTATCAACCTTCGGTCACGCTGGCTTACTTGCAGCCGCCGCACTGTTCATCATCGGAGGCCTTGTGGCTGTGTATAAAATGTGGGATCGACTGATGCTGTTTCTAGAAGAGAGGCTTCGAAAGAGAAACCTCTCGATAGGAGCTGCAGAAAGCGCTGAGCTGAAGAAGATGCTACGTGATCCACGACTTACTGCAATAGCTACGGGCTTCGGATTTGCAGTGTGGCTCATGGACGCTACTCGCCTTTACCTTATAGCTTGCGCCGTGGGAGTACATAGGCCCTTCCCCTTGTTTATAGCTATTTCCGTGCTCTATGCCATTATAGGTGTGCTTGCTGTTACGCCTGGTGGGCTAGGTATAGTTGAGGGTGGGCTTACCGCTGTTATGACCGCGCTAGGTATAGCTCCGGATGATGCCTTAGCGATAACCCTAATAGAGAGGCTGATATCATATGCCCTCGGTACCGCTGTTGGAGCATTGACGCTGATGCTTGCCGGAGGCAAACAGGCTTGGAGAGCCTTAAGATCGCGCTAGCATCGGACTGGTACTATCCGAAGGTTGGCGGCATTGAGACACATATACACGAGCTAGCCTATAATTTACTGAAACTCGGCCACGAGCCCCATGTGTTCACCCACGATTACCGCCACTACAAGTGGAATAGAGCTGAGAAGGTGCCTTACCCGGTCTACCGGCTGAGGGGCCTGGTTTACATCAAACGAGCCCATATCAGCCTCGGGCCCGGAAGCCTGATAGAGGCTAATCGTATTTACAAGAAGGTCGGTTTCGATGTAACACATGTCCATAGCATCTATAGTCCCCTCGGGCTGGCCCTTGCGAACCTTTCGCGGGGTATTCGCGGGGTTCCCGTGGTAGCCACGAACCACTCCTTCTTCTCCTGGCATAGCCGTGCTGCCCGGCTGAGTCTCCCGCTTCTCAGGAGGAGCTTGTGGCGCGTGGACTCGTTTATCGCGGTCAGTCGCGCCGTGGCCGAGGATACTAGAAAGGTGCTTGGGAGGAGCCTCCGAGGCCGCATGATATATGTAATTCCGAACGCTATAGACGTCTCCATGTGGAGGCCACCGGAGCCGGAGGAGGCCGAGGAGGCTAGAAGGAGTCTAGGCATAGGCTCCAATGAGCGCGTTGTCACTGTTATTGGGAGGTTTACTGAGCGTAAGGCCGTGCATACTGCTCCGCGCATAGTCCGGGCCGCCGCAGAGAAGGCTGGACGGAAGGTCGTGCTGCTCATAATCGGTGATGGTCCACTGCGGGAGAGGGTTCTGGAGGAGGCTGCCCGCTATAATGGGGGGCCACTCCGTGTCATAGTCAAGGGGTTTATGAGCCGTAGTGAGCTGAGACGTGTTTACTGGGCCTCGGATCTACTTTTCGCCACGTCGAAGATGGAGGCGTTCTCCATAACGGCCCTGGAGGCTATGGCGTCTGCCGTACCCGTGGTAGGATACCGTGGCTGCGGGCTGGAGGACGTGGCTGGCAATGACTCAGGTGTGCTCGTCGCAAACGAGGATGAGGCTGTTAAATCTATAGCGGTCCTACTTGCTGACGATGAGGCCAGGGCCAGGCTAGCAGCCAAGGCTGTTGAGAGAGCGCAGAAGAGGTTCTCGTGGAGCGCCGTATTGCCCAGGATAATCCAAGTATATCGCGAGGCCATGGACCTGGCCGTGCTTGAGGACAAGAGGTACTTGCTCTACCGGTTCTGGCGCTGGATAAAAGGCTGAAAACCCTAGGGGTCTCTGCCGTGCCTCCAGAGGTGCTCCCCTCCGGAGCAGAGCTAGAAGAGGAAGAGGGATACCTCCTTTGACTGCGGAGCGGCTCGCAGTGATATCATTCGACGTGGAGCAGGATTGCCCACCATATCTCTCTACCACGCGCGGCATGGAGGAGGGGCTGCCACGGCTCCTCGACCTCTTAGCAGAGAAGCGCGTCAAGGCCACCTTCTTCTTTACCGGCGAGATGGCTGAGAAGTATCCAGGGCTTGCACGCAGAGTTGTCGATGAGGGCCATGAGCTTGGATGCCACGGCTATCGGCATGAAAGGTTCGATCACATGAGCCCTGGAGAAGCAGAGTGGAGACTCAAGAAGGCACTTACGATTCTACGTAGTTTTAGCGACGAGGTTGTAGCCTTCCGTGCACCCAACCTTCAGAGACCGGAGTGGATGCTACCCCTGCTGAGGAGATTAGGCTTCCGCATAGACTCCTCCATCGCCCGGTATAAGCCGCCATTCCCAGGACCCAGGCCGTGGGTTGAGAAAGGCGTCACCGTAGTCCCGGTCTCGGTCACCAGCTCTGTTCTAAGGCTCCCGTGGAGGCTACAGCGTCTCATCCATTCAAGGCTTTCAGCGCCTCGAGTATACTTTAGCCATCCCTGGGAGTATGTGGACATGTCTAGGGCGCCGGTGCGCTGGGACTGCAAGTTTAACACAGGCGAGAGAGCACTATCACTCCTCTCGATGATTATAGACTGGCTGCAGCGGAGCAACTGGAGGCTGGTCACCCTTGGCCAACTCGCCGAGCTATATGCTTTTCAATGAATATGCTGGCCGTTACGAGGAGTGGTACCATCGCCACAAGCTAGAAGCAGAAAACGAGGCTAGATTGGTTGAGGCTCTCGTAGGTCCGCCGCCAAGAGTGGAGATCGGAGGAGGTACCGGTTTCTTCGCTGCCAGGGTCTCCGCGCTCGTAGTAGAGCCTGCACATCAAATGGCGATACTGGCTAAGCTACGGGGGCTAGACGTAGTTGAAGCCGTAGCGGAGGCATTGCCTCTGAGGACATGCTCAACAGGCACCGCACTTATCATTGTTACACTATGTTTCCTCGAAGACCCTGTCACGGCGATTAGTGAAGCGTACCGTATTCTGCGATTCGGAGGAAGACTAGTAACGTGCATTGTACCTCGAAGAAGCTCTTGGGGCATGTTCTATACTGATCTTGGAGACAAAGGCCATGTATTCTACAGCGTGGCGCGCTTCTACACGGTCAGCGAAGTTGAGCGTTTGATAGCGGATGCGGGGTTTAGAGTCCTCGGTGTCGGGGCTACGCTGTCCTATCCACCCTGGGAGCAGGGCAGTTTCGAGGAGCCGCAGCTAGGGCTCAGCCCCGATGAAGCCGAAAACTATGGCTTCACATGCGTCGTTGCTGAAAAAGATGAACCCAGGGAGACTAGATGTAGCCTAGGGCGCGGAGCCTCTCCTTAACCTTCTCCTCGTCCTCCTTGCTCATGCTATGCTCCTCACCACCCTCAGCTGCAAGAGCCTCCTCGAGTAGAAACTCCACTAGCTCCTCTACGCTCCCGAAGCCGCCCTGCTCCTCAACGAACTTCTTGGCCTTCTCGTACAGCTCCTTGCTTATCTCAACGCAAACCTTTTCCGCCACACTATGCCACCCCGCATCTGCTCCAGGCTGCAGGGGCCTACCTCCTGGAGAATATTATCTCCTCAAGGTGCCGCCTTATCCGATGTATATCCATGACTCCGACGTCGCTCTTCGAGAGCGTGCCCTCGGGGTCGTAGACCGCATAGACCCCTATCCAGTCGTGGACAGCGTCATCAGGGCCGCGGTCGTTCTCTGAGAGGTAGAGGGTCGGCCACCCTATGGTGCCGGCGGGCCTCCAGTTCAAGTCGTCGAGGTACACCATGAGGTCCGGAGGGTCACCTTTTACCTCGGGGTACAGCTCTTGTGGACGATATGCCTTGTTTACCCATCCCTCGCCGCTTGGACCGCGTATCCGCTCTATGTCCCTGCGGAGCTGGTTCACAGTCTCCTCGTAGTACTTAGGCTCCACTATGCCTCTCTTCTCGCGGCCCTTGAGGTTTATGAAAACCCTGCTGTAGTAGCCTCCCCAGGCCCAGGCCACCGTGCTGTCCCAGTCTATCATGTCTTCGCGTAGGTCGGTGCCAGGCTTCGCCTCAACGCCGGGCTTCAGCTTGAGGTACCCCTGCTCTGCGAGCCACTGATTCATTACGAAGGCTCCTTTCATTGGCTTTATGCCGTGGTCGCTTGCTATCACTATCACTGTGTCGCGTGGGAGCCTCCTGTGGAGCTTCTCGAACCACTCGTCTATCCTCCTGTAGAGCTCTGGTATCACGCTGCTGTAGCGAGGGTGCTGCTCGTAACGGGGATGACCATGATCGAAGTACTTCCAGAAGGCATGGTGGGCGCGGTCCACTGCTATCTCTACATATAGGAAGAGATCCCACTGCTTCCTTGTCGCGAGGTACTCTACCTGCCTCTGGTGGTTGCTAAGCATGCGGAACAGCTCCCTGGCCACCTTGTCCTTGTCGCTGCTCCGGTACAATATGTCGAATATGGTTGGTTCCGTGGCCTGCTCCAGCTCGCGGCGAAGCCAGGGCGGGAAGGTGTAGGGCTTCTCGGGGCCAGGTGTGGTGAAGTCTGTGACCATGAAGCCGTGGACGGGCTTGGGCGGATAGGTTGGCGGCACACCGTAGACACCGACACGCAATCCATCCCTGCCAGCTTTGTCCCATAGCGTCTCCGCCCGGATGAACCGGCTGTTCACGATATAGTAGCCGAACTCGCCAGGCCTCCTGTGCCGGAAACCGTAGATACCTAGCTCGCCGGGAGTCTTGCCGGTGAACATCACCATCCAGGCCGGCACTGTTATCGGAGGATGACAAGTCCTCATGAGGAACCTCTGAGACTCCTCAACGATGCCACGGAGGTAGTCGAAGCCTTCCCCCATACCCTCGTAGAGGACCTTTGGGGGCATCGAGTCTAGGCCAAGGAAGAAGACGCGACGAGCCAACTCCATACCCTCCGGCCTCTCACAGCCGGCTGCTAGGTCTTACCGCTGCCGCTCCAGAAGCCCCAGCAGCTTCTCCAACGCCCCCCAGGGCTCACCACGGTACTCTATGACAACCACATGGCTCTTGCCCCCTGCCTTGACCCCGAGGCTCCTCAGCTCCGGGATCACGCCGCCGAGCTGCCTTGAGATGCTTCTGGCGTAGATGTAGCCTCCCCGGCGCTGCGGGATATGGTGGACGAGCACCGCCACGCCGGAAGGATTGTCTGCGGCTAGCCTCCTCCCCAAGGCGCTGGTCACGTAGGCGTCCATCTCGAGGTAGTAGACCCGTAGATCCCTCTCCTCCCGGAGCGGCTTGAGCTTCTGAAGCGCCTCCTCGAGGAGCCTGGAGGCTCTCTGTTCCGCCTCGGCCAGCCTCCTGTCGGCGAGGAGCGCGTAGGGGTCCCTCGCGGCCTGCTCTACCGCATACTTGATGCACGATGTGTCTAGCAACCTGTAGCATGAATCTATCCTGGCTGCAAGCCTCCGCAGCTCCACGAGCCCCGTGCCCGCCTTCTCTGCTAGGCCCGCGGCAAGCATCAGTCCAGGGTGGCTGCGGCCAGCGTCTATGAATGGAGCCAGGTCGCCTACTACTCCCAGGGCCGCCAGCAACATGTCCCCGGCTCTGCGGGGGGCGCCGAGGAGCTGGTAGACCAGGAGGCTCGCTGCGGGGTACTTCTCCTCGCCACCGCGGCCCTCGGCGACGGGATTGCAGTACTGCAGCCCCGGCATAGGCGGGGGCGACTCAACCCTGTGGTGGTCTACTACGGTTAGCGGTGCCTCTAGCCTAGCCGCGAGCCTGACGTACTCTGGCCCCGGTATACCATAGTCCAATACCAGTAGGGTTCCTCCCCGCGGCGGACTGGGGATGGCGTCGCCGCTGTAGACCCCTATCTCGGGCACCGCTGTGCCGCTGGCCCCTTTGTGCCGGGCTACGAGCGCTGCCGAGGCTATGCCGTCGGCGTCCCAGTGGTGGACTATGAAGGGCTCCTCTGGGAGCCTTAGGCCAGGGCAGGGGCTAGGGCTCCTCACGGGCCTCATCCTCTGTTATGAACGGGCTAGGATGCCGGAGTATCACGTCTGCCACCTCCGGGCGCATCATGTAGGGCGGCGGCCTCTCACCCCTCATTATCATCTTCCTTAGCTTAGTGCCGCTTATCTTGATGCGGAACTCCTCTGAATGCGGGCATATCTTCTCATTGACCATCTGGCCGCACTTCTTGCAGTAGAAGGCCTCGCGGACGAACATCGGGGTCACGCCAAGATCAGGGAACTCGCGGAACAAGTCCCAGGCCTCGTAGGGGCCGTAGTAGCTACCCACTCCAGCATGGTCACGGCCCACTATGAAGTGGGTTGCACCGAAGTTCTTTCTCACTATTGCATGGTGTATCGCCTCCCTCGGCCCTGCGTACCTCATCTCCATCCTCAACACGCTGAACACGACACTCATTCTCGGATAATAGTTCTCTATGAGTACCTTGTATGCCTCCACTATAACCTCGTCCTTGTAGTCCCCAGGCTTCTTCCACCCCACTAGAGGGTTTATGAAGAGCCCGTCGGTGAATGTGAGAGCAGCCTTCTGGACATACTCATGGCCCATGTGAGGCACGTTCCTAGTCTGGAACGCCGCAATTGTCTTCCAGCCACGGGCCTCGAAGAGCACACGGGTCTCCTTGGGCCAGAGGCGGACATTCTCAAAGGGTTCCGGTGGGTCCCGGAGCAGATCTATGGGCCCTCCTACGAGCAGCTCCTTCCTCCTCATAGTCTTAGCCACGCCTGGATGAGCAGGGTCATCGGTCTTGAACACCTTGCGGGCATACTCCCTCTTATCCCAGCCATAGATCTCCTCAACCCGCATCAACGCTAGGGGTTCACCATGGTAGTAGAGCGCTATATCGTCCCCCGGCCTCACTCCAGCTATCTCCGCGGGATCCACGTCCAGCACTATCGGTATCGTCCAGGGAAGATCATTGCTAAGTCTCATGTCATCGAGCACACTCACATAATCCTCTTGAACCATGAAGCCCTCCAACGGACTGTAAACGCCGTGAGCTATGTTAGCGGCGTCGGCGGCGAGGCCCGGGCGCAGCTCTATCCGGGGGAGCTCCCTCGCCTCATCCATCAGCCTCTCGGCCCTGCGCGGCGACACGGTGCGGTCCACAAGCCTACCTCCATGGGGCCTAGCCACCATCACCGAGCCACCCCTCGGGGGCTTATATGTAGCCGAGCCTCTTGAGCCTCTCGATTATAGCTTTCTTCTCCTCCTCGCTCACTGTGTCGCTCCGGAGCTTCTCCTCCTCCATTTCGGCCACAACCTCCCTGAGCACATAGGTTACGAACTGCGAGACGCTGGTGAACCCCGTGCCCTCTATCAGCCTTCTTATTCTATCGTAGAGCGTGACAGGTATAGATACCGTAGTATACTTGCTCCTCCTACCAGTCTGCTCACCCGCCACTCCGCAGACACCCCTGAGAAAAGGCGCGAGCACCGGGCCCCCTCATTAATTAAATCTTATTAATGGCTGCTCCTGGAGCGGCATTAATTAGAAGTCATTAATGCGGTGGCCCTGGCTTGGCAGCGCTGCTGGAGTGGCTCCTAGCGGGGGCGGCAGCAAGCATAGCGGACTACGGGCTCGGCATGGGCTTCGGCCTAGCAGCGAGCCTGCTCCTAGCAGCCCTGCTGGGCTACGACCCCCGCAGCGTAGCGGCAGCCGCGGCTGCAGCGCAGACACTAACCATTGCGCCGGCGCTGGCGAGCCACCGCAGAGCCGGGATAATCACCGCCGGCGACGTCCGCGACGCGGCCCGGCTCATAGCTGTGATAGCCGCTGTCTCCACGGCCTCAGCCGCAGCCACGGCAGCGCTGGCCTCGAGGCTCACCAGCAAGGAGACGAAGACACTGTACCTCGCGGGCCTCTTGCTGCTCGCATCCGCCACGCTGCTCCAGCTCTATGCTCCCCAGAGGAGGGCCAGGCGCCCCCTCCTGGCCGCAGCAGCGTTTGCCGCCGCCGCGGGCGCAGAGAAGGCTGTGACAGGCGGAGGCTACACCGCGCTCCTCGCAGCAGCCGCCACACTGGCAGGGGTTGAGCCCAAGAAGGCTCTAGCCATGGCTCCTGCAGCGAAGCTGCCCCCATATCTAGCGGTGCTAGCCTTCTACACCACCGCCGGCTACCTCAACCCAGTGCACGCAGCCGCTCTCACAGCAGGAGCGCTCGCAGCAACGCCGCTCGCATCAACACTGCTGGCAAGGATACCGGAGAGACATGCAGCTAAGACAACAGCCCTCGCCGCTGCAGCCGCGGCGGCACTCTCAGCCGCCCGGCTAGCCTAACACCTAGCCTTATACCCCTACAACGATGAGGCCTCAAATTCCGTGGGCGGTGTCTGAAGTGGCGCAGACTAAGTGTCTTCAACGCGGCCTTGTTGTATGGCTCACCGGGCTTCCCGGCAGCGGGAAGACAACAATAGCAACCAGGACCGCAGAGAGACTCCGCGCCATGGGGTACCGCGTAGAGGTGCTCGACGGCGACTGGGTCCGCAAGACAATAAACCCCGACGCGGGGTTCACCCGCGAGGAGAGGCTCCGGCACCTCCGCCGCGTAGCCTGGATAGCCAGGCTCCTCGCCAGGAACGGCGTCATAGTGCTATGCAGCTTCGTCAGCCCCTATCGCGAGGCCAGGAAGATTGTCCGCGAGATAATAGAGGAGGAAGCCCCCTTCCTAGAAATCAACGTCAAGTGCCCCCTCGAGGAGTGCATTAGGAGGGACCCGAAGGGCCTCTACGCCAAAGCCCTCCGCGGAGAGATCAAACACTTCACCGGCATAACAGACCCCTACGAGCCCCCCGAGAACCCAGACCTAGTCCTAGACACGGTCAACAACACAATAGAAGAAAATACGCAGAAGCTGCTAAAGCTAGTACTCAGGGCCTTAGAGCAATAGGACACAAGGACATATGGAAGGAGTAGCCGTTGATATGTGGCGGGCCCGCCGGGATTTGAACCCGGGACCTCCGGCTCCGGAGGCCGG
>CAZIWH010000015.1:4410-30554 GCA_964542985.1 uncultured Hyperthermus sp. | reverse complement strand
GCCTTTTCGTTGGCGCCCATCAATCTGTATGTGTAGTGTAGCGTGTCTATTGTGGCTGCGGATATGCAGAGGCTGCCGTCCTGGGTGTATAGGTAGAGGTTGACGTGCACAGCCGCGAGGCCGCCGCTGCCGGGCCGGAGAGCTTGGAGGAGCCGGGAGACGGGCAGCCTGAGGGAGACCGTGGCCGCGCCGCCGCGCTGCAAGTCCACGAACACGGTCCTCTCCACAAACCCCGTGGGCGCCGACGCGACAGCCTGCACGAACCCCGCAACATACCTCCCGCGGAGCCAGCCAACAGGAACCACAACCGTCAACGTGGCCGGCCTAGAGGAGAGCCACCAATAATACCCAGCCACCAGGGATACAGCAGCCACCGCCAAGAGCAGTGAAGCAGAGAGCTTCACCACCACTCCCACCAGGCGAGAGAGAAGACCAGAATTTAGACAGAACACCCACATCCCAAGAAGCCAACCCAAACCAGGCGAGTACTTGTACTATCCACGACTGCATAGCTAATATAACTTGAAAGACATATATTCTTGAGTCTGTGTGCTCCTGTGATGACATTGAAGAGCATTCGTGCAGTGTTGCCGAGGTTGTCGTTGAGCTGGCTGCGCTGAGGAATATCATGGTTAATCGCCACTGACGCGTGGAGGATGAATGAATTTACAATGAATTTACCGTGAAACACGGAGGAACATAGGTGTGGTGGAGGAGGCTCTGAGGATCCTCTGGAGGCTGGTGGGCGATGGAGAGGATAGCGGCGTTTTGAGGAGGCGGCTCCGCAGCCGCCTCCTGACCCGGGCGCTTGACGAGCTAAGGGGCCGGCCAGGGCTTGTGGCCACCTGGGGTAGCTTTCCCTGCCGGCGGATCTTCTTTTAGTGATGGTTTCTTGTTTTCAAGTCCTTGTGGCTTCTTGGCGGCTGCAGGGCTCTGTTCTAGTCCTTCCTCCGGCCCCAGGGGGTTTGTTTTCTATTTGTTGAGCACAATGTATATATCTCTCGCTGTTTAACGGCGTGTAAGGTAGGCGCATGCTACATGGCATGTAGAGGGTGAGTTGGTATGGGCATCTGGAGGGAGAGGATACGCGGGATGAGCGTAGCATGGTTCTCCTTTAACCTTGCTACCAGCGCGGTAGTGTTGGCGAGCTATGCTCTGGGCCATACAGCCCACTTGCAGGCGCTGGAGACGCTGGCGCATGTGATGGCTTACATGAACACCGTGGTGTACCTGGTGATAGCTGCTGCGTTCCTGGCGAAGCTCTCTATGGTTCGCGGCGAGTTCCTCCGGCAGCTCAAGCACCCGGTTAAGGGGCCCTTCGTGACCGCTATCAGCATCGCCACTATGCTGCTGGCGCTTGACTGGGGCGTGGTACTAGGCTACCCGAAGGTGGCTGCCCTGTTCTTCTACGTGGGCACCGTGCTGCACACGTTCTTCTTCATAGCGATAATCTACGGGTTCATAATGCACGAGCGAATAGAGGTACATGCAATGCACCCTGGCTGGTACATGCCAGCTGTCGGGAACGTCCTGGTGCCCTACATCGGCGGCCTACTGGCCTCAGAGGGCATCTGGGCGCCCCGGAGCCTCCTAGGAATCTACCTCGGCACCGGTGTGGTGTTCTGGCTAGCACTGTTCACCATCTGGCTTTATAGGAGCATCTTCCACCATCCGCCGCCTGCCAGACTACTGGCCGCCACGTGGATCAACCTGGCGCCACCAGCCGTGGCACCAATGGCGTACGAGTCGCTGCTGAGCCTAGGCCCCAGGGCCTACCACGAGGCCATGAAAGCCCTCTCGGCGCAGCCAGTGGTAGCCAGGTACCTGGGAGCGTTCTTCGACATGTTCTACTACACGTTCTGGGGCGCCGCCGGCCTATTGCTAGCAATAATACTGGTGCTCACCGCGGTCTACATCCGCCGCCGGCAGATGGAGTTCGCGGAGAGCTGGTGGGCCTTCGTCTTCCCAGTCGCAGCGTACAGCATCTCAACAATACACCTCTACCTCCACCATACCGCGGAGACCTGGCTACTATACTACGCCGCCGGTCTCTACGCCTTAACCTGGCTCTTCTACACAGTAACGACAGCGTTCAGCATCTACTACGGCTACATGGAGTGGTTCAAAGGCAAGAAGCCGGAGGAGCTGCCGACACCAGCTAAGCCACTGCCCGAAGAAGTAGCCAGAGAACAAGGCAGCGAGTAAATAGCTGCCGAGGAGAGCAATCGACTCCGCCCTCCGGGCCCACCGTATTTTGACCTCAGCGCTCTCCTTGGAGTTCTCCTCGGCGAGCACCTTGATGTGCTTTCTGTTGGTTGACTTACCTCCCTCTATCAGTATCTGGCCGGGCAGGAAGGTGGCCTTCCTATAGGGCACCCATTTGCCTCTAGCCGTGTTATAGACCAGCGTACCGGATACTATACTTTACTCCATGACTATTAGGTACAATAATCTTATTATCTATTCGAGCTCTAGTCTTAGGGTTCCACGATGTCAAGTTGACTTGCCTTCTTCTCAGCTAGAACAGATCATCCTCATAGGGTACTCTGGTCTTGTTCTCAAGACCCTTCTCGTACCAGCACTTCATACCCTTGGTAACGGTGTGGAACGTTTCTACAAAGCTCATCCGAGCCAGACTGTCCGCCAATATCTCGACTAGCTTGTCGCTGCTACTAGTAGCCTGCTACCTGCTAGTAGCACGGATACCCTCAGCAACTGAGCGATAGAACGCCGCACGATGGAGCTCCTTCCGCGGACGCCCCTTCAGCCTAATCTCTCAGGAACAGAGAAGAGACGAAGAGGAAGTGAGCCGTAAACAAAGGTCTAGCGCCCACGTCTACGCGCTGAGAGAATTCAGTGGAGGCTGCGTAGGGAAACACGACCATAGGGACCCAATCAACCAAGGAGTGTTAAGCACCGGAAGCCGCGGCGCCACGGAATGGAGGCCGGCTGGCCGCTATGGTGGGGGCGGGCACTTCTCGTTGCGGCCCTCCGGGCGGTCGCGGCGTGGACGGAGGCTCAGCTTCTTCTCCAGCTCCCTGCGAAACTTCTCGATAAGGTTGTCGAGCTGGGAGGGGTCGTCGCCTATCGCCGTCTCATGGGCGTAGACTATTAACGGTCTGAAAAGCTTCTTTATGAGGCTCTCTGCGAACTCCCTTGTCACGGCTGTGGCCGCGCCGTCTACTCCTAGGCCGCGTAGCCTGCCGTGCAGCTCTTCCAGCTCCTCCTCCAGCACTAGGCGGGCATACTCCATCATCACACTTATGGCCTCGTCCGCGGCCCTCCTCTTCCAGGCCTTCTCGAAGAGCCGGAGCTGCTCCTCGATAATCCTCTCAGCCTTGGGTACCTCGCGGCGCCTCCTCTCCAGCGCCTCCCTAATGACCTGCTCCAGGCCCTGGAGCCCTATGTAGCCGAGGTGCTGCGGCACTGGTATCTCAACCGCTGGCGGGTTGGAGATGTCCACGACTAGTGCCCCACGGCGGAGCTTGTTGAGCAGCTCTCTGGTTAGGAGGGGCTCCTTCACGCTCACAGCGAGGAACACGGCATCAACCATGGGGAGTAGCTCGGGGAGGGCGTCTAGGCTGAATGCCTCCCCCCTTATCTCCTCGGCGAGCCTCACGGCCTTCTCGAGGGTACGGTTGGCTACGAGTATCCTCGCGCGGGGACCGTGCTGCCTTATCAGCCTAGCCATTATGCTTCCCGCCTCACCGGCACCGACGACGAGCACCGTTTTGTGATTATAACCTCCGAGAACCTTCTCCGCTGCATGAACCGCCGCGCCGGGGGCGCCGACGTTACCATAGGATATGAGGGTCTTGTTGCGGACAAGCTTCCCGGTCTTTATCGCATAGTGGAAGAGTATGCTCATGTACTTTGCTGCATAGCCGCTACTCCTCGCCTGCTCGTAGGCTCTAGCCACCTGGCCTAGTATCTCGTTCTCACCCAATATCGCCGACTCGAGGCCACTGGCGACACGGAAGAGGTGGCGCGCCGCCTCCCCACCCCTCATGACTCGGGCGTAGCCGGCGTAGAGGCCGAGGAACTCCTCCGCCTTGACGAGGAACCTGGGGCTAGGGGCCAGCGCGTAAACCTCAAACCTGTTGCAGGTTGCGAGAACCACGATTTCGTCAGCATAAGGACTTAGCTGATTATAAGCCTCTTCCACCCTGTTCTCCAGGGCCCCTACTACGTCAAGAGGAGCCCAACGATGAGTAACCGCTACGACTACCAAGTCGTCGAGACTACGGCCTACCCCCCGGATCACTTGACCACGGGCCTCGGCTCTACAGGCCTTGAGGCTCCTCAAGGGCTATCATCTCCGCCCCCAGCTAGGTTTCGCACCAAGGCCTGGACTTATCGACCGGTTCTGCACCATCACCAAGAAATCCATCACGTTAAATCCATGCCGTCTCTTTAAATAAGTTAAACCGGACATGACGGGAGCCACGCTGCGAAGGTACTACATAAATAGGTGGCGCCCCACTCTGTCGGGTCTTCACAGAGTCGCATCAAGCTGCCTCACATAACTCTATTAAGACTTTACATTTCCGGCAGCGGGGTGCTAGAACACATTGCCACAGAACCCCATACTCGTATTCTGCGTAAACAGTGACGCGAGCCAACACTGCATAGTGCAGGAGCTGCTCCGCGCCACCGAGGAGTACTGTGGCACCGGCGTCTCAGTCTGCAGGATAGGGCAGGGAGCGGAGCTGCTCAAACCCGTCATTGCGGCTAGGTTACTTTACGTCAACCAGATTTCCCCGAGGCTCATCGAGCTCTGGCTCCGAGTGAGTGCCGATTACAACGTGCTGGAGGGCTTTGAAACCACACTGAAAAGAGAGAAGGGGGTCTCGTTCCAGATAGTTAGCAGGACCAGGCACGGCATGACTGTAAGGATACTCGTACCCAGAGAGAAGAGGTGTATGAGTTGCCGCTGGTGCCCCCTAACCTCTGCGCCACTGGGCAGCATGGTTAAAAGCATAATCTTCACCCCGGACTTCATGCTACTCGAGCTCATTATCGCTAAACCCTCAGCGCTCCGGGAGCTCGAGGACTCGGGCTGCAAGATAGTCTACAAGGCGCCCATAGAGGAGGTTGACTATAGCCTCACGGAGAAGCAGGAGTACGCACTGATAATGGCGTTCATCCACGGCTATTACAGCTACCCACGACGCATCAGCGCCAAGGAGCTGGCCTCAAAGCTGCAGATAAGCAGCAGCGCGCTCGCGGAACTCCTAAGGAAGGCCGAGCAGAGGATAATCACACGCTACGTGATAGAAGAGCTACCCCACTATCTCATCCAACGCGTCCTACCCACGCCGGGCCCGCTCGCAGTATCGAGAAGGAACCGGGGCAACAGTAGCTAGTGCGGTGGATGCACTGGTACACTCACCTAGCACTTCCCGAGGCGACCCTCCTAACAATTCTCTCTACTGGGCCCGGATCCCCTTTATCAAGCGCCTCCACCGCTTCCAGGGCCTCAATAGTTGACCCGGCTAATGCTATCAGTATGTTGTGAAGCAGGAACTTCGCCTTCCTCCTATCGCCACGGGTGTACTCCAATACTACTCGGTAAGCGCTGAGGGGATCCTCGACCAGTAAGTGAGCAAAGTCCCTGCCCTTAACCTTGAACGAGTATGCATCCAGGACCGCGAGGAGGCCAGCAGAGCTGCTCCTCAAACGGAGCCTTACTATACGAGCAGGATCAGTCAATGACCCTCCCCTTAGGTCATCGATCGTGTTCTCTGAACGGGGGGCTCCCCTTACCGGGCAACCCAGAGGTACAAAAGGCGAAGCTTGGCGGAAAAGTATTGAGCGCTAGCTTATGCATCTATGCTTGTAGAGCAGCTCAACGTTCAAAGATATCTTTCTCTCCACGCGGCCGAAGAACCCAGCGAATTCAACAATGTAGCTTTGCTTGATGGACGCAGCCTCCCCCATGATGGTATGGGGCTCCTCAACATATATCATAACGTCAGCCATGCTTGCCGCCATCCGATTGTATATGGCCTCTGCATCCCTGGCGGAGAACGTGTAGAAGCTTGTCACCCTCTCCCTCTTGTTGCTCAACATTAGGTTGTAGAGCATTTCAAGGTACTCGTTGCGCTGGACGAACTGCTCTATTATATCCATCCCTTCAACGAATAGTATGTCAGGCTTCACAGCCTCCACGAACTGGCGCATAATATCATATATCTCTGTAAAGGTGAACGCCGTAGGATTCACGGACTCAACATACACGTTTGATAATAGCTCATTGGTGCACTCCCTGCCGCAACCAATAGATAGCAAGCACCCTATGAGGCGGCGCAGCGCAATTGGGCTCGACTTGAAGCTGAACAGGGCTATGCGGGGCTTATAGCTTACCAACAAGGCTGCCGTAAGGAGCGATATTAAGTGCTTCGCGTCGAGCGTCGGTGTATGTCCTACGACTATCTGCGCTCCCCTGGGGATTACATATACTCCCTCCTCGCCGACGTGTAGCCGACATGTATTGTTTCCTAGCAGCTCGCCCCTGGCCGCCTTATTTAGGTCAAGCAGGGCTTTTGCCAGGTTGTAGCGACTGCTTAGGTCTAGGGCCGGCACCTCCTGGGGGGCCTCGGGCAGGCTTAGCTCCACGACTATGCCCGGCCTTATGTAGAAGGGTATCTCTGCCTGCCTTATGGGGGCCCACCGCGCCTTCCTTAGCTCTAGTATACGGCGGATCTTCCCCTGGACTATCTCGAACCGCAGTATCATTACGGCGTCTACTATGAATTCCTCGATACCGTATCCGACCATTTTCGCGCCATAAGGGTGTTCAGCTATAAGTATCGTCGTCACGTCCATCTGCTTCACTCCGTTCACGAAGAAGTTCTGCACAAGCTCTCTTATCTTAGCCTTGTCTTTAACTATCTGGAGCATTGCGGTTACACTGTCTATCACTAGTCTCTTGGCACCCGTCTCCACTATTCTACGGAGTATGTCCTCGAGCTGCGCTACCAGTGCATCCTCGTCAACTATCGTTAGCGCCTCTATATACTCGAACAAGCCTTTCTCTTCCAGCTCGGTGAAATCCATTCCCAGCATAGCCATGTGCACTAAGAAGTCCTTCTTGGGCTCAACGAAGTTCACGTATATGCCCTTCTCGCCCGCCAAACCACCTTCGTAGAGAAACTTGGCGGCCATAGTGGATTTTCCGGTACCCGGGTTCCCGGCCAACAATATGAGGGCGCCACGAGGGTAGCCGCCGAGCAGGATGCGGTCTAGCCCCCTTATCCCGGTAGAGATTATTTCCAACGTTTTGCTCGGCTTCTGCACTAGGAATCCCTATTCCTCTCGGCTAACAGGAGTCTCTTTAGCTTCTTTTTCCCCACCTTACCTAAGTACTGTGCAAGGATTCCACAATAGATGCAGCCATCTTAGCTGTAATGCTGGTTGCAGACGCTATCTTGTGCCCCGCGAGTAGCATTGGGGCGGCTATGAAGGCTGCAGTGCTTATCGCCAATAGCATGGCGAAGTACTTCGGCGCGAGGGCGGTGTAGCCGTGTATCACCCTGGCTATTACTATGGAGGATGCCGCGGTTATCATTAGGAGGGAGTAGTAGTAGAGACCTGCCAGGAGTCCGGGCTGTATTTTTGCGGAGCCTAGGCCGGGGAGCTTGGCTCCAGCCATAGTGGCTACTAGGTAGAGAACAACGCCGGCGGAGACGGCGAAGGTTATCGATGCGAGGGCTACCACGAAGCCATACTCCCCTAGCCTGTTGCGTATCATTTTGCTTAGGCGGCGCAGCTCCCTGCTGTACGCCGCGGTGACGCTGAGCACCCTGGCGGGGTTGCCACCGCTCCGGGTGACTGTTACTATGCTGCGGGCGAGCAGCCTTACACGGCGGGGCGCGTCGCCGAAGGCCTCCCGGTAGGCTAGATCGAGGTTGCCTGTAACCGTATACACGTGGGCCATTTTCTCGATGTAGAGGCTGAGAGGTGGGCCGAGGAGCTTGGCTGCGCGGAAGAGGGCGTCAGCAGTGGAGCGGCTGGAGGCAGCTATGCTTGCATATACTGCGAGGAAGTCAGCCATCTGGTCCTCGAGCTTCTCGCTCCGGCGCACCAGACGGCGGGTATAGAGGTGGAGGGGTATCATCGCGGCCACAAGGGCCGCAGATATCTCGACCAGGGTACCCTTATCCGCAACTACGGGTATGAAGCGGAGCATCTCGACACGATGCTTGGCGACCAGCGGAGGGTAAAGACGACTCATCACCGCGTTGTAGCCGTAGAGCAGCACTACTAGGAAGAGGAACAGTGACGCAGCCACCGCGGCAACAGCCCAGGCGTCCACCATTCCCTTCTATCCCTCCGTGCTAGAGCCTTATCCTGGACACGGCGGAGTCGGAGAGCACAAGTATCCCAGCGGCAGTCATAGGCGTGAGTATGAACGTGGTCACGAACATTATTGTCTCGAAGTTGAGGCCCGGTATACTCTGGAAGACGAGCAGGAGGCCCACCACGCCGACCGCTATCGGGAGCATCACGCTGGCAGTGACGAACATCTCCATGTACGCTCCTAGGCTCGAGGTTACACGGTCCACCTCGGTCTCCACGTTGAACAAGTACTCGCGGAGCACTGCATCAACTATATCCGTGACGCCTGCACCGGTGCGGGAGGCGACGGCGAGTGCCGAGAAGAGGCTGCGCAGGCTCACCGACGGCGTTATCCTTGCAGCCTCCTCGAACGCCCTATCAACCGGTACACCCGCCTTTATCGCAGAGGCTAGGTACTCTACCTCTATCCTGAACTCCGGTATGTCGTCTAAATCCTCCCGAGCGACCCCAAGCACGGCGCCGGAGAGCGTTAAACCCGAGAGAAGCCTCGTCGCAAGACTACTGGCCAGCAGAGGGAACCTCGGCTCCAGGCGGCTTCCCCTGCTCCGGTAGGCTAGCCCGGGGGCAGCGACTATGAAGGCAAGCGTGAGAAAGAAGACGGTGACGGAGAGAAGCACCGAGGCCACCAGGGCTCTTGTAGAGGGCATAGCGAGCAGCTTCACAAAGAACACGTAGCCTATTATGCCAGGTGTAACCGAGGCAGCGACCAGCGCGATGAGGCTCCTAGAGGCGTAGCGCTCAAGGCTGCTTGATATGCCGGAGCCGAGTACTTGAACCTCTATTTCACGGTTGAGGGAGAGGAGGAGCCCCATGTATGCGTCGAGAACCCTCCTAGCAATGGCGGCCAGCGCGACCCTAGCCCCCACCAGCCTCTCCTTAGCTCTCATCCGGGCCAAGCGTTATTCACCCGGCCTCGAAGCGATAGGGCTCTGTTCCCTCCCCAAGCGCCTCCTCGTAGACCGCCTCGGGGCTCCTCATATACTTCCTAACTACTTCGTGCAAGCTTATCATGTCAAGGTTCTTCTCCGCTGCCCAACGTAGCACTGTTGCCCTCATCTCCAGGTCCCGCCACACATGCCCAACATCGACAGCCAGGAGGTCGGCTATGGAGTGTATGAATGCGTTCTCTCTGCCCCCCGTGTAGGTCCAGAAGTCGCCTTCCCTCCTCCACTGGAAGAGGCGGCGCAGCCGGACCTCATCTGTCTCTGGATCGTACTCCTCTGTCCCGTCTACACGGGTAACCCTTCTAACTACTTCGCCACCCCTCTCTATCCTCAATATGTTCACGTAAAGCTTCGCAGAGGCTATGAGGCTCTTAGGCACATTCATGGGCGGAGAGGCAAGCCTCCGTATCAAGATATCCGCGCTCTCCGCGTGCACCGTGGTAAGGCCGCCGTGGCCCGTGGCGAGCGCCTGGAAGAAGGCGAAGGCCTCCCTGCTACGGATCTCGCCTACGATTATCACATCGGGCCTCATACGGAGCGCGCTCTCCACCTGGGCCTGCAGCGTCACGTTCTGCACGCCAGGCATGTCGCTGAGACGTGTGTGCAGCGCCGCCCAGTTATCGTGGAACGGTAGGTAGATCTCCGGTGTGTCCTCTATCGTCACTATCTTGTACTCGGGAGGCAACAGCATAGCCAGGGCGTTCAACAACGTGGTTTTACCGCTCCCCGTTGGCCCATAGATTACCACGCCCTGCTTGTACTGTATCGCAGCCCACAGCATAGCCGCAATACCCGGCTCAAGCGTACCGGTACGCAGCAGCTCCACGATAGTGAATGGCTCCGCCCTGAACTTCCTTATAGTGAAGTTGTGGCCCCTCCTAGACACCACGTCGAGAATGATGTGTACACGATAGCCCTCCGGGCGGAGCACACCCTCAACCACGGGGCGTGCCAGGCTCGGCTCCACCCCGGCCCGGATAGCAAGCTTCATCACAACCTGCTCCAGCTCCCCGGGGTCATTAAACACTATGTCGCTCGTAAGCCACTCATAGATGTTATGGTAAACGAAGAGGGGACTGTAGAGGCCGTTACATGAGATATCCTCAATATGCGGATCGCGGATCAAGGGGTCAATACGCCCATAGCCGACCAAGTCACGGGCAACATAGTAGGCAGCGGCAAGCGCGACCTGGTCAGACTCCAACCCCTCCCGGCGAGCAGCCCTCCGCCAGATACGGGCCCACACACGGGCAAGCCGGAGAGCCTCCCGAATACCCTCCGCCAGGTCATCTATCTCCGAGAACCTACGGAGGAGTTCACGGTCACGCAAGATCTGAGCCAACACACGGGCCCGAATACGCTCCCCAACCTTGCCGAGCCGAGGCTCCAGCACTTGATAGAACCGGCGACCGAACTGATCCTCAAGAATACGCGCCACGACACGAGGCGTATCCCACAACTGATACTCGGAGAGGAGACGCAGCTCAGCATGGTTTTTCTCAGCGCTACCGGGAGCCTCGTTTCCAGATGCACCTACCCCGCTGGAGGCTTCGACTACGATGCCGGGCTTCTTAGCATCGCTCACAGCATCGCCGTCCATGCATTATGCACCTTCGTGCCCCTGGAGAGGTTTGCTGGAATGCCTCTAATTCCAAAAACCTATATATACTCATTCTCCTTGACAAGGGTAGTAGCCTAATGAGGCTTATCGTTGCCTTAAAAGCAAAAAGAGTGAACCAGACGTAGCTGCGTTAAAGCGCTACGGGGGTGCAACGCGAAGAAGATGAAAAATCTTACATTTGTTACCTCACAGTTAGCACGTACTGTGCCTCAACACCGTCCTTGGTTACTGCCTTAACTATTATCGCCTGGCCTTTGCTCAGGCTTGCCTTCACCCAGGCTAGACCTACCTGGCCGGGGTTCAGCACGAGCCCCTTACCACCGTTGATAGTGGTGTTCACCGCTATTACCGAGCCGGTGTTCGCGTCTATAACATATAGTTCCGTTATATTCACCGGCAGCTGGCCGACGTTACGTATGTATGCAGACACGTTGTAGCCGCTGGCGAGCTGGGTTATGTTGACAGCATCTATCTTTATCTCCTCCCTTAGGTTCTGCTGCTGCGTGGGCGTTGCTGCCACTGTGCCGCTTACCCAGAGGTATAGTAGCACGGCGGTCGCCACGGCGATGAGGACTAGTAGGGCAGTCGCCACGACTGGGGAGACTGCACGCATCCTGGCCATCCGGGGTCACCTCTCACCTAACTCGTTCACTTCTCCGTGTAGACTTGTTATCAGAGATACAGGCTCTGAATAAGTGTTTCGTCTTGACAGCCCGGGTTAGTGCAATCGCCTAGGTGTTATTGCTGCCTAGCCGCAGCCGGGGAGCATAGTATGCCTCTACCTTGCCGCATAGCTCTTGTACAATTTTAACTATCTTTGATTGGACTGAGCGAAGCCTCTCTCCCCAAAGCATATACAAATTGACGGTACACTCATCGGGATACACGTGAATGCTTGCCGCCACTAGCCCCTGGGCTAGCACTAGCATGCTGGAGGCGTGCCTCGAGACTTCTAGACCCATGTCTTGGAGGAGTCTCTGTATCTTCTCCGCCTTCTCTACCGCTGGGCTTAGAGCCACCATGCAGCACCGGAGAGCCGGGGGGCTGCTGAGAGGTATTATTGTTCCAGCGACGCAGTGTGGGCTACGTAAAGCTCTCGGGTGCTGGGCTTGGAGCCGGCTCTAGTGGTGCTTGTCTCGGCTGCTGTGGGTGCAGCGATAGGCTATGTGACTAACGTTGTGGCTGTGTGGCTGCTTTTCCACCCACGCGGTAAGAGATGCCTACTCTACGGCAGGCTGTGCGTGCAGGGGCTGGTGCCGTCCCGGTACCGAGAGATTGCTAGGAGGGTTGCGGGCCTCGTGGAGGAGTACATAGCGTCCGAGGGGGTTTGGGGGCGTATACGGGACGGGGTTGAGGATGCTGTGCGCGAGGAGATAGAGACTGCTGTGAAAAGGATTGCGAGGAAGAGCGGAGTGCTGGGCCTGGTCGCGGCTCCGGGGCTCGAAGCACTGGGAGCACGGCTTGCCTCGATAGTTGCCCCGGCTGTGGCTGAGGCTGCCGTAAAGATGGTTCGGCGGGTTGAGGTGGGGAGGCTTGTGGAGGAGGAGCTGCTGAGGCTTGGCCCGGAGGGCGTGGAAGAGATGTTCCGTGGCCTGGCCGGCCGGGAGCTGAGATTCGTGGAGATCTCGGGAGCACTGCTGGGGGCCCTGGTGGGGCTCATGCAGGGCTTGATCTACGTGTTCGTGCTGGGCTAGGGCTTGAGGGCGGCGAGTATTATCCTTGCGTCCACTGCTAGGGCCCCCTTGGGGTAGCTCATCACCGGGTTAAGGTCCATCTCCTTGATCTCCGGGTTTTCCTGCATAAGTCTCTGGACTGCCATGATTATGTCTGCTAGGGCGTTGAGGTCTCTCGGGGGCCTGCCGCGGTAGCCACGGAGCAGCTTATAGGCCTTGACCTCCTTCATCATCTCCAGTGCGTCATCCCTGGTGAAGGGCGCTACGCGAAAGCTTACATCCTGGAACAGCTCGACGAAGACTCCTCCGAGGCCGAACATGACTGCAGGGCCGAAGACTGGGTCACGAACCGCTCCCACGACTACCTCGATGGCTCCTGGGGGAGCCATCTTCTGGACCAGCACCCCCACCACGTGGGCGCCCGGTGCGGCTTTCTCCACGTTCGCCAGTATCTTCTTGTAGGCCTTTACCGCCTCTCCTAGGGAAGACACGCCAACAATGACGCCGCCTACGTCGCTCTTGTGGACTACCTCAGGGCTCACGACCTTCAACACGACAGGGGCGCCTATCTCCTCAACAGCCTTGGCGGCCTCCTCGGGGCTCCGGGCAAGCTTGTAGGGCGGAACCGGGACGCCATAGGCCTCGACGAGGGCGAGCGCCTCGTGCTCAAGAAGCCTGCTCCTACCCTCCTGGAGGGCCTCCGCGATTATTCTGCGGGGCTCGGGCTTCGTGGACAAGGAGCGTCTTCCTCCGGTCCTGGAGTCTATACTCCTCGGGGCTTCTAAGGCCACCCCCCTAACAAGTAATGGCTCCTGGGGGCGGCTGGCTGTGAGGACGGCTGTGCTGCTAGCCGCGGGTGAGGGCCGGAGGCTTGGGGGCCGTAAGCCCCTAGTCGGGCTTCGTGGGAGGCCGCTGGCTTGGTATCCTGTGAGCGTGCTCCATCTGCTCGGCGTAGTGGAGTTCATTGTTGTGACGCGGGGGCAGCTCGCAAGGGAGCTGAGGAGGCTCGTGGAGGAGGTGGCGGGGCCCGGCTCCGCCCAGGTGGTGGTCAACAGTGAGCCGTGGAGGGAGAACGGGTGGAGCCTAATCCTGGGCCTAGAAGAGGCGTGCAGTGGCTCCCCGTGCAGCACCATGGTCTCAATGAGCGACCATGTATACTCGCCTAGGCTTGCCGCTAGGCTGCTCTACTTCCAGGGGCCTCGGGGCTACCTGGTGGGCTGCGACCGCGAACCACAGTTCATAGACACGGGAGAGGCGACCCGTGTCTCAGCTGTGGG
Organism: uncultured Hyperthermus sp.; assembly: GCA_964542985.1. Classification (GTDB taxonomy): domain Archaea; phylum Thermoproteota; class Thermoprotei_A; order Sulfolobales; family Pyrodictiaceae; genus QNYQ01. Next base: position 16,678 of record CAZIWH010000015.1, on the reverse strand, counting down.
GGGCGTGGTGACACGGATGTCCAAGAGGCTCCGCCACTGGTTCTGTGCCGACACGGGTGTCCACCGTGTCGAGAGGCTCCCTCCAGGGATCCTCGAGGAAGCCGCGAGAACTGGGGGCGAGTGGCCGGTGGCCAGGCTGGCAGGCCTCGTCTCCAGCCTAGGCTCCATAGGACTTGCATGGACGGTGGACGTGACCGGGCTCCCCTGGACGGAGGTGGACACACCGGAGGATCTCCGCGAGGCTGAGGAGGGTGAGAGGAGCCGTGTCGTCGACGAGGTGCTCTCCTGGCTACATGGCTAGCCTCTCGAAGCCTAGCGACGGCCCCGTGTCTCGTCTGCTCAACCGGAGGCTATCCACACGGATAAGCTGCTGGCTTGCGGGCCGCGGCCACCCTCCTAGCCCGGACGCTGTCAGCGTCGTGGCTGCGTGGCTGGTCGCGCTCGGCGGCCTCCTCTTCGCCGCAGGACATCCTGCGGCCGCCGGGCTGGCCGCGCAGGCAGGAAGCGTGCTTGACGGCGTGGACGGGGAGCTGGCGAGGCTGCTGGGGAGGAGCAGCAAGGCGGGCGCGCTTCTCGACACGGTGCTCGACAGGCTCTCGGACATCGTGCTCCTGCTCGGCGCCGCCCTGGCAGCAGCAGCAGTGCTGCCCCCCGTACCTCTTTCAGCGCTCACCGCGCTCGCCGTAGCCGGCGACCTCATGGTGTCCTACATCCATGCCTTCACAGAAAAGCTCCTCGGCCGGCACCCCTCCCTGGCAGGCGGCGTGTCCAACATAGCAGGCAGGGACGTGAGGCTCTTCATAGCCTTCTTGGCTGGTCTCGCCGGGAGGCCCGACGCACTGCTGGCCGCCATAGCCGCCCTGGGCCTGGGCTATAGCGTCGCGCAAGCAGCGGCTGTGCTGAGAAAACTCGACGAGAGATAGGCCGCGACAACTACCACATGTTATTGATAACCTCTCCTCATGAGCCGGAATAAGACTCTGTAAGCCTCCCGGGGAGAGAGGAGGCTCCGCATCGCTGGGCCTCGTCATTGCACCCGGCCTCATGGGGCCAGGGGCTCAGCGTCGGTGATCCCCTTCACCGCCCCGGGGGGAAGCCATGTAATCCTAGCCCGAGGGCATAATGTATTCTCTGTGTTGTGCATGGACGTTGCCCTCGGCTGCACTAGCGCATCCGGGGATGCGCCTAGGAGTAGTCCGGTTAGGAATGAAGTGGCCCCCTTGCCTGGCTTAAAACGTGGGGTATGTGGGTTACTTGGCCGCGGGTTTTGCCTCGGGCTTCTCCCTTTTCTCCTTCTTCTCTATGGTGACTGGTAGGCCTCGTTCTAGGCGGAGCCTGGCGGTCCTCGCTAGCTCCCTTATGATGTCAGTCTTCGTTATAACGCCCGCTACACGGCCCTCCTCGTCAACCACGGGTACACCGTCCACGTTATACTGCTTCATCAGCTCTATGGCCTTTATGACGTCGTCGCTGGTCTTCACGTGTACGTCGCGGAGGGGCACTGTGGCGTCTATGACTAGTAGCGGGGTTACCTTCACATAGCGGCCCTTCTTTGCTGCACCGTGGACGAGCTTCCTGACCCAGATCAGGCGGCGGCTCTTTATCCCGGTGACTGCGTCCTCGTAGGCCACGAATGGTAGCCTGTTGGCGGAGACTACGCCTATTATCCTGGAGCCGTCGTAGACTGTGAGGGCGTCAAGGTAGAAGGTCTTCATCTTCTTCACAGCGTGGTAGAGGCTGTGATGCGGGTGCACTATCCCTATCCTACCAGGAGTCATCACGTTCTCTACCTTTGCGCGGCCGGGGAAGGCCTTCGCGTAAGCGTCAACTATGTCGTCCTTCGTTATGAAGCCTACTGGGCGGCCCTCCTCGTCCACCACTATCGCTACCTCAGCCCTCGCTTCAGCCATCTTGAGGGCAGCCTCCTCTATGCTGTCGCTGGCCTTGACCCTAGGTATATCGGTGTCCATTACATAGTCTATGAAGTAGCGGTCGTGGACGCGGCGCTTCCATATCGGGCCCTTAAGGCCTATGGCGCGCAGCATACCCCACTTGGTCACGACGCCCACTATCTCGCCCTTCTCGTCAACAACGAGCAGGTAGTTGGTACGATAGCGGAGCATCATGCGGCGCGCGTGCTCCACTGTATCGTTTATCGTCACGGCTGGCAGCTCGGGCCTCGCTATCTCCCCAGCAGTTATCCCCGCAAGGGCCTCGGGCTGCGGCCTAGCGACCAGAACCTGCTGGAGAACCTGCTCCGCCGTGGCGTAGGCTACGCGCTCCTCGGGCTTCACTTCTATCGGCAGCACAGCCTTCTTGACCGGCTTGACACGGCCCGGCTTCGCGCCCTCCAGGTAGGCTCTAGCAACATCGAAGATCGTGACCACGCCTATGAGGCGGCCCGTCTCCTCGTCTATGACGGGGAGCACGGCGAAGTCGTTCTCCACCATTATCTTCGCCACATACTCTATCGGGGTCTCCGGGGTCGCCACGGGCGTGCCGCGCAGCATTATCCTCTTAACCTTCGCCACCGTCTTGAGGCCACGCTCGCTCTCCCTGTGGAAGAACCACCTGCCCGTCTCGACGAACTCCTTCAGCGTTACTATGCCGACGGGTATCGGCTCCTCCTTACTCCTCACAACCACTTTGCCCAGCTTGCCGTGGTAGACGAGGTCGCTCCACACCCTGTTCACACGCTCATCCGGCGTAGTTATGTACTCCTCCAGGTTCTCCGTGGTCATGACCTCCGCGACCGTCTCCGCCCTGGGCACGTAGCCGGCTGCGCGCAGCGCCCGCACAACGTCGGCAACACTCACCACACCTCTTACCACGGGGTTGTCCTTACTATCCAGCACTGGAACCGCGTAGACCTTCTCCTCCTCCATCCTCTTCACAACAGCCTCCACGTCGTCATCCTTATAGGCCACCGGGTAGTCCAGCGCCAAATCCTTGGCACGTAGATGGGAGTAGTGGCTCGTCACCTGGATTACTTCTCTCCACGTCAAATATCCCTGGAACTTCATGTTCTTCTCGTTATCAACTACAACTGCTATGGGCTCCTCGTTGTTACGTAGCAGCGCCCTGACCACGGTCACCGGTGTATCGGGGCTGACAACCACCTGGGGCTTCCTGGCGGCCTCCCATATCTTCACAGCTCATCTCCTCCCAAGAGCGTTGGAACATAGCCTACGCCGGGACTATAAGAAGATGAGTTAAACAAGACACCTAAAGATTAGGCAACTAGGATACCGTGGGCTACCTAACATATATCTCCCATAGCTCGTTGGTTCCGTCCGCGCGGACAAAGAGGAGCCACCCGCTATAGTACTCCAGTCTGTCGCCAGCCCCGAAGGGGTAGAAGGGCAGCTGCACTGGGATATACGTGGAGGAGCCGGTGACCGGGTCTATGTAGTAGAGGCTGCCCCTCTCATAGAGCACGTAGAGACCGGAGCCGTTCCAAGCCATGCCCACCGCGTAGACGCCGGGAGCCGGAACCGGGGAGCCCCAGGTGCCAGACACGAAGCTGTAGGGGTAGATAACGGCCTGTGCCGCAGTGGGGTCATAGAGTAGCAGATAGGCTGAGCCGGTGGACGGGTCAAGGGCATCGACCGTGTATGCTGTCGGCTCCGCCGGCAAGCTCAGCGGCTGCACAGTGACACTGCTAGGCGTGGTGTAGGATATGAGGCAACCGGTCGTGTTCCCCTCACCAGGCACCACGAGCAGGTACGTAGTGGTAGTCGTGTTGTAGGCTATTATCCTGGCCCCGGGGCCCGTGGCCCGGCACTCAGACCCCGGCACGAGAAGCTGCCACCCAGCCCCTGGAGCCGGAACCGCGACGTAGACGCCGCTGGCGTTCACTAGGGTCAGGTTCCCGGTCCTGGGGTCATAGCTTATCGCGGCCGAGCCGTTGAAGACTGTGCCAGCGTCGATGCTCTCAACGTAGTAGAGGCTCACGTTGCCGCTGAGGGGGTTCAGTGAGACACTGTAGGCGTCTACCAGGCTGCTTCCGCCAACGGCCTCGAATAGGGCATACCCGGGCGTGCTTGTCTGGAACAGGCCCGTAAGGTTCGCGTTAAGCTCATCTACATCTAAGCTGAAGCTGTTAGTCGAGTACACGTAGAGCCTCAAGAGTATCGTGCCGTTGGGCGCTATGTAGTCCTGCAGCCCGGCGGTTAGAGCGACATAGCCACGCGAGCCGTAGACATTAAGTATAGTCTTCGCTGGGACGAAGCTGCCGGCAACCCAGTCATAGATGTATACCGTAGCGTTAACCGGCGCCGACGCCTGGAAAGAATACGACACGTTGATAAGCGTCGGCTTCAAGAGCCCAGTAGTGTTAACGGAAACATAGCTATCCACCGCAGCCCCATAAACCGCATGGTACACGTTGCCGCCGACCACAGGCTCTGAGGGCTTGTAGCTCAACACAAGGTTCCCAGCAGTATCATAGACCTCTATAGTTGCATCCCTAACCACGGGCTCCATGGTGACATTCAAAGCCGCTTCGCCGGCTGCATTCACAGTAGTACTGTCAACCACGCCTCCCGTTGAGTTCAACAGCACGACACTGTAGCCGGGCGTTAAGCCCGTGACGTTAACAAATCTGGGATTGGCCCAGGAGAACACCACGTAATTAATAGTGTATGTAAGGTTGTCAAGGAAATCTATTCGAGCATAGTTATTTGTCCCGCCAATTAATGCTCCAGCACCACCATAAGTGTATTGATTAAGTATCGTCGTGTAGACTTCAACGCCTATGGCGCCGGATGTGAGCGTCGTGTTCACAATCTTTGTGTCATTGATGTAGCCCGTCCTGTTATACAGTATTGAGCGCTTAAACCCATTCAGGCCTATATAACCCTCAATGGCATAACGCTTACCAAATGATATACCGTTGACAAGCGACGAGTTCAATACTGTCTCGTTGACACCATATATGTAGACTATGTCTGGGCCGAAAGCATAGTAGGGGCCATATGTTGTCAATGTGCCTAGGTTGTTAGAGAAGTAGGTGACGTTTATATTGAAGTATTTGCAGGCATAACCGTATCCACTGGCGGGAGAATAATAGTGAAGACCGCCAAGCCTCCCATTTACGTAATGATATGTTTCCACATAAGCAGAGGCCCAGAACCCTGTAGCTCTGTAAGAGGGAATTGCTTCTGCACGGGTCTCGGTGACGTTACCGACGACGAGACTGTAGAAGGGCCTTGTTGAGCCGAGATTTATGCCTGGCACATACGCGACTGATATGGCAGTGTTGTTCGCAGAGTATACTCCGCTCGTATTGGCCAACACGTAGCTAGTTAACGGATGAGACACAACTATCGCGTGATCTAGAGCATCGTATGTCCAGTTGAACGTGTTATAGGGGCTGTTAACCAGCCTTCCCGCCGTGAATGGGTTTGTGGCGAAGTCATCATAGTATATTGTGTTGTTCTCCCATAAGGCTAGTGAGAGCTGCGGTGCGACGGTTAGGTTGTTGCCGTCAGCTGCTTGTAGGCTTGCCGCTGTCCCGGCTTGTAGTGTCCCGGCGGGCACTGTTGCTTGGTATACTGTGCCGCTACGGGTTAGGATGCGTGGTATGTTCGCGAGGCCTAGCCACGTGTTTGTTCCCGTTAGGGCAGTATGTTGTAGCTGTGTCACGTTTGCAGAGAGGTACGCTACTGCGGGCACTGTCACGTTTGTTGTTACGTTGGGGTAGAGTAGGTAGTAGTTCTTGGCGGCGGCTGCGGCTGCCTGGCTTGCCGCTGTAAGCGCTATCGATACTGTTGCCGGGCTGCGGCCCACGGCGTAGCCGTTTAGCACGAGGATTAGCGACGCACCCGGAGGCACCGGTATGGGGAAGCTTGTATACGTGTACGTTGTGGAAGCTGTCTTTACCTCAGCTGTTACGCCGATGTTGGCCAATGTGCCGTTGTGCTGGTCTAGTATGGTGTAGCTTCCGTCGCTCCAAACTATTGTTACGCCCGTAACCACTATGGTCTGGCTGTAGGTGTTGGTAGCATTTATGTAGAGATCCCCCGTGGCCGGGTAGTTTACACGCCACCATGCTACAAGGCTCTTTGCAGCCAGTGTTGCCGCCGCGCGCTGCTCGGCGAGCGTCATCACCATGCGAGTGTAGTTGTTCACTTGCCTCATAACTGCTATGAAGAATCCTATAACGGCTAACAACACTATCGCCAGTATCACCGCTCCAACTATGGAGCCGAGGCCTCTAGCCGACGGGCGACGCCACTGCAAATATCTCACCTCCGGGATAAACTATCTTTACGTAAGCGATGGGCGGGAGCCCAACGTTGCACGATACTACCGCTAAAGTGTAGGGCGGGATGGTGAAGCCCTGCGCGGAGCCGCTCACAGCATTGTAGCCGGCTGTGCAGCTCCACAGCGTGTTGTTGATGTACACTGCTTGCAGTGTCACCGGGAAGCCCCCCGTCGAGATAACGACGTGGAGTACGCCGTTGGGATCTATGTAGGCCGCGTCAATGCTCAAAGCCTCCTTAGCCTCTATCTCCGCGCGAAGGTTCTCTTGGCTTAGACTCTGGAGCCCCGATTGCAGGTTACCCAATATTATCAACGCCACTATGGAGCCAACTGTTATAGCTATCAACACCAGCAGGCTAGCCGACACCAGCTCGCTGACAGCCCTCAGCCTCTTCTCAGCCATGCTGCCCGCCGCACCCAGAAAAGCCCCAAAGGCCCTGGAGAACCGTATTAGGCTACCGCTAGACACCCGGGAGCAGGCGAGGGGCAGCCAAGAAGCCCACAGCTATAAACCCCGCACCCAGCTGAGTTCCCAGATGTCTCACGGGTGCCGCGGCCCAGGCAAAGGGGGCTGCGCGGAGCACGTACGTGCCGCGGTAGTATAGCCCGGCCAAGTATGCGGGCCTTTCAAGCCCGTGACCCGGGTTCAAATCCCGGCCGCGGCACCACCTCGTTTTATCCCCTGTCACCCTTGGTGGAGCCTAGTCGGTCTATCGGGGTCCAGAGACTAGCCTCTGGACGCTATGGCTTCCTCTATCTTCTCGGCCTCTTCCCTGCTTGGCTCCCAGTAGCCGCGCCTCGCCGCCTCGAGCAACCTGCGGGCTATTTCGCGGAGTGCGTCAGGATTCGCTGCGGCTATCCTACCACTAGTCTCTCTGTCTTCTATGTACTTCTCGTATATCCTTCTCCAGGCCCAGCTGGGGACTTCGCCCGTTGTCGCCGCCAGGCCGAGTAGGTACTGTACACGCTCCGCGAGTTCCCTTGCGCCGTCGTAGCCGTGGTTCAGCATCGCGTCTATCCACTTCGGGTTGAGTATTCTTATGTAAAGTGCGTCGGTTATGGCGCGTCGTAGGTGCTTGAGCTTCGGCTTCTCCTTAGTAGTGTCTACCCATAGTACCTCTGGCCGCTTACCCGACGTCTCCTCAACTGCCTTAGAGAGTCCTCCGAGGAACTCATAGTAGTGATCCAGATCCACTATGTCATACTCGTGGGCGTAACGGATCTGCGTAATCATCTCCGTAGAGGAGAGAAGCTTCTTGAAGACGTTGTGTAGCGCCCTGGCCTCCGAGCCGCCCGTGTAGGCGTAACCCATATCCTCCACATATAGTGTTGCTAGCTCTTTCTCGCTGTTCCACATAGACGTCTCTATGGTCTCGGGGAGCCTCGTGTTGTAGGCACCCGGCTTGGGGCCGAAGACACGGGCCAGTGCCTCGTCCTGGCTGTAGCCCTCTGCCGCCAGCGCCGAGACATGTTTCCTCACATAGTTCGCCTCGGGGGGCTCCTCCAGCCCGGCGACGAGCTTGAAGGCCTTGTCGAGAAGGCCCAGCAAGTGGGGGAACATGTCGCGGAAGATGCCGCAGATTGTTACAACCACGTCTATCCTGGGGTGGCCGAGTTCCTCTACGGGAATTGGAGTGAGGTCCCAGGACCAGGGGCCCCTCCGCTCCAGCCTCACGCCGAGATACTCCAGTATCTGGCCGATGGTTTCCCCACGGGTGCCCGCGGTCTCGAAACCCCATAGGACTACGGCTACTGTCTCCGGGTAGCGGCCATGCTTTCTCTTGTACTCCTCCAGGCTTTCGCGGGCTACCAGCCTGCCCCTCATGTATGCCGCCTGGCTTGGGATTAGGCGGGGGTCGAAGGCGTAGCCATGGCTACCGGTTGGGAGCGCCTCGGGCGTCCTGAGGGGGTCGCCGGCCACACGGGGCTCCAGGTAGCCTCCGTCGAGGGTGCGCAACACTGCACCAAGCTCGTCGCAGCTCCTTATCCTCCCCCAGACCTTCTCAACGTAGTCGGCGAGCTTCTGTGCCTCGTTGCGGCTGAGGCCCTTGGAGGCGGCCAGGCTTACCGCGTCCCTCTTCCTTCCCTCCAGGACTAGGGTGACGAAGTGCTCCACGGTGGCCTCTATCTCGTTGAGCAGCTCGGCGGCCGTGTGGCCGCCTACTCTGGCCGAGGGGTTGTCGAGGAGCCGGTAGTAGTCTAGGCCCCGTGCCTCGGCCAGGAGGCGGTGGAGGGAGGGCGCCTCGGAGTCGTAGCGGAGGAGGAGCGTCAGGTACTGCGCCGCCTCGCGGGGGCCCCATTTCTCTCCAAGCACGTGGAGGCCCCGGGGTATGATCTCCCTCTCTAGCTCGAAGAGCCTCTCATGTATCTCCTCTACGCTTGACGCGCCTATTCCCAGTTTCTCGGCTTTCTCGAGCGCCAGTTTCTCCACCACCTTGGCTCTCTCTGGGTCGGTGAGCAGCGCTTCATTGTACTCATGTACGAGTTCCTGTAGCTCGAGGAGCCCACCGTAGAGCCCTGACCTTGTGTAGGGCGGCGAGAGGTGTGTGATTGCGTAGGCGTAGCCCCTTCTCTTAGCTATGCTCATCTCGGAGGGGTTTGTCACGTGGTAGACATATATGTTTGGCACTATGCCTACAAGTATGTCTGGAAAGCAGGCCGCCGACAGACCGACCTCCTTGCCGGGCATGAACTCCATTGTGCCATGCGTACCTAGGTGGATTACCGCGTCGGCTTCAAAAACGCGGCGCAGCCACAAGTAGAAGGCTATGTACTCGTGCGGCGGCGGGAGGTCCTTGCTGTGGTATATCTTCGAGGGATCCTCGTGGACGCCCCTGCCGGGCTGGATACCTATGAACACGTTTCCGACGCGCACACCATGGATGCATATCGGCTTGGTGGGGGGAGGCCCCCAGACCTTCTCCACTGACTCGCGGGCCTCTGGGGGCAGCTCCTGGAGATACATGCTCCTATACTCCTCGGGGCTGAGGGCCTCTGGGCAGCTCCTCCTGGCGTCGCGGAGCAGCCTCGTGACCTCCTCCTTGCCTATGCGCTTGGCCCTGTAGCCGGCTTTCTCCAGGGCTCCTAGTAGCCTCGAGAGACTGCCGGTGACGTCTAGGTAGGAGGCCGAGCCTATGTTGTGAGGATCTGGGGGATAGTTGTAGACTATGACAGCGACTCGTCTCTCCCCGTGCGGCTTCTCCGCGAGCCTCAGCCAGGCTGCTATCCTCGAAGCCTTACGGAGTACCCTGTCCTCTAGGGGTTTAATGCTTCTGGCTTCGTCGTCGCCTAGCCCCGCAGAGGGTATGGGTTCTATTGCACCATCCGCCTCGGGAAGAGCAACGCCTGCCACGACCTCTATGGGTAGGAGACCTTTACTGCTCTTCTCCCAGTCGGAGACCCTCTGCATGTAGAGCACTAGTCCATTGAATAGTAGGAGCTGCCTCTCCTTGAAAAACCTCAGCACCGGCTCCGGGTCGCCGCCATAGGGGCCGCCCCGGAGCCTAAACCACTGGAAGTTAACTACAGCCTTCACTTCCGGGAAGAACTTGAGAGCCTCTGCGAGAAAATGGTGGTTGTCCACAAGGTCGAAGTTAGCCCCGCCCACGACGCCTATGGAGTTGAGGCCAGCTAACCGGAGGGCCCTACTGAGCGCCTCGAAGGCCACAAGGGATTCCTCGAGGTGCATGCCGCCGTAGAGGAGCGCCGCGACACGGGGTCTCAGCTTGAGCTTCTTGGCGAGCGCCGCGGCCTCGCGGGGACTGTGGAATCCATGACCAGGAATGTAGACGGAGCCCGGCCTTGCTGGCTCGCGGGGCGGCGCTGGCCGGGGCACCGAGGTGCAGCCGAAGTAGCTTCTCGCGATCAAGCGGAGCATGTTGACGTAGTTTTCCCGGCCGCCGAGCCACCAGTACTTCATCAGCCTCGCCCAGTTCCTAGCATCACGGGCCGGCCCTGCAGGAACTATGCGGCCGACCACCTCCATCAGGGCTACCGCTTTTGCCACTGAAGCCACCTCAATTGACGCACTATCGAACCCTCCTCTCTCCTTCATCGGTATCTTTGAGGCGTTGAGCCGCCCGAGCCTTGCTAGGCGGAGAACTTCTGGGCCCGCACCCACGACCGGCACAACGAGGCCTTTGAAGCCGCGGCACGCCTCTAACAGCAGCCTAGTTGAAGGGTCAAGAGACCTCACATCCATGAGCAAGACGTCGCAGTCCCTCAACCTGGAGATGAAGTTAACCACCTTATCCTCGTCAATCTCCCCAGCATAGAGCAGCATGCCCAGCCTAACTGCGCCGCCGGTCTCCCTGGAGACCTCCCTGACAGCCTCAAGGAAGCCACCAAGCGACGCCTTAGTCGTGTAAACGCAGACCGTGAACGGCCTACAAGCCATAGGGCCCATGACCCGGTGCACCCTACTTGGAGACGGGTACACTTTAACTACAACGCCCAGCTGTGGACAACACTCCAGCTACAAGTCGAGCCACCCAGAACACACCCCGAGAGGGAACACAAATGAGAAGCTGGCAGCCGTGCTAGGTTAGGAGATGGTGCGGCGGCCGGGATTTGAACCCGGGATCGCCGGCTTGGCAGGCCGGCGTCCTAGTCCAGGCTAGACGACCGCCGCATCCTGAGGGTTCTTCGGCCATGATGTAGAGTGCTGCACCTCTAGTGGCTCCTAATAAGTTTTGCCCGGAGGGGCGTGTTACTTGCCCCTGCGCTGTCTTCCGGCTACCCGTGGAGTATAGTTGGCCGGGGGCTGGGTGCTTTGCTCGTCTCCCTGGTCGGCGTCCACGGCGCCGGGAAGACCACTGTAGCCAGGCTGCTGGCCTCCACGAGAGGGTGGAGGTTCTTCTCACTGGAGGCTGTCAAGGAGGCTGCTGGGCTGCCACCGCTGGAGAGGCAGCTGGTTTTCGCGAGGAGGTTCCTCGAGGCCTTCCGCGCGGCCTACAAGGCTTCCAGGGCGGGCACACCCGTCGTGACCGACAGCCATCCCTTGATGGTGGCGGTCTACAGTAGGTGGTGGTTGCGCAGCTGCTGCCCCGAGGAGGCGTGGAGGATAGAGAGGCTGATCGAGGAGGCGCCGAGGGCCGACCTCATCGTGTACCTGCGTGTTCGCGACCCCCGTGTGGCGGCTGAGCGGGTGACGCGGCGTGGGAGGCCGAACGCCGCAGAGGAGGCCAGGCTGGACTACATAGCGTTCATAGAGGCTGAGACAGGGAGGCTGCTCTCAAGGCTCGGCAGGGTGCTCGCTGGGAGAGTTGCCGCGGTGGATGCCGTGCTGCCGCCGAGGAGGGTTGCGGAGGAGGTGCTGCGGGCCGCCGTGCTGGCCGCACTGGCCGCTAGTGCTGAGCTTGTTTGAGGGCCTTGGCGACGCTTCTCCAGCCGCCGAGCATGTCCCTAAGGAGGCGGAGGGCTAGGGGGACGTGGAGGGGGGCCTCCTCTAGGAGGCCCTCCGCTACTGCCTCCTCGGTGCCACTGCAGCTGAGCCTGCCTCCTCTCATGAGGCAGAGCCTCGTGGAGAGTTCTAGTACCAGGTCGAGGCTATGGGTTGCGAGCACCACTGTCCCGCCTCCCGCCGCGTGCTCCCTGACTATCCTGGCCAGGGCCGCTAGGCTCCTCTTGTCGAGATTCGCCGCCGGCTCGTCGAGGAGCAGCACATCAGGCTCGTAGACCAGTATGGATGCCAGGGCTACGAGCTTACGTTGACCAACGCTGAGCCTGTATGGCGGCTTGTCAAGGAGCCCGCTTATGCCAAGCCTCTCGGCGATCCTCTCCACGCGGGCCACTACCTCGTCCTCGGGGAGACGGAGGCTGCGGAGCGCGTACGCTATTTCCTCCTTCACCGTGGGATTGAAGAGCTGGTCGTCGGGGTTCTGGAAGAGGAAGCCTATCCTCCTTCGCGCCCACGGGCCCACGGGCCTACCGTCCAGCAGCACCTGGCCCTGCTCGGGCTCGAGGAGCCCTGCGAGGAGCAGGAGGAGTGTCGACTTTCCGC
>CAZIWH010000015.1:0-4400 GCA_964542985.1 uncultured Hyperthermus sp. | reverse complement strand
AGCCCGTGGGCCCTGCTATGGCTACTACCTCGCCTGGACCCGCCTGGAGGTCTACTCCTCTGAGCACCTCTCCGACCCCGAGGTAGGTGAAGCGCAGCCCGCGTGCCTCAATGAGGGGCAAGGTAGGTCACCCATGCGGCTATCGTTGCAGCTGGAGCTAGGTATGGGATGAGGGAGCCCCCGCTTGACGCACGACCCCGCGCCATGGAGGTGCCTAGGCTCCTGGCTGCTATGGCTCTGGAGACTTGCTCGGCGCGCTGCATGCTCTTCTCCAGCAGCCCCGCCACGGCTGAGGCTAGGAGGCGCCACTCCTCTATGATACCGTTTTTCCCGAGCGTCCTCGCCCGCCTAGCTGCTATGAGGCGTAGGGCCTCCTCCGACATTATCTTCACATTCCAGAGGAGGAGCCTCGCCGCCGTGGCGAGCTCCCCTGGGAGGCCGAGAGCCTCGGCGGCATCAATGAACGTGTCCCAGCCGACCATGGCTGTTGCTGAGACGCCTAGCGCGCCGGCGCCGTAGGCGCGTAGGAGGAAGCCGAGAGCCTCTGAGCGGTGGCTGAGGAGCAAGGGGGCTGAGACTGCTGCGGAGAAGAGGGTGACGAAGAGCAGGGCCTTGGCTGCAGCCCTTGGGGCACCGCGGTGTAGGGCGTAGAGCAGGGCCGCTGTGCCAGAGGCTGCGGCTACCGCCGCAGGGGCTGGGAAGCCCGGCTGGCTTACAAGCGCGATTGAGGCGAGAAGGAGTGGTAGGAAAAACTGAGGCCTTGTGGGCCTGGTTACGCCTTGAGAGGCTGCTAGGCTCACTGTGACCTCGCGGAGCGCCTCCAGCATTCCGGTCAGCGGGTCCTTCATCTCCTGGCCAGCCTCGCCGCCAAGATGCCGATGCCGAGTATCACTGCGACACCTATCGCACCGGCCACTATGTAGCCGATGGTGTCGGGTAGGCCGGGAAACGTGTAGTCCTTAAACGGTGTCCAGTCACCTATGTTCTCCTCGTGTAAGTGGAGCTTCTCTGCCGCTACGTCCAGGGGCTCATGGTACCCTATCTTCGCTGCAAGTATGACGCCGAATATCGGACTCACTATTAGCAACACAGCCATTACGAGGAAGGCACCGCGGTACCTCTGGTATAGGCTTAGGGGCTGCTCTGCCGCCACGCCCTTTTCACCCCCGGGTTTAGGCATGTGTGGGTATGGCCTGCTTCTGGGCGACGTAGACGAGTGAGCTGCGGCGCTGGTAGAGCTGGTCTACTACGAGCGCTGTTATGATGCCCTCTATTATGCCTAGGAGGGCATGCCAGCCGGCCATTACGGGTACTGTTATCTTTATGCCGTAGGGGAATGATGGGCTTAGGCCTATCTCTATGCCTGCCATTGTACCTGCCAGGGTTATGCCTAGCCAGCCGCCGAGGAAGGCTCCTATGAGACGAGCCCTCCTCGTGTTGCCCATGATTCTTGTTACGAGCTTGTAGACCCCGTAGCCCACTAGGACGTCTATGATGCCCATGTTGAGTATGTTTGCCCCAAGAGTGGTTATCCCACCGTCGTGGAACACTATTGCTTGTGTACTGACCACGAGTGCTAGGACGAAGAAGCCGAGCCAGGGGCCGAAGAGTATCCCCGCCAACGCACCGCCGACGAAGTGCAGGGAGGTGCCACCGGGTATCGGCCAGTTAAGCATCTGCGCAACGAATATCGCCGCAGCCAACACCGTTATCGCTGTTATCTGCTCTGGCGTGAGTTTCTTGGACACCTTCTTGAAGGCCAGTATCGCGAAGCCAATTGTAACAGCGTAAGTTGCTATACACCAGTATGGATCCAGGTAGCCGTCGGGTATGTGCATGGCGCACGCGCCTCTGTGCACCATTTCAGGCTAAGTGGTGCACCAAGATTGCCGGATAAAATCTCTAGCCCACATAAAGCCGCCCCCTAGCCGAGGAAATGGAGGGACAACAGCATGCCCATACCAGCGATATACCGTCTTCTTCATAGCCTTAGGCATATTGTCTTCCGGAGACTCGCCCGCAGCCGCATAGCCCTAGTCGCATTTCTATTCCTCGCCATGTGGCTCGCATCGGCCACTTTGTTCTACTACAGTGAGCACATAGTTGCCGGAAGGAAGGACATAGACTTCGTGGCATCTCTCTACTGGAGCATAATAACAATGGCCACAGTAGGGTATGGAGACATAACGCCCACCCGGGGGCTTGGATGGGCTGTTGCAGCCGTCACTGCAGTAATGGGTATCGCGGTCTACACTCTCACGATATCACTGATAGCAGATGAGTTCATGGAACTGAGTATGAGGAGGAGCCTCGGCCTCGCCCCCTTGAAGGGGAAAAAGATACTGGTGATAGGTGGGAGCGACGCCTGCTGGGACCTGGTGGACGAGCTTGTAGCGAATGGTCTAGGAAAGGAGACGGGCTGGCTCATACCGGAGAAGCCTACCGGCGAGCCGCCCGTGGACTACCTGGTTGGAGACCCTATGAAACGCGATGACCTGGTTAAGGCGGGGGTAGGAAAGGTTGAGCGCATTGTCCTATGCCTAGCTGATGACAGTAAGACGCTCCACGTAGCTCTGGCTGTGAGGAGGCTTAACCATAGGGCTAGGCTCGCGGCGGTGGCAATGACAGGAGAGGCAGAGGAGCTTCTCAGGGAAGCCGGGGTTGATCACGTGGTCAGCTCAAGGCTCCTCGGCAGGACGCTCGCCTCCGCCATCTTTGAGCCATCAGTGGCATGGTTCATAGAGGAAGCTGTGTCTGTGCGAGGAGTTGCGGATGTGGCCGAGGAGCCGGTGCCGGACTGGGCAGTCGGTCTCACTATAGAGGAGGCTGAGAAGAAACTCTCAGAGAGCCATGGGCTGCGGATGCTCGTGCTAGGCATAGTGGAGCTTGACGGCAGGGTTATGTTAGCTCCTGAAAGGTCTAGGAGGCTAGAGCGTGGACAGAGGCTGCTTCTCCTCAAGGTGCGCGCCGGCAACGAGTAACCATAAGTATTTATTCAGTCTACTTGGCATCTATGATTCTATGTGAGGAGGCGGAGGTGGCTAACGGCATGATTATACTCTTCGACTGGGGCACGTACAACGCGCTCTCAACCCTAGTGAAGGCTTCGACGCTGGGCATGAAGCTGACGGAGATACCACCCTACGACTTTGCCAGGAAGAGCCGCGGCCCGGACTACTTCCAGCAGTACCGCGAGATAGCGAGCAAGGCGTTCACAACGATAACCGCGCACGCGCCCTACTACAACGTGGTCTCTACGGTACCAGAGATCCATGAGAAGAGCCGAAAGGCCCTCGTGGCAGCCGCAAAGAAAGCACGGATGGCTGGGGCTGAGGTCTTCAACCTCCACCTGGGCTGGAGAGCGTGGATGGATGACAGGGATATAGAGCAAGCCGCGGACGTCGTGAAGGCTATACTGAGAGAGGTCCCGGACATAGTCGTGACACTCGAGGTCATGTATACTAGGAGGATGCTCGGAACCTTTGAGGACATAAGGGCGATAATGGAGGCGGTTGGGAGTGACAGGGTACAAGTCTCAACCCAGTTAGAGAACGCCTGGATGCTCCTCACCGGGGCAAGCGAGCACGGGAACTTCGAGGCCGCTAACCTGGAGGCGACGGAGGAGTTTTGGGCCAAGGTGCTCTCGGAGACTCTGAAGCTAAGTACTCACTTCCTATCCCTGCGGTTCTCCCAGGTGGTGGGCTTTGCACTGGGCAGGAGGATACTGAAGAAACGCGTGCCCCTCGGCAAGGGCTACCCCGACCTAGGGCCCCTAGCCAGGGCCCTAGCAAGGTTCATGGTGAGGGAGGTTAGGGACAAGCACCTGGAGCTGCGCATCCACCTAATCTACACCGGTCCCTCGGAGACTAAGTATCGGGACACGATAATGCTCTACGCCACCGTGATGAGCGAGGTAGTACCCTATCTCAAATAGCTCATTGTTTTCCGCTCCATTGCCACGTGGTAAAGGGGCCTGCTCTCCACCGCCTCCCGGAGCCCTTCTAGGCCTCCCTCCTTTCTTCGCCTTGATGGGGGATGCTGGTACTGTGGCTAGGCTTAGGCTGCGTCCGAGAGAGTACCAGGTTGAGGCCGCGGAGTGGGCCTATAGGCAGGGTCGTGGCGTCGTTGTACTGCCTACGGGTACTGGCAAGACGCTTGTAGCTGTGATGTGGGCTGCTAGGCTGCTCGAAGAGGGGAAGGCTAGCAGGGTGCTGTTCCTGGAGCCTACGAGGTTTCTCGTGGAGCAGATTGCCAGGTACGTCCGCTGGGTCTCGGGGCTTGAGGCCGCCGCTGTGCATGGGGCCGTGCCGCCGGCTGAGAGGAGGAGGCGCTGGAACAGCAGGGTGGTGGTGGCGACGCCGGAGATAGTTGTAGCGGACTGGGAGGAGGCGGGGAATAGA
>CAZIWH010000014.1:0-32862 GCA_964542985.1 uncultured Hyperthermus sp. | reverse complement strand
AGCTGTTGTCGACGCTGAGGCCTATCAGCTCGGTGTTGAGCTTCTTGAAGTCCTCATACCTCTTGGCGAAGGCTACGAACTCGGTGGTGCATACGGGCGTGAAGTCAGCGGGGTGGCTGAAGAGGACGAACCACTTGCCCTTGAAGTGGTCGGGTAGCTTGATGACACCGTGGTCGGTTGTGACTTCCATCTCGGGGAACTTCTCGCCTATGAGGGGTATCTGGCCGGGCATGGCTGGTCACCTTGCCTTCTGTTCCCTGTCCGAGTCCGTTTCTAACTAGGAGCTGGTACAGTACTTAAGCATATTCATGCATGGTTAAGGACGCTCTGCAATAATAACCCTGTCAAAGCCTCTTCTATATGAGTCTTAAGCCGCGTACATTAGGGAGTGGGTGTTGCGTGGGCTCCGCAGAAGATAAAAACAGTCCCACCTAAAGCCCACTAGGACATGGGAGCGCACCGTGCTGCTCGCGTGGGTCGCAGCCGGCGTCGGGCTCCTTGTAGCACTGCTTGGCGTCCTCGCAGACCAGGGGGCCGAGGAAACCCCACTCACACCCTACGACGCCTAGGCCTCCGGCGCTATAGCGCCCTTAGTGGAGATCACGCCGCGTCGGGGAGTCAGAGCCTGCCGCAGAGCCATGCCCAGCGCCTTGAACCCAGCCTCCACCACGTGGTGCTCGTTCACACCCGTAAGACGCCTCATGTGAATGGTTGCGAGCGCGGAGGAGGCAAGGCTCCACACGAAGTGAGGCACATTCTCCGTAGAGAGTTCGCCTATAGACTCCCTCTGGAGCTCCAGTTCTACCCAGGCGCCAGGCCTCCCCGAGAAATCCACGGCGGCTAAGACGAGGGCCTCGTCCATGGGGACAACTGCCCAGCCGTACCTCGCGACCCTCCAGCCTCTGGCTTCGAGCCACCTCCTCAGCGCAGCACCCAGGGCGAGCGCCAGATCCTCGGCGACGTGATGGTCGTCAACCCTCCTGTTCTCCACGACCCTGGCTTCGAGCCTCCACCCCGCGTAGTACGCCATGGTTTCGACCATGTGGTTGAGGAACCCTATCCCGGTCTCAACCTTAGCCCAGGGCTCTTCAGCTCCCACGACCAGTTCGAGTTCTACCCGGGTCTCCCGGGTCTCCCTCACAAGCTTTAGGGGCTCCACTCCTCAGGCACCCCCAGCTCCCACGGGGTCTTCCCAGTCCTAACAATTACGCGGAACATGTCCCCGCGGAGGGCCTCCTCGAAGGCTTTCGGGGCGGACTCCACGCCCCAGAGGATCCTCGAGGGAGGGGGCTCTACCCTGCGCTCCCTGAGCAGCCGCAGCGCCTCCTCGAAGTCCCTCCACTCCCCGCACCTGGAGGCTACGAGGAGAAGCTCCTTCACCACAGCCTCTGTCTGTGGCAGCTCAGCCGGCCTGCCGTGAGTAGACTTAAGATGGACCACGCCCCTGGGCCTTGCGGCTGAGACCGCCAGCCGCAGCGCCTCCGGAGACCCCGTGGCTTCGAAGACGACGTCGAAGCCGAGGCCCCAGCGTCCCAGCTCCCTGGCGGCCCCGGGCAGCTCCTCCACGTCGACCACCTTGAACCCCTTGTCCTCGAACCAGCTCCTCTTCCTCGACCCCCTCCTCGCAGCCACGACCACCTTCGAGGCCCCCTGCAGCGCGGCCACCTGGGCGGCGAGCGCGGCCAACGCCCCCGTGCCCACGATGAGCACCGTGTCGCCCGGCTCCACCGGGCGGAGCCTGAACGCCTTCAACACGGCTGCTAGGGGCTCCGTGTAGACCGCCTCCACGGGCTCCAGGCCCTCTGCCACGTGGACTAAGTGGGGCGGGGCGACGAAGTACTCGGCGAGCGCGCCGTCAAAGTCTATGCCCAGAGTCCTCTTCACTGGAGGCGGACAGTGGATGTAAAGCCCGCTCCTGCACGGCTCCCTCCACATCTCCTCCAGGGGCACCATGTTTATCTCTGGCACCACGAGGCGGCCTACAAGCCGCTCCCAGCCTGGCGGTGCCGAGACAACGAGCCCCACAGCCTCGTGGCCCGGCACCAGGGGGAGCCTAGGCGGCCGGTAGCTTCCCGTGTAGAACGCCTTATCCGTGCCACATATCCCGACGGCGATGCTGCGGAGCAGCAGCCAGCCCGGCGGCGGCTTCGGCACCGGGGCCTCCTCGACACGTAGGTTCCGGGGCCCGTAGAGCCTCGCGGCAAGCATCCTCTGGAAACACCCGGTGCAAGTGCGTTGCTGGGGCCAAAAAGCCTCCAGCGATATATGAGACGCGTGAATAGACTATAACTGTTTTATACGTTTAGAACCGGGCACACTCCCTGGTGGCGGGAGCCCCGGGGGGAGGTCATGATGCGTAGCATGGCTGCCGTATTGTTCCTAGCCCTGCTCGCTGGGCTCGCTTCCGCATCCTATGCCAGTGCGAGCACTGGTCATCGTGTTTATTTGACGGCCAGTGGCCGGGTTCTCGTGCTTACGGGAAGCATTAAGGCAACTGTCTTGAAAGGCTCTATGAGGGTAAACGGGGTCACAGTAAAACCGGGAGACGTTATCGAGGTAGTTGCCAACGACGTGTACCGCGGCAGGCTAAGGATAGGCAGTAACGGCTACCTCTGCGCACTGCTCTATGGTAATGCAACCCTTGTGATTAACGGAAGAGTAGTGGCATCTAATACTAGGCTCAAACTCTGTCACATCTATCTTGACCCCTCTACCATCTCCAGCACTCTAACGGTTACAGTCAAGCCAAGGCCCAGGGGCTACACAAGGCTAATAGTTGATAGCTCGACATTGATAAAGGGAACAGACTCCTCAAGTATATTGCTGCAGGGACTGGTGCCCTCAAGCAGCCGGAGTCTGCAGATAAGCATTGGAGCAGGGCCTAGAGGAGGACACTTCCATGCCCATAGGCGTGGCTACGTTCGCGGCGCTGCCTCCGTCGTCGTTGTAAACGGGCACACTGTGCCAATAATAACATCGGTGGGGCTGGCTGCAGCCGCAGCCACCAGTGCGGCTGCAGCCTGGTGGATTAGGAAAAGGTAAGGACACTAGTGGCTCCTGCCTTCGACGAGATACTCGAGGCTTACGAGGACGTAGATAGGACTCCACAATGGGTCGCCGTGGGCCTCCTGTAGGGCCTTGTAGACAAAGAGCCCTGCAAGGGCAAAGTAGAGTAGTTTTCTCGCCACGCCTATACGTATCTACCCCGCATGCCTCCTATGCTCCCCCCAGTCTCCCGCATGAGAATGCGGATCCCCCTTGATTAAGTCTTAGAGGGGCCGAGTATCTTGGAGAGCGGCCTCCTCCACCCCCATTCCGTGGGCTCGGACCCCCACTTAGTTCTATCAGGGTTATAGTAGTCCAAGGGGAGGCTGTGAACTCTGCTCTTCTCCACGTAGAGGAGCTTTGCGTAGCCACAGCGTCTCTCTATCCTCGTCCACAGGTTCTCCAGCTCCCTTTTCTCCCCATAGACTGGTGCCAGGCTAAGATCGCGGCTATGGAATATCTGTGGCGAGTTGATGCTGCCCGCTGCCTCAACGTAGAGGAGCCTCCAGCGCTCATCGGGTGCGACCAGCACCCCGGCCTCTCGGGGGCCTGCGACGGGTCTGGCCCATACTCGGCCCAGCCTCAGCTTCGAGGACAGGAGCTGGTATCTTGCTTCCACAGCCTTCCTCCCAACTATGTGGGTTCGCCGGCTCAGCCTATTGATGAGACCTCCCTGAGGCCCGCTAGGGGCCTCGCCTCGAGCACTGCATAGACGAGCACATATACAGTCGAGACGAGGTCGCTGGGCTCCGGCGATGGGGATGGCAGGTGTAAACGGGCATCGACTCCTCAACGGCCAGCAGCTTGACGTCTCTCTGGGAAAGAATCTCCGCCGCCTCCCCCGCTAGCCCCGGAGGAGGGCGGTAAGAGACTAGGAGCCCACCGCCGCGGAGGATGGAGACGCTGGAGACATAGCTCTGCAGGGGCTCGCCGGCGGGCAAGCCGGCGCCACGAGGAAGCACAGCGACGATGTTCACGAGGCCCAAGTGGCGGTAGTCGAGGAGCGCCACGTAGGGCAGGGAGGTTGGGAGGAACCTTTCCCAGCGGCCCGTGCAGAGCCTGCGCCGCCGCTGGGCTATGGCAGCCTCGAGACCCGGGCAGTCGCCGAGCCCCAAGGGCTCTAGCCTGAAGTCCCTGCACGCGAGGCAAGCGGCAAGGGCTCGGGGCAGGCCGTGGCGCTGTGTCTTCGCCGAGTCCAGTCTCCGGGGCCCGGGATAATGGGGGCTCCTAAAACCTGAGGCCGTGGCTTGTTCGCCGTATCGGCTGTCTGCCATGCCTAGGGACGCGCCGGTACCCATCCTCTAGGCCCCTCCCGGCCCGCTGGCTGCTACTGGCGGGAACTACTTTTAGGCGGTGGGATGGACGCGGGGCCCAGCGAAGCCCGAGCCCCGGGGGGCCCAGTGGCCCTCCACTACCTTGGGCTCGGCCCTGCTGCGGGGTCAGCGCGGTCATGTCAGGCAAGGTGTTCGGCTGGTGGAAGAGGATACTCTGGGCCGACCTCTCCCGGGGCGTCTTCCGGGAATGGCGGTACCCGGGGGAGATGGCCCGCCTATTCGTCGGCGGCCGCGGGTTTGCAGCTAAGATTCTCTGGGACTTCCTTGAGCCCGGCGTTGACCCCCTGGGGCCTGGCAACATCCTCGTATTCGCGGCTGGCCCGTTGACAGGGCTTGCGGGTCCCAACACGGGGAAGCTCGTGGTTGCGGCGAAGAGCCCGCTGACGATGGGCTATGGGGACGGCAACATAGGCTCCAGGGCCGCCACCGCGCTCCGCGCCGCAGGCTGGGATGCGCTCGTCGTCACCGGGAGGGCGCCCGGGCCCTCCGTGCTCGTGGTGGAGGATGACCGAGCCTGGCTTGAGCCAGCGGACGACCTCTGGGGCCTCGACGCGTTCACCGCCTATGACCGCCTCGAGGCCAGGTATGGGAGGGACGCCGGGATACTGTTGATAGGCCCGGCGGGGGAGAGGCTGGTCAGCTTCGCCACGGTTGTGTCTCAGAAGGGTAGGAGCGGCGGCCGCCCCGGCATAGGCGCAGTGATGGGCAGCAAGATGCTGAAGGCCGTCGTGTTCCGTGGCACGAGGAGGCCCGAGCTATACGACCCCGACGAGTACATAAGGGTTGTGAGGGAGGCGATAAGGGAGGTCAAGGAGAGCCCCAGCTACGGGTTCTGGATGCGCCAGGGCACGATGATGACCATAGAGTGGGCTAACGCCGCCAGTGTACTCCCCAGCTACAACTTCCGGGAGGGTGTATTCGAGGGAGCGGAGGGGCTCAGTGGCAGCTACATGGAGAAGGTGAGGACAGGGATCCGAAGCTGCCCTCTCTGCATAATCCCCTGCGGCCACGTGGTGCCGGATAACCACGGCGAGCCCGTGGAGATAGACTATGAGAACATAGCGATGCTGGGCAGCAACCTCGGTATAGGGAGGCTGGAGGACGCCGCCAGGCTCAACAGGATAGCAGACATGGAGGGCATGGATACAATAAGCCTTGGCGGCGTGTTGGGCTTTGCGCTAGAGGCCGGGGAGAAGGGGCTCCTAGGGGTCGGCGTGGAGTGGGGTGATGCCAGGGGGCTGGAGGAGCTGGCTAGGGACGTAGCGACGAGGCGCGGTGTCGGAGACCTGCTGGCGGAGGGAACTATGAGGGTCTCTGAGAGGCTCGGAGAGACTAGTTTCGCGATGCACGTTAAGGGCCTCGAGGTGAGTGCCTACGACTGCCACGCTGCCCCGGGCATGGCGCTGGCGTTCGCGACGAGCCCGATAGGGGCGCACCACAAGGACGCCTGGATGATAGGCTGGGAGATACAGCACGGCCGCACCGGCTACACAAGGGCGAAGGTCGTGAAGCTGATAGAGATGCAGAGGTTCCGCGGAGGCCTCTTCGAGACAGCAGTGGCCTGCAGGTTCCCCGTCGTGGAGACCGGGCTCGCCCTCGACTATTATGCTAGAATGTTCCGCGCCGCCACAGGCCTCACCTACAGCCTAGAAGACCACTACACCGTCGCCGATCGAGTCTACACGCTGATAAGGCTCCTCTGGGTCCGTGAGCACGGCTCGTGGAGCCCCAGGATGGACATGCCTCCAGAGAGGTGGTTCCGCGACCCCCTCACCAAGGGCCCCCTGAGGGGAGCCAGGCTGGATAGGGGGAAGTTCAGGGAGATGCTCGCAATGTACTACGAGGAGCGCGGCTGGGCCAGCAACGGGGTCCCCAGGCCCGAGACCGTCGCTAGGCTCGGCCTCGATGCCAACGCGGTGGCGCTGGCCGAGAAGCACGCTGCCTAGCCCTCACCGCTCCGGCGGGGCTTTTTCGTCTCCCTCCTCCTCTTCTCCCTAAGCCTCTCCGCAAGCTCTAGCATTGAGGCAGCGTCAAGTATCTCGTCGAGGCCCCTCGGGGATCGGCCCTTTACGCCCATGAGGGCGACTACCCCGGCGTGGGGGATCCCGAGCCCGTGGAGCCATTTGGCCAGCTCCTCCGCCTCCGCGGAGCCTATGGAGCCCATTTTGGCCTCGTAGCCCCAGAGGGCGCGGCCTCTACGATCCAGTAGCACCACGTCTATGTCCCTCTCCCTCTGTATGCTGTAGCCCCTGGCGAGGCTCTTGGCGTATGCCAGCATCTCACCAATGTTGAATGCTAGCTCTACCCCGTAGCGTGCCCTCACCTGCTCCGGGCTGGGCGGCAGCCCCAGCTCCTCGGACTGGTCGGCGAAGGCGTAGAGGAGCGAGACGAGGCTGCTCCTGTGTCTGTAGTAGCGGCGGCTCCTCCTTGTCCTCCACAGCGGGAGCTTCTCGACCAGCCCCAGCTCCTCCAGTACCGCGAGCACGCCGGTCGCCGCGCCTGGGGAGGGGCTCGTGGAGAGGCCGGCGTCGTAGAGCCTCGCAGCTATATCGGCGGCCCTCCAGTAGCCCTTGGCGAGGAGCCGTAGCACGGCGTCGTAGAGCCTCGTGAGCTGCCTCTCCTCCTCCTCGAAGACCTCCCCCACTAGCCCCTGGGCTGAGGGTATGAGCCTGGGCGCCTCCGCCGCCAGCGCCCTCCAGGGCTCTCCCCGCGGCTCCAGGTGGCGGAGCAGCCAAGGGTCCCTGGCGACGATGGCCCACGTGACCGCCTCCACTGCTTTGAGGCCCCAGGAGGCCAGCGAGGCCACGGTGTCCTCTACTGCGGCGAGGTCTACGCGGAGGGGCTCGAGGAGGCCCAGGAGGGGGCTCCTTCTGTCAAACACCCTCCTCGCAAGCCCCATGCTGGAGCCGCAGAGCACGAGGCCCGCCTCGGCCTCCCACGAGGCCGAGGCTACTACCTCCCAGTAGCGGTCGGGGAGCCGCTGAAACTCGTCGATGATCACTCTTGCGCCGCCTCGTCTTAGCTCGGCGGCCACTTCTCTCATGCACTCCCGGAACGTGGACAGCCTCGCTCCCGCCTCCCTTCTCTCCACGATGCACTCCATGTCACGCGTCACGGTGGCGTAGAGGCTCCAGCCGCTGCAGCGGCGGAGGAGCCACGTCTTCCCCGTCTTCCTCCTACCGTAGACGAGGAGCCACTTGTTGCCCCGCTCCCTGATGAGGCTGCACTCCCAGCGGTCTATCACCGGGCCCCGCAGCGCCGCCACCTATTCATAACTGTAGTTACATAACCAGGGCTATATTTCTGTAGTTATGTCTCCTGGGCCCGGGCTGAAAGATAAATACACGGGCCCACGGACGTGGGGCCCCTGGTGGTCGGTTATTGCACTCTGGGAGCCAGCCAAGAGGATAATCCCCTGCCTCGACGTTAAGGGCGGCCGCGTGGTGAAGGGAGTCAGGTTCCGGAACCTCCGTGACGCCGGCGACCCCGTTGAATTAGCGGCCCGCTACGAGGAGGAGGGGGCTGATGAACTCGTCTTCCTCGATATAAGCGCGACACCCGAGCAGAGGCAACCCCTCTACCGCGTCGTCCGCGACACTGCCTCCGTAGTCTCTATACCGTTCACGGTCGGTGGCGGGGTCAAGAGCCTGGAGGACTTCGGCCGGATGCTCGACAGCGGTGCCGATAAGGTTTCGATAAACACGGCTGCGGTGAGGAACCCGGGCCTGGTGGCGGAGGCGGCGAGCCAGTACGGCAGCCAGGCGGTCGTGGTCGCTATTGACGCGAAGTGGGTCGGCAGGAGCCCAAGAATAAGGAGTGGGTGGGAGGTCTACGTGAGTGCTGGCCGCGTCCCCACGGGGCTGGATGCGGTGGAGTGGGCTCGCCGCGTCGCTGAGCTGGGGGCCGGAGAGATACTGTTGACGAGCATAGACAGGGATGGGACAAGGAGCGGCTACGACCTCGAGCTCACCAGGGCCGTGGTCGAGGCCGTGGATATACCGGTGATAGCGAGCGGCGGGGCGGGGGAGCCCCGGCACTTCCTAGAGGCCTTCACAGTGGCGGGCGCGGACGCCGCGCTCGCGGCCGGGATTTTCCACTACGGCGTCCACACTGTACGGGAGGTCAAGGAGTACCTCGCCCTCCGCGGCGTGGAGGTGAGGCTCTAGCATGGCCCGCGTCAAGGTGTACCGTGGACCCGGGCTCCTCGGGGAGCTGCGCCGCCTCCTAGCGGAGAGGCCCAGCCTCTGGAGCTACGTGGAGAAGGTCAAGCCGATAGTGGAAGACGTGAGGGGGAGGGGCTACGAGGCGGTAAGGGAGTACACGCTCCGCTTCGACGGCGTCGACGTGGAGGATCCCCGGGTGCCCCGGGAGGAGCTCGAGAAGGCCTACCGGAGCCTCCCCAGGGGGCTCGCCACCGCCCTCCGCGTGGCCGCTTCGGCGCTGCAGCGCTACCACCACGCCACCCGGCCCCCGGAGACCTGGGTGCCCGGGGCGAGGCTCCGCTGGCTCCCCGTGGAGAGGATCGGCGTCTACGCGCCTGGGGGCATGCATCCCTACCCGTCCACGGTGCTCCACACCGTGATACCCGCACGCGCAGCCGGCGCCAGGAGGGTTGTGGTCGCGACACCGCCGAGGAGGGGCAGCGGCTCCACACCGGTGCACCCTGTGATGCTTGCAGCGGCCTACATGGCGGGGGCGGATGCAGTCTACGCGGTGGGCGGCGCCCAGGCGGTCGCGGCCCTGGCCTACGGCGCCGGCCCCGTGGAGCGCGTTGACAAGATAGTAGGGCCGGGGAACCCCTACGTCCAGGCCGCGAAGCTCCTCGTGAGCAGCGACGTCGGCATAGACATGGTGGCGGGGCCCACAGAGCTGGCCGTGGTGGCCGACGAGTCGGCCGACCCCAGGCAGGTGGCGCTGGACATGCTGGCCGAGGCAGAGCACGGCCCCCTGAGCATAGCCGCCCTCTTCACCCCCTCCAGGAGGCTCGCCGAGGAGGCGACGGTGGTGCTCGAGGAGGAGGCCGGGGAGGAGACCGGCGCCCTCGCGGTATTCGAGGCCAGGAGCCTAGAGGAGGCCCTAGGCCTCGCGGACGAGATGGCGGCGGAGCACCTCGTAGCCTACCTAAGCCCCGGGGCCGAGAAGAGGCTCATCGAGAACCCGCCCCGCGCCGGCGTGGTGAGCCTAGGCGTCCCGCCCGCGCTCCTCGACTACGCCTACGGGCCCAGCCACGTGCTCCCCACCGGCGGCGCAGCGAGGTGGCGTGGAGGCCTGGGTGTCATGGACTTCATGCGTGCTGTCGCCTTCGCGGACCCAAGGGGCCTCGGGGCGCTGAGGGAGCTCGTAGAGGCCTCGATAACCCTGGCGGAGGCAGAGGGCTTCACAATGCACGCCAGGAGCCTCCGGAGGACGCTTGAGAGGCTCCGGGAAGGGTGAGGACGGGTTGAGCTGCGGGGCGTGCTTCCTAGAGGAGCTTGAGAGGGTGATAGAGGAGAGGCTCCGGGGTGCCAGCCCCGAGGAGAGCTACACTGCGAGGATAGCCGCGAAGGGAATCGGCTACGCGGCGAGGAAGCTGGGCGAGGAGGCCGTGGAGACCATAGTGGAGGCGCTGCGGGGTGACAAGGAGGCCTTGAAGAGGGAGGCCGCCGACCTGGTCTACCACTTGCTCGTCCTCCTTCACATGGAGGGCCTCAGCCTCCGGGACGTGGTAGAGGTGCTGGAGGAGAGGGCGCGTTGGCGCCGAGAGTAGCGGTGCTGAAGTACGGCGTCGGGAACATCTACAGCATAGTCAGTGGCCTCAAGAGGGCCGGCGCCGAGCCAAGCGTCGTGGACTGCATCCGCGACCCTGGGGCCTGGGACGGCCTAGTGCTCCCCGGCGTCGGGGCATACGAGGCGGCGGCGAGGAGGCTCCACGGCTGCGCCGGGGAGATAAGAGACGCCCTCACCATGGGCGCCCAGCTGCTCGGCATATGTCTCGGCCTCCAGCTGCTCTTCGAGGAGAGCAGAGAGGCGGGCCTCCACAGCTACGGGCTAGGCCTCCTACCCGGCAGGGTGGAGAAGCTCGTCGCCCCGAAGCTCCCCCACATAGGGTGGAGCCGCGTCCGCCCAGCCCCCGAGGGCAGGTGGTGCAGCATCCTCGAGGACGTTGAGCCCGGCAGCTACTTCTACTTCGTCCACAGCTACGCCTACACGGGCGTCGAGGAACCCTGGGTCTGCGCGGTCTCCGGCTACGGGCTCACAGAGTTCGCAGCCGCCGTGGAGAAGCCTCCCGTCTATGCCACCCAGTTCCACCCCGAGAGGAGCAGCAGGCTCGGAGCATCGGTGCTCCGCCGCTGGGTAGAGCTGCTCCGAAGGTGACCCCGAGTCATGGGCGGCGAAAGGAAGCTCATCCCCGTAGCGGTGGTTGACGCCGTCACGGGGGAGCCTCTGATGCTAGCCTACGCCGACGACGAAGCCCTCCGGCTCACCGCGGATACGGGGTTGGCGCACTTCTACTCCAGGAGCAGGGCCAGGCTCTGGCTCAAGGGCTCCACGAGCGGCGGCCTATTGGAGGTGCTCCACGTCCTCCTAGACTGCGACGGCGACGCAGCAGCCTACATAGCCGCGCCTCGGAGGCACGTGTGCCACAAGGGGAGGAGGAGCTGCTTCCACAACACAGTGGCTGACCGGAGGCTCCAGGTGCTCGAAAAGCTGCTGGCCGAGACCTGGCCCCATACGGGGACCGTGCATCCGCTCGCCACCTGGAGCCCTCCGCCCAGCCCCCTCCTAGCAGCCCTCGCCTCAAGACTCCTAGCCGAAGCCCTGCGCCCAAAAAGGCCCACAGCCGTGCTAGCCCCCGCCCAGCCCCCGCCCGTGCTCGCAGCCCTCACAGCCGAGAAGCTACCCGCCGCCCTCCACCTAGCACCAGAGCCCGGCCGCGCACCCGAGAGCCTCGGCGAGCTGGACCGCGTAGCAGTCATAGCACCCGACGCTGAGACGGCGGAGGCCCTGGCGAGGGCGGCGGAGGAGAGGGCGGCGGAGACCGTGGCGGCGGTCGCGGTCCAGGGGCCGCCGCCAAAGGGCGGCTGCAGCCTACTGGAGCTGCAAGGAGACAAGCCGGTGCCCGGCACATGCCTACGGGGAGGAAGCAGCCATGGCCAGGGCTAGGCCCAGGAGGAGCCTCCCGGATGCCTACAGGTGGCTCCGCAGCCTAGGGCTACGGGACTGGGACATAGCCCGCGCCCTCCGCCTTGCGAAGAAAAGCGCCCTGGCCAGAATAGGCCCCCACGAGGCAGTCGTGATAGTCCCGAGCCAGAGGCTCGGCAGCCTCCCCAGAGAAAAGACCGTGGCCCACGAGGACCTCGCAGCCATCCTCCGTGGAACCCATGCGCTAACCCAGGCAAGGGTAGGCAAGCTGCCCCCGGAGCAGCAGCTCTACCCCGTCCATGTAACCCCTCAGGCAGCTGACTGCCCCTGCCCAGCAACAAGGCTAGGCGGAGACCCCCTCTGCGTCCACAAGCTCGCCGCCGCGGTGAAGCTCTACCTCCTAGGCAGAGACGACCTCCTGGCATGGCTCCCCAAGGCAGCCGAGGAGAAAAGAAAAGGCAGAAAGAAGATGCCACGTCCCCGGCCCAGGGAGCCGCCGCTCTCAGCATGGCAGCCAAGGCAGCCATGAGGGGATACGCGGTGGGGGCAGGGCCTCTTCCTGGCTCCGAGCAGCGATTTACCCCTGCGCCGGGTATAGTGCCTAGGCGAGACGGCCTCCCGGGAGAGGTGAGGGCCCATGCTCCTAGGCGTTATCAGCGACACTCACGATGACCTCGAGGCGGCCGTGAGAGCTGCGAGGCTCTTCGTCTCGAGGGGCGTGGAGCTGGTGCTCCATCTAGGGGACATAGTGGCCCCCTTTACCCTCGCGGTGTTCAAGTCCGAGGGTGTGGAGAAGCTCATAGCAGTCTACGGTAACAATTGTGGCGAGAAGCTGGGCCTAGCCAGGGTGGCCTCGCAGCTCGGCTACAGCATAGAGGACTGGCCCCGGCTAGTAGAAGCCGGAGGCCGCAGAATACTCATGCTCCATGGTACGGGGCCAGCTGAGAAGACTCGGATGTTTGTAGACAGCCTTGCCAGGAGCGGTGACTACGACGCAGTGCTCTATGGGCACACCCACCAGGTGGACGTGAGAAGGATAGGGAGGACACTGGTACTAAACCCTGGCACAGCTTGTGGCTGCCTAGCGGAGAGGAAGACTGTGGCGATACTGGACACGGAGAAGATGGAGGCTGAGATAATCGAAATCTAGTGCCTTGATGCCGCCACCGGCTTCCTAGCAGCATAGAGAGGTCTACCGTCCATGACAGTCTTCTCTATAAGCCCCCTGTCTGCCAGTTTTCTAAGCTTCCTAGACGCAGTGGACTTGCTTATCCCCAGCCTCCTCGCAACCTCGCTGACCCCCATCGGGCCCTCCCTTTCCAGCAGGCTGAGTATCGCCCGGTCACGGTCATCTAGACCTTCGTCGTCCACAACCATAATCACGTCGTCGTAGACTATGCTCCTCCTCCTCCTGGCTCTCCTCTCGGCAACGGCTATAGCTGCAAGCCCGCCCGTCCCTATGCTTGCCGACGCGACGCCGGCCTTCACCTCGCCGCTCACAGCTGCGACGGCGAAGTAGGAGGCAAGCATCGCCACCAGGAGCACCGCCACGGCTATGTGCACGAAGCCTCGCAGCCTAGCCACACCTGGACACCACGGTTACGGAGAAGGAGGGGCGGCTTGTTTCTCTTAGCCTCTACGTGTCGTCAGCCCGAACAGAGGAGGGCAGCACCCGAAATTAGGGAGAGCGAGGGCTACCAGGCGCCCTCCCCGGGCCTAGGCTTCACCTTCACGCTCGTTATCACAGTGTACTTCTGGCTGAGGAGCTGCTCTACGTCCAGGGGGGTCTTAGTGGCCTCCATGTGACGGCGGAGTATCGCTGCGAGCTCCTCCCTCTCCTCGTCGCGGAGGTACCTGTACTCTGCGTGGGGGTAGCCGACGTGGAGCACACCCCAGAGCTTGGCCAGCCTCCTGAACTTCGGGCCAAGGGCTTCCAGCAGCTCGTCCACAGTCCTCCCGGCGAGCGCCCTCATGGCCTGCTCCCTGGTTATCTCACCCCTCTCCGCGAGGACACGGATGTAGCGCTCCACTTGCCTCCTGGGCGGCGCCTTCCCTATGTGGCCGGCTGGGACATGCCCCCGGATGTAGATCTTGCCCCCGACCATGCCGCTCGCCGTGAACCTGCCTACCTTGCCTAGGGCTACTATCACGCCACCCGCCATGAACTCGGCCATGTAGTCACCCACGTCGCCCCTCACTACTATCACGCCGCCTTTCATCTGTACTCCTAGCCTGTTGCCCGCGTCCCCGAGTATGTGGAGCTCCCCGCTCCTCATAGCCTGGCCCGCCGAGTCCCCCACGCTGCCGTACACGATGATCCTGCTGGCCGTCATGCTGTCGCCGAGGTCCTCCTGAGCAGCACCGTAGATGCGGGCTTCGAGGCCCTCGACTAGGTTGAGAGAGGCATTGCCCACGATCCCCCATAGCTCCACCACGCCGGGTCCGAGGCCGTTCGCGACATAGCGGTGGCCCTTGAGGTTATAGACTGCAGCCCTCCCGGTCTTCTCGAGCATAGCTGCTAGGGCCTGGTTGAGCTCAGCTCTGCTCATCCGGGACGCGTCCAGCGCCCAGGAGGGGGGCTCGGGGAGGCTGTACTGCTTCCAGTGGGCCAGCCCCCTGGCCACGGTCTCGCCGTCAGGGTAGACCACGATGTAGCCCCCGCCCCGGAGCATCACCGGCCTAGCCCCGGGCGCCATCTCCTTCACAGCTGCGGCCTCGCTGGCGACGTAGACCCTCGTGTCCTCCACCGCCACGTAGAGTGGGCGGAAATGGTGCCTGTCAACGAAGGCGCTGAACACGGGGCCCCGGGGGTCGCCGTGAATGTAGATGACCGCGTAGGGGCCGTCTAGCCTGGCCCACCTCTCGCCGCGGCCGTGAACCAGGGCCTCAACTATGTCCTCGGGGCCTGCTCCGTCCCTGTAGAGCATCTCCACGAGGTAGGCTATGACCTCGCTGTCGTTGCCCGTGAAGCCTCTCAGCCCGATCCCGTAGCTTATCAGCCTCTTGTTCGCACCGTAGCTGCTCAGGTCGCCGTTGTGGACTATCACGGTCTCGCCGTAGGTGAAGGGATGGGCGAGCCAGGGCTGGAACCCGGGGCTGTTCGTCGGGTACCTTGTGTGCCCTATCGCGGCCGGGAACCTGCGGCCCGGGAGCCCATACGTCTCCGCGACCTCGCGGGGCCAGCCGATGCTCTTCCACACCTCGAGCAGGCGGGACGCCTGGAGGAACCTGAGCCTGCTCAGCGCCTCTGGGCCAGGGTAGTCACCCAGCAGCGCCTCGGCAAGCCCCACGCCGTGGCCGAGCTCCAGGACGCGGCGGATCCCGTTGGCCAGCAGGGGGGCGAGAAGCGTTCTGGCTGCCTCGAGGTCCCCGTCGCCGCGGACGAATATCCTTGATCGGACTAGGCCGCTGGGCTCCGGACTGTAGGCCGCGAAGCCGGCGCCGTGCTCGGTGCCCCTCTCCCTCATGGCCTCAAGGCTCGCTATAACCATGTCTATGGGTACGGGGGTTCCGTCGAGGCTCACGACACCCGCTATCCCGCACACCCCTGCCTCACCTCCCGGCCAGCTCTACACGGAGGCAAGCCGCGACGCGGCCGTCTAGGCTGCGGAGAAGCCACCTGTTGCCCTGCAGGCTCTGGTAGCTCGTCAAGCCACCGGCCCCCATGAGGAGCCTAAGCTCCCAGCCCAGCTCTATCAGCGCGTTCTCGTAGGCCTCCCTCCTCTCCTCATGGCTTAGCTTCCTCAGCCTCGCGCTGAGCCAACGGAAAGCCCTCCTCACCGAGACCACGTCGGCTCCGAGGGCGAGGAGCTTATACACGTCAGCCGCGTTACGCAGATCCCCGGCGGCAACTATCGCCACGCTGCCCCGTATCCCGTCGCTCCAGTACCTGTCGTCGAGCCGGACCACCCACTCCTCGAGCCACGGCTTCCCTCTGCCGCCTAGGCCGCGCAGCTCCTCGTCCACTATCACCACAGTGGTGCCGGGTGGGGGCTCGCTGCCAGGCGGCACGGCTGCGGCATAGGGGCGCTGCAGCAGCTCGCACTCAGTCGGATATCCCAGCCCCTCCGCAGCCTCGACTAGCGCGGGGTCTATGCAGGGGACAGCTATAGGGGCCTCGTAGACGGTGCCGTCGGGGAGCCTCAGGGAGATATCTATCTCCTCCCTGTAGGGGTCAACCGGCGGCCTGGTGACCTGCGCGGCTTCTATCCGGAGTAGGTCGAGGGGCCTCTCGGCCGGCGTGGTGTAGCCCGGCACAACGCCGCCCATCCCGACGACCGGGGTCTTGGCCTTCTCGTACACCTCCCTTGGCACCGGCTCCTCCATGGGGTCGCCATACCAGGCAACCTGGCCCGGCTCGGCCAGGTCTACGCCGAGGAGGGAGGCGACCTCCTCGTCAACGTTGTAGGCGCGGAGGAGGCTCCTCCTGCCCCGCAGCTTGGCTAGGCTGTCCTCGCCAAGCATGTAGACTAGAAGCTTGAGCCCCCTCTCCACCGCACGGAGCCAGGTGGTGAGCCTCTCCACCGCCCAGCCTATGTCCAGGCGGACGGGCTGCCGGAGGCTGTTGGTGAGCGCGGTGGGGCAGCGCCCAGTGTTGCAGATGTGGCACATTATGCAGCCCATGGCTATCAGGGCCGCGGTCCCCATCATAGCCATGTCTGCCCCGAGGAGGACGAGCTTAAGTATATCCTCGGAGGCGCTTACCATGCCTCCCGCTATGAGCTTGAACCCCTCCCGGACCCCATTGGAGACCAGGAGGTCGTGAACCCGAGGCACAGCGTAGTCGATCGGTATTCCGACGTGGTCCCGGACTATCCTCGGCGTGGCCCCCGTCCCCGCGCCGGCCCCGTCGACTATTATCCCCTTGGCGCTGGCCCTCGCCGTCCCCAGCGCGACGAAGCCAACCTGGTTAGTCGCAGCCGTCTTCACGAGCACCGGCTTGCCCGTGAACTCGCGGAGCATGCGGACGCGCTGCGCCAGGTCCTCTATGCTGTAGATGTCATGGTGCGGCGCGGGGCTCAGCGCCTCGCTCCCCGGCGGCAGCTTACGGAGCCTCGCAATCTCCCCGGTAACCTTCTCGGCGGGCAGGTGGCCACCTATCCCGGGCTTAGCCCCCTGCCCTATCTTGATGTTCACCGCGAGCCCCGCCCGCAGCATGTACCGGTCGACGCCAAAGCGGCCGCTCGCCCACTGTATCACAATGTTCCTGCTCTTCGCGACCTCCGGGTGGAGGCCGCCCTCCCCGACACCAACCACGGCGCCCGCGATGTCGGCAGCCCGGGCGAGCGCTATGTTAGGGTGCCCGCTCAGCGCCCCATAGCTCATGTCCCCAAGGTAGACGGGGACACGGAGACGCACAGAGGCGAAGTCCGTGCCCACGTCCACATCGAGCCTATCTATCCCCTCAGGGCCGAGCTTCTCGGCGAGAGCCTCCACCTCCCGGGGCCGGAGCCCCACGACCTCGAGGCGGTCGAGGAGCCTCCCCCTCCTCGCCACCGGAGTGAGCACGGGCTTCTCGAGACCAATAGTGGCGGCGGCCCTTATCCTGGCTATCCTCCTAGCGTCCCAGAACTCTGGCCTCTTCAGCCCCCCCACGGGCGGGATATAGCGTCGCACCAGCCTCACTGCCGCGGGCACTGCCGTCCAACCCTACCCCACCACGGCCACCAGTAGCCCACTAATATACCCCGCCTAGACAACCCTAACAATTAACCAAGAGGAACACATTGCCCACAGACAAGCGTTCGCACCGAGACGTTAAACGGGTACAGCCCAGGGGCTCCACGCCGGTGCACAGACATGCCGGCCGAAACAGAGGCCAAGATACGGCTCCCCACGTGCAGGCACCTAGAGGATATAGAGAAGAGGCTGTTGGAGCTGGGCGCAGTCCACATGGAGACCAGGGTGGAGGAGGACACCTACTACCAGCACCCCTGCAGGGACTTCGCTGAGACCGACGAGGCTCTCAGGTTGAGGAGGAGCGATGGGCGCGCAGAGCTGACCTACAAGGGGCCCAAGCGCTTGCTCCCCGGCGGCGCGAAGACCAGGGAGGAGGAGACGACGAGGATAGAGGACGCGGAGGCAATGCACAGGATACTGGAGAGGCTAGGCTTCCGCCCGGCAGCCGTGGTCAGGAAGGAGAGGAGCTACTGGCTCCTCGGCGACGTCCTAGTAACCCTGGACAAGGTGGAGAACCTGGGCTGCTTCATGGAGGCCGAGTACCAGGGCCCCGGAGGCCCCGGCGAAGCAAGGGAGGCGATAGAGACCGTGCTCCGCATGCTGGGCGCCGAGAGCTACGAGCGCATCCCCGTCTCCTACCTCGAACTCCTCCTAGAGAGGATTCGAGGAGAGCAACGTCACTGAGCAGCAGAAACACCGGAAGCACCGCCGGCCCCCGCTATACGAGCCTTAGGCTTCCTCAAGGCAGCCGAAGACCAGGCTACGCCCACCTATCATCTCCTGCCCTGCTGGGGGCTACCCCTCTAAGGGGCAGGAGGGTTCCACGGTGTCTCTGCCGGGGCTGCTCTCCTCCTCCGGCCTTGGTTAGCGGAGCCGCAGCCTGGCCAGGGCCCTGGAGGCTACGCTGCGGGCCCAGGGGTCGGCGGCGAGCACCAGGGCAGCGTAGAGCAGCGTGGCGGCGAGCCACCAGGGGGCGAGCACCCTCACTTCCGCCCAGAACCTGGGCTGCGGCGCCCCCCGTGGGGGCAGGAGGAGGGCCGCGGCGGCTGCGGCGGCCACGTAGAGGAGTCCACGGCTCAGCCCCTGGGCGAGCAGCCTTCTCTCTACGGGGCCGAGGGCCAGCAACGCGACCAGTATAAGCACCAGGGCCCAGCGGGCGGCGAGGCAGAGCCCCCACGCAGCAGCGGCCCACGTCTCATTGGGGGCTAGGAGCAGCGATGCCATGAGGGCGCCGAGGTAGAGGAGGGCTGCGAGCAGCGGCGCGGCCTGGAGCCTGGCCATCCTCCGGGCGGCGTGCTCGTCCTCCCTTATCGCGCCGGCTGCGAGCTGCTGCACACCCACGGCGGCCACGTGGAGCAGCGCGGCGGCTGCAGCGGCCGTGGCTGCGGGGGCGGCCCAGAGGTACCGGGGGTTGAACAGCGCCACCACGTGGCTGGGGTGCACGGCCGTGTAGACGGCTATGGGGGATGAGACTAGTAGGGCGAGCCGGGTAGCCTCCACGGCCGCCTCCTTCCTTCCGGTGGAGAGCACGTAGCCGTGGAGGTACTGGAGCGAGGAGAGCACCGCCTCCACCGAGAGCGTGTAGAACACGGTGACCGCGAAGAACCCGGCCACAACCATGCTGCCGGCCAGGGGGTAGGCGAGGCCCACGTCGAGGCTCCCCACCGCCGCAGCGATGCTTCCGAGCGCGGTGGCGTAGCTCCTCCGGGCCCAGGAGGCCAGGAGCGCGAGGCTCCTCCTGCTCGGCCTCCGGAGCAGACCCCTCTCCCGGAGCCAGAGCAGTCCGAGCACAGTAGCTGCCAGTGTGCCCGCGAGGCTGGCGGCGAAGGCGCCCAGGAGCCCGAGGGAGGCGAGGTACACCAGGGCGACGACTAGGAGGCTGTAGACCAGCCTACGGGCCAGCACCGCGGCGGCTGCCCGCACCGGCCGGGAGGCGTCGAGGAGGCTCCGCGGCACCGCCCAGAGTATCATCGCAGCCGTGGAGGCCGCGGCGAGCAGTGAGACACCGAGCGGCGCCCCAAGGTCACGGGCCACCAGGAAGCCCAGCGCCCCGCCAGCGGCCGCGGGCAGCACAGTGGCCGCGAGGGCGGCGGAGGCAGCGTCGGGGTCTCCCAGGGCGGCGGCGCGGTAGGCCCAGAGCAGGTAGAGCCCGGGCATCCACGCCACGAGCTGGGAGACCCTCTTCGACACCGTCTGGTAGAGCGCGTAGCCCTGCGGCGGGAGGCGGCGGACGAGCACAATGCTGGCCGCTATGTTGGCCAGGAGGGCGAGGAAGTAGAGGGCGCCTCGAAGAACCGTGATGAGGAGAGCACCCATCCCCAGCTAGCCCCTCTTCGCCACGGTCTTGCCTATCCTGGCGAGCACCCCGTACCTCCTGAGCCCCGTCCTAGGCCTGGGCTCCAGGAGCGGCTCCCCGTCGAACACGGGGTCCAGGGGGAGCCCGAGCCACGCCAGCACCGTGGGGGCCACGTCCGCGGTCGTGGGGAGCCTCCCCGTGGGGAGCCTGGGGGCGCTGTCGCCGCCGACCGTGGAGAGCGCTAGCATCCCGTGGGGGCTGTGGACGAACCACCTCCCATCCTCGACAATGCTCCTGTATATCAGCCTCGTGGTCACGTTGTAGCCCTCCCGGGGCACCGTGACCACGTCGGGCGCCCTGTCCACGTGGGGGCCCCAGAAGTAGTCCCTCCCCCTCTTCAGCACGCGGAACATCTCCCTGTACCTCCCCAGCTCCCGCAGCACGGTCTCCGCCACACTCTCCCTCTCCCCGGGGGGCAGGCTCCTGTTCACGAACAAGCTGTATGCGCTCATGAAGAACGCCTTGCTCCGCGAATAGTCTATGGGGAGCCTGGAGGTCTCGAACGCCTCCGCCGCTCCAAGCCTCCGCGCGAGCATCGCCGCGCGGCTATACTTGAGCCTACTCTTCAGCCACGGGGGCAGCCTCCTCGCAACCTCCATCACCAGGCGGCTGCGGAGGCTCACCCTCCTCTCCTCCTCCACGAGTAGCCCCAGCTTCTTCAACAACACGTTGCCGTTCAAAGCTCTCTTGGCCTCCATGAAGCCGTGGTCGCTGACCAGCAGGAAGAGGCCGGGCTCCGGCATCTCCTCGTAGAGGAGGCGGAGCAGCCTGTCTATCCTCTCGAACACCTTGTAGGCTCTCCTCCCGAGCCGGGTCCCCTCAACTATGTCGCCGTAGAGGTAGTGGAAGAGCCAGTCAGGCTCCGGCAGCATGAAGTAGAAGAGCCTCCAGCTCCTTCCCCGGTACAGCTCCTCCACCAGCGTTGCCCTCCTCTCCAGGCCCTCCAGCGTCCTGTCCACGTACTCCTCGAGGCTCGCCGGCTTCCGGGGCTCCCAGCCCTCCCGTAGAATCCTCTCAACCATAGGCCGGAGGTCGGGGGGCCACGTGGAGAGCCTTGGGTCAGCCCAGCTGCTCACCACCGTGTTCCTCGTCCGCACGAACGGGGGGTAGCAGTAGAGGACGCCGACGCACACGCTCTCCACGCCGCCGGCCGCAGCCATCTCGTTCACGTAGGGCCTCTCCAGGTCCATCTTTGTTACAAGCCTCACCCCGCCCTCGGGGGTTGGGGTGAACGCGTCGAACACGCCGTGCTTCCCCGGGTTGACGCCGGTGCTTATCGTCGCCCAGCTGGGCGGCGTGTAGGGCACGTAGACCTCGGTCTCGGATGCAGTAAACCTCTTCCACGCGCTGTGGAGCCACGGCATCACGCCGCGCTCCATGAGCTCCACGAGGAGGCCGAGAGGCATACCGTCCAGGCCGGCGATGACGGCGACGGGCTTCGCCAAGGCCTCTCCTCTTCCCCTACCAGGCCCCCGGGCGGCGGGGCGAATAGAGCATTACCCCGGCCAAGGCGCCCCGCTGGGCCACCTGGGGGAGCAGGGGGGCCGTGAGGATAGCGCTGACCGCCAGCGGCGGCGGGCACACGGGCTACGCGCTCGCCCTCGCCGCGGCGCTGCGGGAGAAGGGGCACAGCGTCGTCTTCATCGTGGATCCTGGGGACGGGTGGAGCCTGGAGAGGATACGCCGCCTCCACCCCGGAGCCGAGGCCCTGCCTCTGCCCAGGCTGCGCTCCCCCGGAGAGCCGCTCTACAAGGCGCTCCCGAGGCTACCGGGGCTCGCGGCCCATGTGCACCGCCTCCACCGCCTCCTAGAGGGCCTCGACGGCCTCATAGCCACGGGGAGCAACCACAGCCTCCTCGCAGCCCTGGCGGCCGTGGAGGCCGGCGTGCCGGCCGCGGTGCTGGAGGCGGTGGATAGGCTTGTCTCGGCGAGCAGGACTCCGAGGCTCCTCTCCCTCCTTGGCCTGCCTGTGCTGCTCCACTGGCCCCTCCAGCGCCGCCTATACCCGCGGAGGGGCCTCGTCGTCGGCCCGGTGTACGAGCCGCCCCGCCCCGGGAGGCCCCCGGTGGAGCCGGGCTACGTGCTCATCCTAACCGGGAGCATGGGTAACCCAAGGCTGCTGAGGCTGCTGCTTCGCACCCGCCTGGAGCGCGTTGTGGTGCAGACCGGGAGGCTCACCCCGCCCCGCCTAGTCGAGGAGGCCCGGCCCGGCTGGCTAGCCTTCCGCTACACCCCGGATCCTGCGCCCTGGATAAGGGGGGCAAGCGTTGTGGTCTCCCACCAGGGCCTCGGGCTCGTCGAGGCTGCGCTGGCCTACGGGAAGCCCGTGGTGCTCGGCTTCAACCCTGACCTCCACATGACGAGCAGCTGGCGCGACGCAGTGGAGCTCGCCAGGCTCCTGGGCACTAAGGCAGTGGACCCCTCCCGCGTCTCGCCCAATAAGCTAGAGGAGGCCATAGAGTGGGCCGCGGGGAGGAGGCCGCCGAGATACCCCTGGGGCGCCGGGGTGGTCGCGGAGAACATCCATGGTATCCTCTCCCACGCGCCGACGGGGTGGCGGCAGTGGACGCGTACATGAGGCTCCGCGCGGCGGCCCGGAGGCTGCTGGGGAGAAGGGGCACCTTCATGCTCCGCAACACGCTCGCAGCAGTAGCCACGGGCCTCGGGCTCGTGGACGCGAGGAGGGAGGCCCGGCCAGAGGGAGTCACAGCGATGGTGCTCACCTTCAACGAGGAGGAGTGGGTCGAGCTATCCCTCAAGAGCATAGCCCCCGTGGTCGACGAGTTCGTAGTCATAGACTCGAGCAGCGACCGCACCCCCGAGATCCTGGAGAGGCTCCGCACAGAGCAGGGGCTCCCCATAAGGCTCCATAGGGTCCCGCCCGGCGACCTCGTGGAGGCCCGGAACCTGGGCCTACGGCTCGCCAGGTACAGGTGGGTGCTCATCTGGGACGCCGACTTCGTCGCCCACCCGAGGCTCCTCGAGAAGATAAGGGAGCTACGGGAGACCCTGGACACTAGGAGCTACTGGCTGGTGTACTGGCCCTTCCTCCTCTTCTGCGGCGACATCTACCACCTCTGCCCCCAGCCCCTCCACATAGAGCACTGGATGTACACCTGGAGCAGGAAGCTCCGCTACAAGCCCCTGGGCCGCTTCGAGAGCCTCGTAGCCCCTATATACATGTACAGGGTCGTCTACATAGAGGAGCCCCTCGGCTACCACTTTAGGAGCGTCAGGAGACCAGAGAGGCTCTACCTCAAGCACCTGGCCCTTCAGCACCCCGAGCTACGGAGGCTCATGAGGGAGAGCTTGTCAAGGGCCCTGGAGGAGGCGAGGAGGCTGGCCAGGGAGCGGTACGGCGTGGAGAGTCTCCACGAGGCGGGGCTCCGGCTTCTCGAGGAGATGAGGAAGCGGCTCCGCCCCTACCGCTGGGAGGACTACGGTCTCCCCATAACCCCGGAAATAAGACGCAACTACGAGGAGAAGATACTGGCAGCTGTGGAGGCCTAGAGGGCCTTGCCCGGCAGGCTCCTGGTGGCCGTGGTAAACTACAATGGGGGCAGGCTCGGTGACATCTACTGGCGCAGCGTGGAGAGCTACGCCAGGGAGACCGGGGGTCCCGTAGAGGCTTGGATAGTGGACAATGCCTCCACCGACGGGAGCGGCGTCGAGGCCGCGAGGAGGACCGGGCTACGCCTGCTCCGACTGCAGAGGAACCTGGGCTACGCCGGCGCCTGCCTCGCCGCGATAAAGGCGGCCGAAGCCCGGGGCGAGGGATACCGGTTCTACGCCTGCGCCAACAACGACCTCATAGTCCACCCTGAGGCCCTTAGGAGGCTCCACCGCGTCCTCGCAACTGTCGACCAAGTCTTCCCCGGGGGCTTCGTGGCCTCCCCGCTCCTCGTCAACGGGTACACGGGGCTCCTGGACCCCGCGGGGGTGCTGGTGGACAGGTGGGGGAGAACGTGGGGCATAGACGTGCTGCTCAGGAGCCCCGGGCTCGCCGAGAGGCTCATACGGGGGCCGAGGCCTGTGGTGTACGCGGACGGCGCCTTCATAGTCTACAGCCGCCCCGCGGTGGAGAGGGGCGCGTTCATGGATCCCAGGTTCTTCCTCTACTACGAGGACGCTGAGGCGGGGCTCCGGGCCTGGAGGCTAGGCGTCCCCGTGCTCCTCCTGCCCCTGGTGCTCGGCACCCACTATCGGAGCGCCTCCAGCGGCGGCAGCCCCACCCAGGTCATGTTTGAGGCGAGGAACCGGGCCTACAGCCTCGCCCGCCACATGGGCGCCCCAGGCGCGGCTGCATCGCTGCTATGGCTCGCCACCTACCCCATCCGCCTCCTAGACCACACGGCTCCGAGGGCCCAGCACCGGGGCAGCCACGGCCACGGGGGCGGGGGTAAGCTGAGGCGCCTGGCTGCGGCCGCCCGCGGCGTGTTGGGTGGCGTAGCCTGGGGGCTCCGGGAGGGCGTGGCCAGGCTCCCCCGGCCCCCGGCCGTGGCGTGGCAGAGCTTCCTCGGCCTCCTCTCACCGAGGATAGGGCTCCGGGAGGCTCGGGGGACGCTCCGCCGCCTACTCCTCGGGGAGCAGTAGCTTCCTCGCCTCCTCGGCGACCCTCCTCCAGGTGTGGTCTTTGACCCTCTCGAGGCCTTTCATGGCCTTCTCTAGGGCCTCCCCCGGGTTGTCGTGTATCCTCTCCAGGACCCTGGCTAGGGCCCTGGCGTCGCCCCTTGGGAACACATAGCCTGTCTCCTCGTCGACCCTGCCCAGCTCCTTGAAGAGGTCTGACGCAGCCACGGGCTTGCCGTAGCCCATGCACTCCTCGACTGTGAGCCCGTAGCCCTCCTCGGCTATGCTTGCGGCGACGCATGCGTCGGCGACACGGTAGTATGGGTCGACGCTCTCAGCGTCCGCGACCAGCTCCACCACGCTCCTCCCAGCCATGCGGTTCAGCTCCTCGGCGAGCCTCCGGAGCCTCTCGTAGTACCCCCGGTCGGTGAGGCCGCCGACGAGGAGGACGCGCAGCTCCCCCCGCGCCCACCGGGTCTCCCCGAGGAGGATGCGGGCGGCCTCAATGACCACGTGTTGGCCCTTGTTCGGCGAGAACCGGGCCACTTGCACCACGTCGAACCACCGGTTCTCCACGTGGAGCCTCCTCATGGGCGCCTCTATGCCCTCGAAGCCCAGAACCCTCACCCTCTCCCACGGTACAGCGAAGTGCTCCACAAGGTCCCTCGCCACCGGCTCCGTTGGGACGAGGAAAGCGTCAGCGCGGCGGGCGAGGCCCCGGAGAGCCCTCATCCTGAGCCAGTGGCGTAGCCTCTGCCTCCTCGCCAGCGGGCTGTGCAGAAGCCCCAGGTCATGCACCACCGCTACCACACGTACCTCCCGGCGGATGTAGAGGGGAGCAGTCTCACCCCAGTACGCGTTCACAAGCACAGCGCGGGGCCGGAGCCGGTTAACAAGCCCGGCGGCCAGGCGGCTGAACAGGTAGCTCCCGAGCACCGGCGCACGGGGCGCACGCACGCCGTAAACAGTGACACCGCCCAGCAGCCTCCTCCGCCACGGCGCTATCGTGACCCCAGCGACCCGCAGCCCCAGGGAGGCAAGTTCTTCGGCGACCCTGGCCGCGAACCTCTCCGCGCCCCCCTTGACTAGCGGCCACCAGCCCCGCGACACGACCACAACGTCGTAGCCGGCCACCCGCGACCACCGCCACGCCGCGGGGGAGGGGCTCGGCCTAGGTGTTGCTCAGCACCCGTGAGGGTGCTAAGCCCCGGCTGTTGGCCTCACCGCCCCTCCCCTCTCACAGCGACTGTGCTCACGGCTGGGGGCTTATGGCTAGTAGCGCCGCCGCCGCGGCGGAGGCCAGGGCTATGGGGAGGAGCTGTGCCCGGTGGAGGTCCCGGGGCCTTGTGCCGCTCAGCCTGAGGGCTATTATGTTGGCCATGCTGCCGGGGAGGAGGAGCGCGCCGCCGAGGTCGGCGCCCCAGAGCAGCGCCGCCCAGTGCCTGGTCCTGCCGAGCAGCACCGCGGTAGCGGGCACGTTGCTCACAACCTGGCTCAATGCTAGTGCGAGGAGGTAGACGCCGAGCCTCGTGTAGAGCAGCCGGCCGGGGATGTGGGGCGCGGCGAGGGAGCCGAGGTAGCTGAACACGGCTATCAGGAGCCCGAGGGTGGCGACCGCGGCCCAGTCGCCGCCCCGGAGCAGCCTCCTGGGCCCCAGCGCGGCAGCGGCGAGCAGGATGGAGGCGGCGGCGCCGGCGTAGGGGTGGCCCAGCAGCCCCCCGGTGGCCGAGGAGGCCACCGCAGCGGCCCCGGCGGCCGCGAGGACTGTGTCCACCTTGACGGGCGGAGGCGCGGCCACTCCTCCTCGGCGATGTGGGAGGAGGCGGAGGCCCCAGGCCGCCAGCGCGGCGTAGCCCAGCGCCACCATGGGCGCCATCGCGGCCACGTAGGCGCCGATGCCCGGCCGGTACTCGTGCCAGACGAGCAGGTTCTGCGGACTCCCCACAGGGAGCAGCGAGGACCCAATGTTGATGAACGCGGTCACCAGGCCCACCGCGAGGCCCCGGGGCGCCCCACTCCTCTCAGCCACCGCGGCAGCCAACGGCACGGCGACGAACAGGGAGGCGTCGTTAGTCACCAGCGAGGCCAGGAGCCCCATCCCGGCGCCAAGCAGCAGCACCGACAAGGCGGCGTCGCCAGCAGCTGCAACAACAGCCTCAGCCGCCGCCCCCAGCGCCCCACTCGCCTCCAGGACGAGGCTCCCAGACATCAAGCCCGCCAGCACAGCCAGCACACCGGGCCGAATGAACCGGGGAAACCCCTCCCGGAACCCGGGGCTCACAGCGGCGAGCACAAGGGAGGCGATGATAAGCGAGACGAGAAGCGGCTCGCCGCGCGCCAGCCGCCGCAGCGCCGCCAGGCGCCCAGCCGTACCCAACCCCCTCCCCAGGCAGCACCCAGGGGGAAGCCCCGCCGCCCCCACAGGGGCTATAGTAGGCGGAGCCTCCTAAGCTCCGCCGTCAGCCCCGGGTCCGGCACTATGCTCCCCCCGTCACGGGAGACCCGGATATGCGCGACCAGCAGTCCGCGCCACGCCAGCGGCACCGCCCATGCAGCCTCCGGGCCACGGTACTCAACAGCGGCCACGGGGACAAGCTCCCCCAGAACCCTCTCCACCGCCCCCCGGTCAACCCCCATTACTGCGGGGGCCGCCGGCCCCGGGGGAGAGGGAGGGGGAGGCGCGGGCGGAGACGGTGCCAGGCACTCACCCGCCGCACATCCCCTGGGCAGCGGGGCCTGCAGCACAGTGCTCCAATGCATCCTATCCACAGCGACTCCGTCATACAGCAACGGTATATCAACTACATTTCCACCAGGCCCGTGAAGCGGAGGACCAGCGACAAGGTAGGGGAGAGCACGGCGGGCAACATCCAGTACACGGCCAACAACATCCAGGAGCCCGGGGACACGCGGCTCCAAACCAACAGCCCCAGACGGGAGGAGAAGGCAGCCCCCATTTAGGGGCCCGGGAGGAGAGCCTCAGCCCGCGTGCCTGACCTCGGGTACTAGCCCCTCGCTTCACAGGGTCGTGTCACGCTGTCTCCAATGCGTGGCCAAACATCTTCCAATCCAGCTTGACTCCAGGCATGCCTCGGAGGAGGTAGCAGAAGAGATTGTGAGCTTCCTCTTGTCCCGCCCGGTCTACACTATGCTTGCTGCCGTGCCTATTGTCGGTGCATTCCTTGATAGTATTGTGGTGCTCCGGCTCCTTGACTACCGTGGGCTTTGGTCGCCTCAGCCGCTGGAGCCCGGGGAGGCTCTGAGGGAGGATGGCTCCAACCTAGTTTCGGTGCTGTTCAGTCTGCATGACGCGGGCGGGGAGTGGGTGCCTGCATTGTCTCTGTTGGGTTGGGCCTGCTTTTCGGCCTACTATTGTCTCCGGCCTCGCCGCGGGGCGGAGGGGGTTGAAGGCTAACTGTTGTGGGCTCTTAGCCTCTCCCTGACGTACTCTATGGTCTTCTCTAGGCCTTCCCGCAGGGTTGTCCGCGGCTGCCAGCCTAGGAGCCTCCTGGCTCTCTCGGTGTCCGCGGCGCTTCTCCTCACGTCCCCGGGGCGTGGCGGCGCGTAGCGGGGCGGTGGGCAGCGGCCCACGAGGCTGCACATAAGCTCGTAGAGCTTGTTTATGCTGGTCTCCACGCCGGTGCCTATGTTTATGGCTCCCCTCGCCTCCTCTCTTTCGAGGGCCAGGAGGTTGGCCCGCGCCACGTCCTCGACGTATACGAAGTCCCTGGTCTGCCGCCCGTCCCCGTAGATGACGGGGCTCCGGCCCCGGAGCAGGGCCTCCGCGAACCGGAGCACGACGCCCGCGTAGGGCCCCGGCCTCATTCCGGGCCCGTAGACGTTGAAGTACCGGAGCGCCACCACCCGTAGCCCGCGCTCGCTCCACCTCTCGGCGAGCATCTCGCCCATGAGCTTCGTGTCCCCGTATAGGCTCCGGGGCCGGGTTGGATGCGTCTCCGGGATGGGGATTGTGCGGGGTT
The DNA here is from genome assembly GCA_964542985.1 of uncultured Hyperthermus sp. GTDB lineage: Archaea > Thermoproteota > Thermoprotei_A > Sulfolobales > Pyrodictiaceae > QNYQ01. The sequence goes on along the minus strand of CAZIWH010000014.1, from coordinate 4,777 downwards.
CGCCGTAGACGGCTGCGCTGCTTGCGTAGACGAACACGCTGGCCCCCAGAGCCTCCGCGGCCGCGAGTGCAGACGCGGTTCCCAGCACGTTGACCTCCACCGTCCGCAGCGGCCGCCTGGCGGCGGCCTCGACGCTCACCACGGCGGCCAGGTGGATAACGCCCCGTGCATGGCCAACGCGCTCCGCGAGCACGCGGCCGAGGTCGCGCCGGGTTACGTCAAGCCGGAGAACCTCGGCGCTGCGGGGCAGCGGCAGCGCGGGGGGCCCCGCGGAGAAGTCGTCCACCACGACCACGTGGTACCCGTGGCCCGCGAGGAGCTGCACGGTATGGGCTCCGATGAAGCCGGCGCCTCCGGTCACTACGACCGTCTCCGCGGCCATGTGCCCCACGCCGGCCTGGCGTCGGAAGCTGTTGGGCCTAATGAGTGTGGGCGTGGGCTCCTGGCGGCTCCGTGGGTGGGTGCCCTAGGGGTGCTCGTCCGTGGCCCCGGCTGGTGGGGGCGGCCGGCACGCCTATAGCCCGAACACGGCTCCACCACCCCCGGGTGGTGTAGCAGCGGCTTGTTGACCACGCCTGGACGGCCGAGGCCCTACATGCCCAGGCCGGGCCAAGGCTACCTGGAGTACAAGCACATCGCGAGGATCCTGGAGCTGGCCCGCGAGCTGGGCTACGATGGTGTCCTGGAGCGTCTTATCTCTGGCGAGCCGCGGCCCCGGGACGTGGTGGAGGCGTACCGCGCCCCCCTCTGGCTCTTGGGCCTCGCAGCCCGCGCCGTGACCGACGTCATCACCGGCAGACGCGTGGGCTACGTTGTGAACAAGATACTCAACTACACCAACGTCTGCGTCATCGGGTGCCGGTTCTGCGCCTTCTACCGTCCCCCAGGCCACCCCGAGGCCTACAGGGTGAGCGTAGAGGAGGCCATCGCCTCTGTAGTGGAGGACTGGAGGCGGTACCGTATAAGGCAGGTCCTCTTCCAGGGCGGCGTTGACCCAAGCATACCAGTCGAGTACTTCGAGGAGGCCTTCCGTGGCATAAAGGAGGGCACGGGCGGCGAGGTGGCTGTACACGGGCTGAGCGCGGTCGAGATAGACTGGTACTCAAGGGCGTGGAGGATGAGCGTCCGGGAGCTGGTCTCGAGGCTGGCGGAGGCGGGGCTCGACAGCGTGCCCGGCGGCGGGGCCGAGATACTGAGCCAGCGTGTACGCAGCCTCATCTCCCCCAGGAAGACCAGCGTAGACACATGGATCAACGTGATGGACACCGTGATGGAGCTCGGGCTCCCCACCAGCGCGACCATGATGTACGGCCACGTCGAGTCCCTGTGGGAGAGGGCGGGGCACCTCCTCCGGATACTAGAGCTGCAGAGGCGGCGGGGCCTCATAATGGCGTTCATAGCGTGGAACTACGAGCCCGGAGGCAACAGCCTGGGAGAGGAGATCCCCTACCCGGCGGGCGGCACCGAGCTGCTAAGGAACATCGCCGTAGCCCGCCTCGTCTTCCGCCACGAGATCCCCTGGATCCAGGCCGGCTGGCTGACCGCCGGCACAAGGCTGGGCCAGGTGTCGCTCAGCTACGGCGCGAACGACTGGGGCGGGACACTCTACGGCGAAAGGGTGCTCCCGGCCGCGGGCGTCCCCCTGCCCCGCCTGGTGCGGGAGAGCATCGAGCGCGTGTTGAGGGGCGCCGGCTACGAGCCCCGGGAGCGCGACAACTGGTACCGCCCCGTAGCCGTGGGGTGATGCACCGTGGCCGCCCCGAGCCCCCCGAGGTGGCTCGAGAAGCTGATAGACGTGTACGGCGACGCTCCACTGGAGAAGATTATCCACGGGGACAAGCCGGAGCCCCCGGTCATAGAGAAGCTGCTGACCACTACGCCGCTCCACCTGCTCGCCGCGGCCGCCGACCACTACGCCAGGACGGTCAAGAGGAACACCGGGAGCTTCACGGTAAACCTCTACGTCACGTACACCAACGTCTGCGTCACGGCCTGCAGCTTCTGCGCCTTCTACCGTCCACCCGGGCACAGGGAGGCCTACACGCGCAGCCCCAGGGAGATCGCGTGGCTCGTAAAGAGGGCCGCGGAGAGGCACGGGATAATCGAGGTGCACATGGTCGGCGGCAACAACCCCGACCTGCCCCTGGACTACTATGTTGATCTCCTGGAGGCGGTGAAGCAGGCGGCGCCAGGCGTCAGGCTCAAGGCGTTCACGGCTGAGGAGGTGTGGTTCATAGCCCGTAGCACTGGGCACAGCGTCCGCGAGGTCCTCGAGACGTTTAGGGAGCATGGCCTGGACGCATTATCCGGCGGCGGCACCGAGATACTCGACGAAGAGGTGGAGAAGATCATAGCGCCGAAAAAGATCAGCCCCGGGGAGTATCTGCGTGTCCATGAGGAGGCGCACCGGCTAGGGATAAGGAGCAACGTGATAATCATGTATGGGCACGTGGAGGAGCCCATCCACGTGGCGAGGCACCTGTACCGGGTGAGGCTGCTCGAGGAGAAGCAGCCCGGATTCATCTCCATCATACCGGTCAGGTTCAACCCCGGGGGCACGCCTCTGGCCAGGACCAGGCTGTACCGGGAGAGGGCGAGGCTGGACGGCGAGTACGACCTGAGAATAGTGGCCGCGGCGAGGCTCGCGCTCCTAGGTGCGGTTGACAACGTGGTGGCTTACTGGGTCAGCATGGGGGATAAGCTTGCGCAGGCGGCGCTCAGCCACGGGGCGAACGACCTAGGCGGCACCTTCTACAGCGAGGCCGTGGTATCGGCTACGCGTGGAGGCCCCACGCGCGGCAAGAGCCCCGGGGAGCTGGCCTACATGCTCCGGCAGGCCTGGTGGACGCCATGGCTGCGCGACACCTTCTACAACTACTTGGCGAGAGCCGAGGGGTTTGAGACGCCATGGCTGCTAGAGGAGACGCGGTGAGGCCGAGGTACGTCACGCCGGGCTACAGCTACGCCGCCCCCCTGGAGAGGTGGCTCCGGCGCCGCGGCCTAGAGCCGGTGCCGGCGCCGCCGAGCATGTCGCTGAGCCTCCTAGAGGAGGGCTCCGCGGAGGCCGGCATGGTGCCCCTGGGCGACCTCGCCGCCGGGGCTCCTGTAGAGCCCTGCCCCGGCCCCATGGTCTACAGCGGGTACACCACCCTCAGCGTGGCAGTGGTCTCAGCCAGCTATAATAGGCTCAGCAGCTGCCCAGCCATAGCAGTCACCGCGGAGACTAGGACGAGCATACTCTACCTCCGCGCGGTGCTCCGCGAGAAGGGGCTCCACACGCCCCTCGTCCCCGCGGAGACGAGCAGGCACCGGGAGCTGCTCAGACTGGCCCCCTGCGCCCTCGTCATAGGGGACGAGGCGCTCCGCGCGATAGCCAGCGGGCTGACAGTGGTAGCGGACATCGGTGAAGCAGTCCGCGACACCCTCGGGGTCAAGCCGGTATACGCCGCGACAGCCGTGCCCCACAGCCAGGGGTGCCCACGCCGCGTAGCCAACCCCCCGTGGCCGCGGGCCAGCCCCCGGGACGCCCTGGAGACCAGCCACCGAACCGGGCTCCCCCTGGCGCTCTCCACGCTCTACCACATGGAGCTGCTCCGCCTAGACTACAACCCCCAGGCCCTCTGGGACGCGCTCACACTGCTAGCAGAGGAGGCCAGGAAAACACCCCCACCATGGCTAAAACCCGTCCCAGCCACCACCCGGCAGAGGTGAACACCGGAGGGAGACGCCCCTTGGCCAGGGTGCTCCGCATAGCCCACACACCCGACCCCGACGACGCCTACATGTTCTACGGCATAGCCACCGGCGCGGTCAAGGTACCCGGCTTCGACAAGGTAGAGCACATAGTCGAGGACATAGAGACACTCAACCGCAGGCTAGTCGAAGAACACTGGACGATAGAGGCGACCGCGGCGAGCGCACACGCATACGCCTACATAGCAGACCGCTACTACCTCATGAGGGCCGGGGCAAGCATGGGCGAAGGCTACGGCCCAGTCCTCGTAGCCAAGGAGAAGCTAGACACACTCAGAGGCGCCCGCATAGCAGTACCAGGCAAGTACACCACCGCCCGCCTACTACTCCTACTCGCCACCGGCGGAGGCTACAGGGAGATCCCCACCCGCTTCGACAGAATACCCGAAATGGTGCTCAGAGGCGAAGCCGACGCAGGCCTACTGATACACGAAGCCCAGATAACATACACCCAGCAAGGCCTACACAAGATACTCGACCTCTGGGAATGGTGGAGAAGCACAGCAGGCAACCACCCAATGCCCCTCGGAGTAGACCTCGCCCACAAGGGGCTCGGAAAAGAAACCGCAACAACTATACGCCGCGCACTCCAAGAAAGCATACGCTACGCATGGAGCCACCACCAAGAGGCACTCAGATACGCAACAAGATACGCAAGAACAACAAACCAAAACCAAATAGACAAGTTCATAAAAATGTACGTAAACCAACGCACCCTAGACATGGGCCAAGAAGGACTAAAAGCACACAAAATACTCTACCAGCTAGCCTACGAACAAAAACTAATACCAAACCCAGTAGAACCCGAAACAGTATAAAAATAATAAAACCAATCTACTCCTCCTGAGCGGTCTAGTACGGGTGTCGTCAAGCGTGGGGTGAAAACCCTATAGTGGTTGTTGAATACTGGATAGCATAGGGCGATGTTGTTATACTGGTATCTTCCTGTAAATCCTCTACGTGTCTGCCCTGGCTACATGGCTCATGGCTTAGAGTGGCATGGAGGCCCCACCTTTGGAACCGT
>CAZIWH010000013.1:0-33451 GCA_964542985.1 uncultured Hyperthermus sp. | reverse complement strand
AACAGGCTATGGGCCATGCTCCCAGCCTCCCTGCTTCTTGTCCCGGGGTACCGGTATACCCCTACTCCTCGTTGATATAGAACTTGGGTGGCTCTATTCTCTGGCTCCGGCACTTGGGGCAACGGCTGGGTCTCCGTGGCTCCTGTAGATCGCGGAACACGTAGCCACAGTTCCGGCATACGGGGGGAATCATGTAGAGTACCGCCCGGCCTCCATGCCGGCGCTTCAGCGTCTTCGCTATGTGGCGTAGGTGCTCGTAGACCTCGCGTTCACTCCTCACCGGGTCCAGGCCCACCAGCTCGGCTATCTCCTTCGCAGTCAACGGCGTCCTCGACTCCATGAGCACCTTGATTATCCGTTCCCTTACGGTGTCCTCCTCCAACGCAGCCTTCACCCATGCTGCAGAGTTATGTCATCATCTCGCGAATCCTCTTCTCTGCGATCGCTGCAGCCTCCTCTAGAATCCTTTCCGCATCCTGGTCCACGGTTGCAGGAGCCTCGCTGGGCTGCGGCAGCTCAACCCCAGTCTCCGAGGCAAGCGCGGCAACCATGTTCTCAAGTTCAGCCATCATGGTTGCGGCGCTCGGCGCCACAGCGGCATAGGACTCCCGGGCGGCTCTAAGCGCGTAACGCACAGCAGCCAGCGACTCGGCGTTCACGGCACCGACCTCGGCTAGAGTCTCAAGCCTAACGGAGAGAACATCGAGCACAGCTTGGAGCCTCAAGATGCTCTCAAGGGTAGAGAGGAGTGCCTCATCTCCAGTCCTCATGTAGGTTCTCCTTACACGGTTAGCGAGCAGCCCCAGCCTCGAGGCGGCATGCCTAGTAGCCACGGCGAGCTCCAGCAGCCGTATCCTAGGTGGCACTCGCTCTCTTCGACGTCTTAGTCTGAACACCATATCGCATCCCTTTTCCCACGGCAGGGGGCTTAGCGCCCCCTCCAGAGCCGCGTAGGCTGCAAGGGGGCCAGCGCGGGAGAGAAAGAGGTGTGGAGGCGCGGAAAGATGTTGTGGCCCCGGTCGGAGGGTTGGCTCCCTTTAGCCAGTCCACTGGTATATCACTATCAGTAGAGCCGGTACAACGTCGCCGGCCTTTATCATGCGGCCGTTGGGCGTCATGTAGGGTGCTATTATTATCGCGTAGGGCTTGAAGTGCTTGAACTTGAAGTCTGGCATCCTGGCAGCCCCTATGTAGACATTCTTGACGTTAAGGCTTCCGAGCAGCGGCTTGAAGTCTTGTGGTATGACTATGCCGTACCCTTTCAAGTGGTATGGTGCAGAGGCAAACACCCTAAAGATGAAAGTCTCGTTGACCATTTTTATTAGATCGGCGGCAGCCTGCCTATCTCCTTGAAGTGTTGCGACAACGTCTCTGAGGATTCTATTGAACTTGTCGTCACGGCCTGCTATGTGGTGCATGGCCCATGACTTCATGAGGTCTATGCCGCCGCGTGGGAAGAGATAATTTATTGTGCCCGTCTTTACGTTATAGTCTACTATGTCGTTGAAGAGTACGTAAGTGCGGCCTGGCTTCAAGTGCAGCATGTGTAGTATGTGGTTAGCCTCCTCCTCGGTGCCCGTAAACGCCTTGGCCAGGAGCCTTATCTGCGTACCGTTCAACGTGGCGCCGTCTGCGAGAGTAGCACGGTCGCTCCCCACGGTTATCCAGTAGCCGTAGTCCCACCAGCTAACCACGACAGCGTCGCTTGGCGTGCGGTGGCTGAGCAGCTGGAGCGCCCCCAGCCAGCCAAGATAGATGGCGCGGGAGGATCCTCCGGTAACTGTTGCAGCTGTGGCTGAAAGTGTCCTCACAGCATAGTTGGCGGCGACAGCTGTGCCCGCCAGAATGATGAGAACTGTTAGTATGGATAGTGCGAGCTTCAGCTCCTCTGCAGTCCCACCGCGGCTGGCGGTGGCACCTTTCTTTCTCTTCTTCCTCTGTGGCCTCTTTGATTCAGCGTAAGCTGCCAGCGCCTCGGTTGTGAGCAGCCCAGTGGCAGCGGCAATAGCGAGCGCGCCCATCGTGGCGAAGGCTTGCAGCAGGTACATCATGCCAAGTACGCCGTAAAAGAGGCCCAGTGACATAGCAGCCAGGGGTAGGTGTTGGGGCTCGCCGCGGCGAAGGGCACGGTAGAGTAGATAGATGCCTGCCAGTGGTGCGAAGAACGCCGTTATGTTGCTCTCATATATGAATGTACGGAAGTTCTGGCCGGTAAACACGCTAGCCATCTCGGCCACAGTCTGCTCTATCCTTCCTGTGTGTAGTAGCCCTATATCGCGTAGCGGCCAGAACATGGTGTAGGCGTACTTGCCACCTATCCCTATGAAGGGTGAAAGCGCGGCAGCAGCTACGATCGTTGCTACGACTATGGCCGTATAAGTCTTCTCCGGGTAAGCCGTCTTTATAATGCCGAATCGCGCCTCGAATATCTCTTCTATGAGCAGGTATGCGTATATCGAGGCCAGTATAGGCATCAGCGCGAACACCCTTGAGACTTTGCCGTATCCTGCGCTCATGTAAGCTATGCTGAGCACCGCGAACGTCACGGAGGCAGCCAGGCTGACCACTGCTATCTTCTCGGCATCCCTTGGCCTTACGGAGAGTGGTGCCAGGAGCGCCGTCGCGGCTATCATGAGGCCTGCGAGCGCATAGCCGCCCCACATTAGGGATATGATGCTCCACACCGCGCCAGTGGCTACACCTAGCGCTATGCTGCGCCGCTTCACTGCAGCAATGTAGAGCCCTAACACGGCTATCAAGACGGGCATCGCTATACCGGTCTTCTCCACGAAGCCCGCGAAAGTCCTGGACGCGGCAGCGGGCAGGAAAGCCAGTATCAGCGCGGCAAGGATACCAGCCAGGGGTCCATACTCCACGCTTATCGCGAGGTACGCGGCTAGCACCATGACAGCTCCAGCTATGGCCGGTAGTATGACTGTGCTGCGCAAGGGGTCGCCGCCCAGGCTGCCGAGCATAGGGACCAGCGGGTAGGCTGTCTTAGTGAAGTCCCTGCCCCACGGGTACCAGAACTTGTGGGTAACTGGGTTATTCTTCGTCAGCGTTGTCCATGAGCCGAGTCCGTGCTCGTGGAGGTACTTCGCTAGCCAATACTCTATCCATGGGTCATTGGCGTTTAGGAACGAGTAGCGGGCGAACTTGTCCTCTATGCCCTTGCTCTTTGCTAGTTGGTATACCATCTCGTAGTTGTAGTAGGGCAGCATCCTCAGCTTGTAGGCAGCCAGCACCAGTAGGAGTGCCACTACAAGCCCTACGACAAACTGGATACGAGGATTAGCCAGCAGGAGAAGGGGGTTGCCTGAACCCCGCCTAGCCTCTGCCAAGACCGGTACCCGTGGCTTAGCGCGTCCCAGTCCTCTGTCCCCTACTAAACCGCAGCGCCCTTACAGCATTGTAGAACGACAGGGCTGCAGCAGCCGCGTTAAGTATTGTGAACACCGGGTCGCCGAGAACAATAGAGTAGATCGTGAGGAGGACGCTGCCGACGAAGTAGACAAGGCTGAGTCTCAGCGGCGGCTTCTCTGGGATAGAGACAAGCCATGCAAACACTATCAGCAGCATGCCTGCGAAGCCTACCGCCTCCGCAGCGGATACCACCGCTTGAGCCACCTCCAGGTCACGGCGTCGTGGGGCGCAGCTAGCACTTAAAACCTCCAAGAGGTGTGGAGCGGGCCGTACCAGCCGGGAGCCTAGGCAGGGTGATGTGGCTTGACGCTCGCCGAGATAGTCTTCCAGGCCCGTAAGCTCGAGAAGAGGTATGGAGTTGAGGGGAAGGTAGCGGCTAGGTACGTTGAGGCGGGTTACAGTGTCACCATGTTGTTCGACACTTCCAAGGGCCGCATCTCATTCGTAGCCAAGAAGGCCGGGGAAGTGATAGCAGCCGACGTGGTGTATGGTAAGATACGCGTAACCTCGGAGATAGTGGAGAAGCTTGCGGAGAAGGCTGCATCGATAAACGCAAAGCCTGTCCTAATACTCTATGGTGGCGGACCAGAGCTCACCGAGGAGGCTCTTAAGGCCGCAAAGGAGAAGAACGTGGCTGTAAAGAGGATTAGGGGCTAGTCGCTCATAATTAGCGCCAGTACAGCCTTTTGGACGTGGAGCCTGTTCTCGGCTTGATCCCATACAACGCTCCACGGGCCCTCAATAACCTCCCCGGTAACCTCCTCGCCACGGTGTGCGGGCAGACAGTGCATGAACAACACATTGCTCGAGGCGAGCGATATCAGCGCAGCGTTAACCTGATAGGGGCTGAGGAGCCTCTTCTTCTCCTCAGCCCTATTCTCCTCGCCCATACTCACCCACACGTCCGTGTAGATGACATCGGCGCCCCTTACAGCGTCCTCGGGGTTATCGACTAGCTCTATGGTGGCACCGGTCTCGCGTGCAGCAGCCAGGGCTGCTTCGAGTATCTCCTTGCGAGGCCTAAGCACCGGCGGCGACGCTACGACGATGTGACCGCCCAGCTTAGCTACGGCTAGCAGGAGGCTGTGCGCAACATTGTTGGCTCCGTCGCCCACGTATACTATCTTGAGCCCCTTTATACTGCCCTTCTTCTCCTCTATAGTCAGCATGTCGGCCAGCGCTTGTAGGGGATGCTCCAGGTCGCTCAGCATGTTGACTACGGGAACACTAGCATAAGCGGCCAGCTCCACGAGTGTCTCGTGCTTGTAAACCCTGGCCGCTATCAAGTCAACGTACCTGGAGAGAACCCTCGCGGTATCCTTGATGGGCTCACCGCGGCCCAGCTGCAGCTCGTTACGGTTGAAGACAAGGGGTGCCGCCCCCAGTTGGAGCAGCGCGACCTCCATGCTAACCCTTGTCCGCGTACTGGGCTTCTCAAAGATCAGGGCGGCGGTCTTCCCTCGGAGTACCGGTATGATTCTCTCGCCACTGTAGTAGCGCAATTTCATCTCACGTGCGGTGTCTAGTACGAGGCGGAGTTCCTCAGGGGACAAGTCGTTTATTGAGAGAAGGTCGCGTCCACGTAGAGGCCCCGGCATAGAAGCCTCACCGTCTAGACAAGGGTTAGCAGTCGCCTCAACGATAAATAGGTGGCCGTGCTCAGCTCATGGGAGTCTCTTCAGCACCCCAGCCGGGGCTCGGAGACCGCTATTCACATCACAGCCAGGCCGCGAGCATGGAGGCAGCCTTCTCGGCTATAAGTATGGCGTAGAAGAGGCCGAGGGACATGTTTACCCTAACGAAGGCTCTCCTGGCGTAGGCTTTGTCGCCGCCCCTCTCAACATAGTCAACGGCTAACTTGAAGAGGTAGCAGCTCATGAAGAGCCCGTAAGCGGCAGCCAGTGGGCCTATAGCGTGGAGCAGCGCTAAACCGGCAACAGCGTAGCCCGTTGCGAGAGCACCAAGGCCAACGCCTATACCTACCACGTTGGAATCAGTAACCACGGGGAGCATGGGTACGTTGGCCCTGCTGTAGTCCTCGCGGTAGAAGGTTGCAAGGAACCATATGTGGGCGGGAACCCAGGCTGCAACGATAAGCGAGAACAGCACGGCGGCAGCATCAATTCTTCCCGTTGCCGCGGCCCAGCCTCCGAGCGCCGGCGCGCCGCCCGCGACAGCGCCAGCCACTATGTTGAGGGGCGTCCTCCGCTTGAGGAGAAGAGTATAAGCTACTATGTCGAACACGAAACCAAGGGCTATTGCGGCAGCGTAGTAAGGGTTGACGAGGAGCCAGGCAGCTGCGAGGGATACTGCTAGGAGGACGGCGGAGACGCCCAGCACTGCCCCGGGACTCACGGCGCCGGAGGGCAGGGGCCTGCTACGCGTCCGAGGCATAGCAGCGTCTATGTCGCGGTCAAAGTACATGTTTATAGCGGTGACCGAGCCTATAGCGACATAGCCTATCCCAAGTAGCTCCAGGTGAAGCAGCAAGGGGCGAGAGAGACCACCGGCAGCTATGAAGGCAGCGTACATCGAGAATACGAGTAAGCTCGTCTGCTTAAGTTTGGTGAGCCCATCAATAATCTCCAGGGCCCTGCGTAGTCCACTGGCTTGGCGGCTCATAGGAGGCCTGCCCGGGGAGCCGGGACGGGGCAGCACGCATCCTTAAACCGCTTGTGAGTTAGCTAACCAGGAGCCGCCTAGAACCCCAGGGGCAGGGAGGGATCGGGAATGCTTCGCCTAAGATTAGTCTCCAGTGATCCGCGCCGTCTCTATGAGTGTATAGCGAGGCTCGCCTCTGCATACAGCTGCGGCACCCCCCGCTGCGCCGGCGGCGGGGCATGGATAGTGGCGGAGACGCATGGCTGTCTCCTCGCAGTGGCAACACCGAAGCCCATAACCGCGCCGGCTCCCGGTATAGGCTCCTACGCCTCAACGGTCACGCTGGACTGTGGCGCCCCCGAGGCCTACCTGCGTGCAGCTGCGAGGCTGCAGCAACTAGTCAAGGCTTGTCCTGGTGTGGGCCTTCTACTGGACGCCTAGTGGCCCAAACAAGGGCTCAGATAGGAAGGCCCCGCTCACAGCCCCAGTGCCTGCTCTCCTGCCGGGGCTCGCAGAACTTCGGGATCATCACGGCTAAGCCCTTGTAGAAAGAGAAAGCAAGGAGCGGCGAGGTTTATGGGCGGCGTGCCAGCCGCCCCTTTTGCTCAGGGAGGGACGTGCTGACGTGGACCGGAGCTGAGCCCCGCTCATCAAGCGAGAGCGGGGTGTGATGAGGCTTCGGGCGCTACTGAGTCCCTCCCTCCTCTAAAAGCCTCCTCACGTAGGGTAGCAGCTCCCAGCCGTGCTCCAGCCTGGCTATGGCCTTCTCTTCGCAAACGGTTTCACAGAACTTTGACAGTCCGGTGTTCATGAGGCCCTTGTATGCGAGCATCCAGGGTACTGGGTCGCCGCTGTGGCTCTTCAGTATCCATGGTGTCGCGTGGTCCGAGGTCACTAGCACGGCGGCCTCACTTAGGTCTATCCTCTTGAGTAGAGGCTGGACGAAGTGCTTGTCTATTAGTTCTATTGCATTCTTCTTCTTCTCGAAATCCCCGTCGTGGCCCGGCTCGTCCGGCCCCTTCAAGTGGACATATATGAAGCGGTTTCCATCGGCCAACGCGTCAAGCACGGCCTGGAGCCTGAACGGGAGGTCGTGTGCTATATCGCCGCTAGGCGGCGGCACGCTGTAGATCTTCATAGACGCAGCGCGAGCTATCCCTATCTCTACAGGCATCTCGGCTATTGCCGCCGCGGGTTTGAGGCCAACTATACTAGCGACGGGGGGCATTCTCGGTAGACGGTCACCGGCGTCGCGCAGCAGTATCGCGTTGGCCTTGAGGAGGCCCCTCCTTGCCCGGTCCAGGTTTATAGGGTGCTTGTCCAGGATCTCTATGGTCTTGTCTATGAACTCGTCCACTAGGCGGCAAGTCTCCCTAGCCTCAAGCTTGTCTTCGAGGGGCTCGCAGTGCGGGAGCACCATCTTCGGGTTAGGTACAGCCTCGGATATCATGCCCCGTCTCACATAGGCTGGGTCAATGTTCTGCACTGCGGCGCTTAAGCGGCGGCTCTTGCTCCCTATAATCACCACCGCTCTGTGCCCTATTGTGGCCTTTACACGGGCGTAGCCGTCCTCGCCGAGCTTCATCCCGTCAAGCGCGTTGGCGAGTTCTTTCGCTTCCCTGCTGCTGAGACTTCTGCCTACCCTGCGGTCTATGATCCTCCTAGTAGCGGGGTCTATGGTTGCGAAGTTGGCTCTGAATGCGACCTCGTGGCCCTCGCGGAGGCTCATCCCGGCTCCAAGCGCCTCCAGGGGGCCGCGTCCCGTGTAGTAGCGGTCTGGCTCGTAGCCGAGGAGGGATATTGTTGCGAGGTCGCTCTCGGGGGCTATCCCGGGGCCTACTGGGTAGTGGAAGCCGCATACAGCGGACGAGGCGAGGCTGTCAAGCCCGGGTGTTTTGGCCTCGGAAAGCGGGGTACGGCCGTCCACGGGCCTATCAGCGGCTCCGTCTAGTATGAGCAGAATAAGTGTCCTCGGCGCCATGCTTCTCCGCCACCCCTCTCGCCGGGGTCAGCTCCTCTAAAGCCTTCAGCGTCGCCCACTCTACGGCCCCGCGGTAAACGCTGTACTCCTCGCGCAGTGCCTTGAAGAAGCTGCTGAGCAACTCACTCCTCTCGCGGGCCAAGCGCCTACCGGTCTCGGTGCACATCGTATCGGCGAGCCTTGAGAGCTTGGCATGGAAGTGCTCTAGTGTGTCCTCCACGTTACGCCCTCGAACAGCGCCGTGGGCTATAGTCCTGTAGACTCCAAGGGCTCCCAGTGCATCAAGCCTATCGGCGTCTCTTAGGACGCAGCATTCAAGCGGAGCATCACCCTCGATTCCAAGGCTATAGCTGTGTCGGAGAATACATTCGGTTATAAGCTCAGCCTTCTCCAGAAGCACGGGTGCGAGGGGACGTAGGAGCATAGCGAGTGCGGCCGAGACCTCGGCGTGGTGCAGCCCCGGTCTCTCCACGCTGCGTCCAATATCATGGAGCAGCGCGGTGGCCGTGACAACGTCCAGGTCGGCGCCCTCCTTCTCGCCTATTAACAATGCGTTGCATAACACCCTAACACTGTGAGGGAGTCCGTGGGCTTCATCCATTCCCTGCATAGAGACCACTAGGGCCAGGAGCTTGACACACCAGGGTCTCGAGGAGCAGAAGCCTATAACCCGGTCGCCGCAGTTGAACATGGTAGGGCGCCAGTGAAGAATTCCGGCGGAGCTGAGTCCCTCTACTCTAGCCTACGGCTGAATAAGACTTCTGGGCTATGAGGATCTCTTCGCTGTCCCGAGGCGCCCTTCATCCAGCTAGATGTAGAAGCGTAAAGAAGATAACTGACGCGAGCCCTATAGCAGCCATCCTGGTTCCGCTTAAGAGCACGTTCTCACCGCTTATTCTGCCCAGGTAGGCGCCGAGCGCGAATAGCTCAACTATCATTATTGCGGCCGAGGAGTAGACTAGCACGTGTACCTGGACATGGAAACCGGCAGCAAGGGCTACGAGGAAAGGCGTAAGCCCTATCATGGGTAACACTATTGCGCCGAAGCCGCTCCAGAGGGCAACGTAGATAGGGACTAGCTTCGCAGCCCTCTCATATATAGTGCCCTTCAATGAGTGAAGCATGGCGCGTTCGGTTCTCTTTAGCTCGCGGATGCGCTCAGCCCTCTCTGATAGATAGGTCGCAACCACGCCACTGAAAAAGCCCAGAGAGAATGCAGCACCTAGTACAGTGCCCACATAGCTATGGAGGCTCGTGGTGCCAGAGACATAGTTTCCCAGGACCACGCCGAGGCTTGACAGCAGGCCGTCAAAACTGTTGGTCACGAACATCCTCCTGGCTATCTCCTTCGCGCGTAGAATCGAGGCGTAGTGAATCATATCTTTGTACAAGCGATGAAGCTTGTTGAAGAGCCACAAAGCCCTTCGCGTCATAGCGGCCACCGCTCACCGTGGCCGCTCCGCGGCCGCGGAGCAGCGTAGCCATTAGTGCAAGAGAGACGCAGCCAACCAGATAGGGGTAAAAACATTGGCTTAGGCCTCACGCCTCTCTCCTCTGCCTCCCTCTAGTGTTGCCCACTTTTACGCTGAGCCGGAGGGGCAGGTGCTCCTCTTTCTCTAGGACTACGCTGTCGCCATTCTTCTTCACGTTGATAACTATGTCTTGGAGCCGGTAGCCGCAGCGTGGGCACTTATAGTAGTACCTTATCCTCTTAGAGCCGTCGCTTATCTCTATTTCAACCCAGTACTCCATCCTGGTTCCGCACCTGGGGCAAGGTAGGCGCTTCTCGCCTGCACCGTTGTTCAATTCGGATCCCCTCGTTAGGGCGTCACGAAGGGAATGCCGGGGCATAGGCAAGTCATGCAAACTCCCTCGGGGTGGCTACTGAGCGGCCGTTTCCCCGGAGCAACGCTTCGCACGCCGCTGCCTGTCTCAGGCACGAGTAGATACACGGGGCCTCATATAAAGGCTGACTAGCTGCCCCAAATTTCAGCATGCGGAACATTAAGTAGCCCGGAACCCCGGGATGTTGCACGGGTGACCCGGGCCACGCTGCTCTTCGACCGCTATGGCAGGCCACTAACAAACCTAAGGATAATGGTGACTGGGCGTTGTAACTTTTCCTGCTTCTTCTGCCACATGGAGGGCTATCACTCCTCAAGGGTAGCATCGGAGGAGCTGAGCCTCGGGGAACTTGAGCTGCTGGCCGAGGCAGCAAGGAGAGCCTCAATAAAGGCGTTTAAGATAACCGGTGGCGAGCCGACGATAAGGGACGACCTTGTAGAGATAGTGCGTCTGCTTCACTCGTCGGGGGCTTATGTCTCGATGACCACTAATGCTTCGCTCCTTCACCGTCACTTGCCGGGTCTGGCTGAGGCGGGGCTAGGGCACATTAATGTGAGCCTTCATGCATTGACGGAGGAGGCGTTTGAGAAGATAACTGGGGCCCGGGTTCTCGGCAGGGTGCTTAAAAACATAAGGCTTGCAAGAGACTACGGGATAAGCGTCAAGATAAACTACGTCGTTCTACGAGATATAAACTTTGATGACATAGACAGGGTAATAGACTTCGCTGCCGACGTAGGAGCAATGGTACAGTTTATAGAACTCCACCCTGTCGGCAAGGCTGCCCATCGCTTCAAGGAGCACCATCTGCCCCGTTGGCGTGTCCTCGAGAAGCTAGAGGATCGTATAGTTGAGATAAGGTACCGTTTAGGCCTCCATAATCGCCCAGTACTGCTTCTAGACAATGGCGTACGCGTTGAAATAGTAGGCCCTGTAGGCAACTACTTATTTTGCGCAGCGTGTACGAGGGTTAGAGTAACGTATGACTTCAAGTTCATTCCGTGCCTCAACTGGCGCGGCCGGCTCATAGAAGTCAGACCCAAGCTCGTCAAGGCTAAGACATATGAGGAGAAGATAGAAGTAATACTGGAGGCCCTCAAGGAGGTTAACGCGCTGAGGGAGCCCTACGTAAAGTACCCGTTGAAGGCTCCGCTCAAGGCGCCGAGGCGGTGGCGTACGGCGCGCCTAGGGCTGCCCAAGAGGAGTGGGAGCCTACGCCTAGTCGGGCCTCGGGCAGGAGAACATCTCCGGAGGATAGTGGAGGAGTGGGGAGACTACCTGGCCTAGAGCATGCCTGCTTCCACGCTCCTCAATCCATAGAGCTTATTGAGGCACAGCATATAATCCTCGCCACTTCCCCTCTTCTCCGCTCTCTCAGCACATCTCGCCGTCTCCTGAAGTGCCCAATAGTCGTCCTCGGCAAAGGGCTCGACTAGGCGCAGCACGAAGGCACAGTTGGTGGATACTATGACCTCCACGAGGCCTCCTGACGCGAAGTACTCAGCGAAGCTCCTCAAGTCGCGCCAGGACGGGTAACAAAGAGGACCCGGATGCGTATGGCCAAAAACAACAGAACGTATTAGTGGAAGGGTTACAGCCCTCTCGCTCCCAGGGCCAACCGCGTAGAGGCCGTTCCATCCGAGGACGGCGAAGTACTCACGCGGCTCCACTGCCAGCCTCTTCATGCATGGAACCATGTGCTCCCTTATACATGATACGAGGCGTAAGGTAAGCCCCCGATAGCGGAGACCCTCCTCAGCAACGGGCTCACGGCACTCAAGCTCATAGCTCGGCAGAGGCGCTTGTACGAGCATTGGGAGGGCCCGGTATAGTGCATCTAAGGTATCTTCGACGCAGCCGCTGGGGTCGAGCAGGGTCACTCTACAGGGCTCGCCTGGCTCAACCTCGACATAGGCCTCGCGTCCAGTATCCTCCTCATAGTAAGCTAAGCTATGGAAACCCAACCCAATACATGCGGCAAGCCTAGCACAGCGCTTGAGGCCAGGGCATAGGCCTCGGGCCGGCATCCCCTCCTCGTCCTCGCTCCGGGGCTCGGGTGAGCCCGGAGCCCTCCTCATCGGCCACACCAGGGGTCATCCCTCTCGCTCGTGTCCTCCAGGGAAGCTTAAGGAGGAACCGGTCAAGGCGAAGTGCTCGGAAGCGCAGTAAGGAGTGCAACGTGGAGAAAGGAGACTGGAACGAGGAGAGCTGAGGGACTTGCGCTAGAAAAAGGAGGAGAGGATCTGTTCCAGCCGCTAGAGGTTCATATACATGTATATCTCCATAGGGTTGGGATACTGGCGCAGGCTGCCAGCCTCTGCACGCTTCACCTCTATGTAGGACTCTAGCAACTCCCTTGGGAATATCGGCTTCAGGAACTCGTTGTCGCTCTCCAGCTCATCAAGTGCCTCGTCGAGGCTCCTGGGCAGCTCGCGTATGCCTAGCCTCCTCCTCTCCTCCTCTGTCATGGCGTACACGTTCTTATCTACAGGGTCGCCGGGATCAATCTTCTTCTTTATGCCGTCGAGGCCGGCGGCGAGTATCGCGGCGAAGGCTAGGTAGGGGTTGGCGCTGGGGTCAGGGCTGCGGAACTCTATCCTCTTGCTCTTCTCATTGCCTTTCTCGTAGAAGGGTATCCTTATCGCGGCGCTCCTATTGCCCTTGCTCCACACCAGGTAGACAGGGGCCTCATAGCCCGGGACGAGGCGGCGGTAGCTGTTCACTGTCGGCGCCACTATTGCTGCTAGAGCACGGCCGTGCTCCAGGATGCCGCCTATGAAGTAGCGGCCGGTCTGGCTTATCTCAGCATACTCGTCGTTAGGGTCGTAGAATAGGTTCTTGCCGCTGTTCTTGTCCCAAAGACTGACATGGGTGTGCATCCCGTTGCCGTTGTCGCCTGCAACGAGCTTGGGCAGGAACACTGCCGCGAGGCCATGCTTCGCGGCCACGTTACGGGCCACGTACTTTAGCGTGACCACGCGGTCAGCGGTGGTCTTGAGGTCGGCGAACCTGAAGTCTATCTCGACCTGGCCCATAGCAGCTACCTCGTGGTGGTGAGCCTCAACGGTGAAACCGAAGTAATCTTCAAGAACCTCGGCTATTTCGTAGCGGACTGCCGCTACCTTGTCTATGGGAGTCGGCGTGTGGTAAGCCTTCTTTATCTTCTGGAAGGACACTATTACCTCTTCGTCGGTCTCCCTGCTCTCAATACGGTAGCCGAGGCCCCGGTGAGGAGCATCCACGTCAAGATATATGCGGTCTATCAGCTTGAACTCAACCTCGGGGCCGAAGAACGCGTTAAGCCCCTGAGAGTCGAGGTACTCTTGGGCACGGTCAGCCACGTAGCGGGGATCCTTAACGAACCTACCCGCGGGAGTGAACACGTCAGCGATAAACCTGCCAACTCCCTCAGCCCAGGGCAGGAGCGCAAACGTGTTGATGTCGGGACGCAGCCTGTAGTCACTCTCCTCTATGCCGGCAAAGCCCTCCACGCTGCTACCATCTAGCAGGTTCATACCTTCAGCCAGAGCCTTCTCGTCAAGCTCGCGGGCGGGTACTGCAACAGACCTCATGTATCCAGCTACGTCAACGAAGTGCATCTCAGCCCAGCGGATCTTGGACTTTATTTCCTCAAGCTTCTGGGCAAGGCTCATATCTGTTCGCCAGGCCACGAGGCCTGAACGTACAAGTAAATAGATTTTTCCACATACATCCCGAACATTAGAGCAAGGTCTAGGGCAACAGTATCATAGGACAACCGCTCTCCCACCAAGGAGAAAGAAGCGGTGAGAGAAACAAGCAAAGCCCCAACCTAGGGGGAAGGTGATTCTGGACGGCCGACACCCGGGGGGAGAGGCCGCCGCAGAGAAGGCGGGCGATGACCCCGGGGCCGGCGCTAGAGGCCGCGCATACCCCTCCCTCGGTATCCTTCTTCTACCCTCACTTCTCCTCAAGCGCATGGTGGTTAGAGGCGTGCCGCGGAGGCCATGCAGCTACAGCCTCTACCTTGATGCAGTTAACAGTCCCGCCAAAGCCTCAGTGGAGTCAAGCTGCCCCTTGCTGGTCCAGAGCCAGATTATCGAGCCACGTGGTGGCTATGTGCGCTGGGAGGGCGTCGTTGAGCTGCAAGAGGGGGTTCTTGTAGCCCCCTATGGAGCCTTGCTGCCGTCTCCTCCAGGCTATATCGTGGTGGACACCCTTGTGGTCGTTGATAGCGAGCCAGGGTTCGAGTTCTACGGTCTTCCTCATAGACATGTAACGGTTATAGCTTCGACCCAGAGGACTGTAATGGAGGCAGCCTGGTACCCACAGCTGGTAGTAGCCAGTCGGGCTGCAGTCCTGGATGAGAAGAGTGCATACATAGAGCCGCGCCTAGCGGCGGCACTAGCCTGGCCCATGGTCTCTGGGCTCCCAGCTCTAGACGAAGTACTGCTATGCGAGGCGCGGCGCGGCCTTGGCCTCGCCGAGTGGGCTTGGTGCCTCGAGCGCCTAGGAGACCCCTCGGCGGCTGTCCCTCTGGCAGCAGCAGCGAAGTTGGGCCCACATGCAGCGGCTAGGAGCTTCGCCGCTCTCCTCGTGCGTAGTGGCCTCCCCTTGAAGCCTCTCAAGGCTCCTCCAGCTGTGCTACGTGGGGACAAGCTGGTGGTTGCGGCGGAGCATGTGACTATAGGCTTGCGCCGCAGCGGTCTAGAGGAGTGGAGAACTGTGCATAGAGGTGAAACACGTCTACACGGGTGGGATGAGGTAGCGCTGCTCTGCAAGTGGTGCTGGCATCCTATACCCCGGTTATAGCCGGCTGCCTTACTTTGACGACGCTCACACCGTCGCGCTTCTCGACCTCGACTATGGTGTCCGCGGCCTCCTCCAGCTCCCTATCATGCGTTATCACTATGAGTTGTGCGAGTCCCGTGGCTTCCAGGCCGTAGCGGATTATCCCTATAAGCTCCCTCCTCCTCTCCTCGTCCAGGTGTACAGTAGGCTCGTCCATTATCATTGATTCCACACGGCCGCCGGCAGCCTTGGCTATAGCAAGCCTGTAGGCTATCGCTACGGCTACGCGCTCGCCCCCGCTAAGCATATTGACTGTCTTCTTGCCCTCGCGTCCCACAACGACTACCTCATAGTCGTCGCCTAGCATGACGTCGACAAAGTCCATGTTGAACTTGTAGAGAGCGTCGCGGAGATAGTACTCAATTGCGCTCCGCGCCTTAGCCCTCACAAGCCTCGGCAGTGCGTCCCTGAACACCTGGCGTATCTTGTTGAGAAGGGACATAAGCTTCTCAAGCTTCTCAGCCTCCCCTCTCAGCCTGGCAACCTCCCTCTCTACTGCGGGCAGCCTCTCCAGCTCGCCGCGTATGGCTTCCACCTTGCCCTTGAGTGAGGCCGCCTCCTCACTCAGCCTCCTATATTCCTCCTCAAGGCGCCTATACTCTTCCTCTACGCCGCTTAACTTCGCGAGCTCCTCCTCAACTCTCTCAAGCTCCTCGGCCAGAGCCCTCTGCTCGCTGCGGAGGCTGCTGAGCTTCTCCTCGAGCGCACGCACCTCCCCTTCCAGCGCCCCGAGCTTAGCCGCCTGGGCCCTCAGCTCGGCGGCCTCCTCTGCAGCCAGCTCGGCCTCCTCTAGCGCCTCCTCAAGCCTCTCAACGGGGATGCCGAGGGAGACGAGTAGGTTATTCAGTTCCTCTTCGAGTCTCTTCTTCTCCTCTTTCAGTGCTCGTAGCTGCTCCCTTATCGCGCTGAGCCGATCGGCTAGGGGCTTAGTTTCAAGGTACTCGCGGTAGAGGGGCTTGAGGTTCTCCACCCTCTCTTTGGCGTTCTCGTATTCCTTGTAGGCTGCAAGCGTGGCCAGGAAGGTGGCCCGCTCCTCAGACAGTTCCTCCCGTAGCCTCTCCAGCCGCTCCCTGTACACGCGGTACTTCTCCACATCCCCCTGTATGCTCCTTGCAAGTCTCTCAAGCATAGTCTTCTTCTTCTTGAGGTCAGCGAGCTGGCTCTGCAGATGCATTAGCTTGCTTTCCAACATCGCGAGCTCCTCTTCGGCCTTCTTCTTGCGCCGGCGGAGCTGCGTTATGAGCTGTAGCCTGTGTTCCTCGTCGAGCGGGCGGCCGCAGAGCGGGCAGCGGCCCCTCGCGCTCGTGAGCTTCTCCAGGTTCTCCCCGATCTCGGCTATCTCTTGTCTCTTGGCGCCTATTGCCTTGCTTGTCTCGCTTACCCTTGCCTGTATCTTGTCTATGAGAGTTGACACCTCGTCTATTATCCCCTGGAGGCGCTCCAGGGCCTTCACGGGGTCGCCGTAGTCCCCTATGCTGACGTTGGACCGTATCCTTGACAGGAGCCTCCTCTCCAGCTCCCTGGTCGTCCTCTCTAGCTCGCTTACTTCCCTCTCAAGCCTATCCATCCTGGCCTTGGCTGCCTCGTAGTCTCTCGCAGCCTTCTCCAGTCTCTCAACAAGATCCTCTGTCTCAAGGTACTCCTTGGCGGCTCTCTCTAGCTCGGGAAGCCTTTCCAGCTTCTCCTTAATCTCCTCTGCCTCCTGCACGTACTCCTCGATTCTCTCGTTAAGGCTTAGCAGACTTTGTTTAACAGTGGCAGCCTCCTTTAGCTTATCGCGCAGAAGGAGCTTCCCCTTGAGCTCCTCGAGCCTCTGTGCGGCCTGCTTCGCCTCCTCAAGCTCCTTGCGCTTCTCGCTTAGCTGCTTCTCTACAAGCCTAGCCACGTCGGATATGTTTTGGAGCCTGGCGCTGAGGCTCTCCTTGTGCTTCTCGAGTTCAAGGCACCTTCTGCGGCGCTTCTCGGCCTCTTCAAGCCTCCTCCTAGCCTCCTCTATCCGCGGAACTATCTCC
Source organism: uncultured Hyperthermus sp. (assembly GCA_964542985.1). Taxonomy (GTDB): domain Archaea; phylum Thermoproteota; class Thermoprotei_A; order Sulfolobales; family Pyrodictiaceae; genus QNYQ01. The sequence continues at coordinate 16,759 of CAZIWH010000013.1, read as the reverse complement.
TTCAGCTGCCTCTCTAGCCTCTCAAGCTGTCTGGCCTTCTCTCGCAGCATCGCGAGCTGCGTTTCTTGCTCCCTTAGCCTCTCTTCAACATTCTTCTTGTCCTTTTCGAAGGATCTTATCAGGTAGCCCATCTCCTTGTAGGTGTTCTCTATGTCCTTTATCCTCAGTAACGAGTTGAGCAGATCCAGTCTCTTCTTGCGGTCGGTTAATAGATCCTCTATCTCACCCTGCCTCGTCACGTAGAGCTTGTAGGCCAAGTCGAGGCTTAGACCAAGGATGCTGCGCAGCTGTGCCTCGACCGCCTTAGCGCTGTTGGCCAGCAGCTTCTGTGAGCCGCCCTCGAGGGCGTAGAGGGAGGCGGTGGTTGTGCCGTTGCGTTGTATGCGCTTTTTTATCCGGTAGCTCCTTCCGCGTACACTGAAGTCTAGTGTTACCGTTGCGTAGCTCTCCCCGAGCCTTATTAGGGCGGCTCTCTTGCCGTGGGGGTCTCGGCTGTGGGAGCCGAAGAGGGCGTAGGTTATGGCGTCAACTATGCTTGTCTTGCCTGCCCCGTTAGGTCCAACTATGGCTGTTACTCCTCGCGGGAACTCTACGATAGTGTGACGATGGCTTAATATGTTGCTTATTTCTACGCGCTCGACTATCATGCGGGTCACCCCTCTATACCGAACTTCTTGCGTAGCCAGTCCTCGGCCTCGCGTAGTGCGTGGCTTCCTCCCTGCCCGAGGATGTCGAGGAGCTTCTCCGCCACCTCTACGGCCTCCTTGTCGCGGAGGAGTTCTGTAAGCATCTTGTGTATGTCCACGGCTCCAGGGGCTTGCAGAGACTCTGGCAGATCTTCCTCAAGGACGTCTATCCTCATACGGTAGGCCAGCGTGACTCCCTTAACCATGTTCTCTGTGAGTCTGTATAACCGTGGTTTGTCCTGTCTCGGGACCCTCTTGACCGTTAGGTGGAGGAGGGGCTTCTTCCCTCGCGAGGCGAGCCTCGCGAGCTCCTCCCGGAGGCGGTGGAGGGCCTCCCTAGCGCCCTCTATGCCACTGTAATCAATCTCCTCAACCAGCTGGGGCCTCACGCTCTCGAGGCGCAGCTTTTCCAGAGACACCGTGCGTCTAGGCGCCAGCTCTGCGAGCAGCACGTAGCGGTCTCTCTGTCTAGCCTCGTCGAGGCGGAGCGCCTCCGGCGAGCCTGGGTAAGCTACCTTGCTCTCACCGAGCCCCCATATCCGCGTCAAATGTATGTGGCCGAGCGCGTAGTAGGAGAAGCCCTTGGGCAGCTCGCCCAGCCCCACGTCGAACTCCGGCGCGGCCTCTTGCAGAGTCTGGTGCAGCATGAGTACAGAGGCCTCCTCCCGCGGCGGTCTGAATGCAGGGCCGGAGAGCGCGTCCAGCAGCTTCTGTCTGGCAGCAATGCCGCGCAGGTTGTGGAGCCCGGAGACGCTGAGGACGCCGCTCCTTGTCTCAATCCTGGCGGACTCGGGGCCGCGGAGCCCTATGCAGCGTAGAACACCTATCTCCTCGAGGAGCACGGGAGGCGGCAGTGCCCGCCGCTTAGGCGTATCGTGGTCCCCGAGCACAGTGATGAACGGTATGCCTGCCTCCTTGAGCCTCCTTAGGCTCCGATAGGCGGCGCGTAGGGCTTGTGGCGGCGGAGTATAGGAGTCAAAGAGGTCGCCAGAGTGTATGACTGCGTCCACTCTCTCCCTTATCGCTTTCTCAACTATCTCGTTGAAGACATCGTAGAGATCCAGTTCGCGTTCTATGAGTCCGTACTGTCGATAGCCTAGATGCGTGTCAGCCACGTGGAGCACGTGAAGTGTGCCCGGCAAGGGGCATGCTCACCCTCCGCTAGAGGAACTCCGAGTAGAGGGGTCCATGGTTCTCCGAGAGGTGGCTCCAGTGTCTCTGCCACTCAGCCACGACATCTGGGTCTCCACCCCCTAGTCTGCCCTCAAACTTCCTTATCTTGACGAGGGCGGGCACCCTCACGAAGGGCCCCACTAGCACGGCTTCACCGACGTTGAGGGAAGGAAGCTGCTCTACCAGGTCGCTGCTCAAGCTCTCGCTAGCCTCCTGTATGTAGCGCTGGTCCGAGGGCTCAACTATCCTTAACACTATCAGGTTGTTAGCCTGCCCCAGTATGTCCGGGTCCAGGGCCTTGGGCCTCTGGCTCACAAGCATTAACCCCAGGCCGAACTTCCTACCCTCCCTTGCTATCCTGGACAGCCAGTACTTGGACAAGGTGTCATCATCTCTAGGCGCCAGTATATGCGCCTCCTCAAGCACTACAAGGATCGGGTACGGAACCCTGCTCACACCCGTCAGCTTGTGTCGCTTTCTCTCCCAGAGGAGCGTGCGTAGAACATGGCTCACCACGGCGTCAGCAGCGTCCTCGTCAACTCTACTAAGGTCTATCACGTTTACCCTCCCGGGGCGCAGCCGCGCCACCGGGTCCGGCGCGGAGTCGTCCACTATGTCTCCGTAGCGCTCCATGAGGGCCTCTATCTTGTTCACAACGGCCGCTGCAGCAGTGGCCTCTTCCCGCCTCCTAGAGGCTGAGACGGCTATGCCCTCTACCTCGGCCTTGAGGTCCTCCAGAAACCTGCCCTGCACTTCCTTCTCGCCGAGCCTCTTCAAGGCCTTGCGGAGGACGCGTTCCTGGTTGTAGAACCTGTGCTCAATGCCGAGCAAAACCATTAGCTCGGTTATGCTGAGGAGCCTCGGGTTTATCTTAGCCTCTATCCGGTTAACGCCCCCACCTATAGAGGAGCCCACGTACTCGCCGTGGAAGTCGAATATGAGCACAGTGCCTCCTATACGAGCTATCTCATCGGCTACTACAGCTACAGTGTTACTCTTCCCAGCACCAGTGACGGCCAGGATGGCGGTGTGACGGGTAACCATCTTGTTAACGTTAACCTTGACTTCGATCTCGGGTCGGGAGAGGAGGGTTCCGACGCTTATCCAGTGAGGTGGCTCGCCGCCGAAGACGTGGCGCAGCAGCTCAACGGGGGCACGGCAAACCCTGGCGCCGGGGAGAGGAGGGAGCCTCGGCATCTCAAGGCTATCCACGCGCCCTAGGAGGGAAGCTGTGCACTCGAAGAAGACGTCGCCGCCCTCCTCGGCCCGAAGCTTCTCAACTACGACAGGGTCATAGACGCCCGGTAGGGAGGCGAGCGTCACGCTCCTAGTGCCGACGCTCTTGACCAGGCCGAGTAGAGGCGAGGGCGAGGCTTCGACAACCACATAGTCTCCCACAAGAGGTGGGCTGGGAGACACAAACCTGAAGGAAACCGGCGTAGCGTTGTCCACCACGTAGCCTACTAGGTCGCAGGAGTTCGACTGTAGCCCTTCCACGGTATCTGGCATGGCTCACTCTAACCCAGGTAGGGGCTCCAGGGCCAGAGGCTCCCGGATATCCCTCTAGGCCCGTCGCCACTTCCTTGCCCTAGAGTACACGGCGTTGGGGGATCCAATCATTATCCCGGCATAGCGCTGGGCCCGGTGCAGTCTGACAGGCTTAATCAATACTATTACCTCGGGGTTGTTGAGGTTCACGGGAAGGTCTATGGGTTCAGCTATTATGCTTATGGCCTCGTCCTTGTGAAGCAGTTGCCCGGTTTCCCTACTCCAGAGTCTTCCCTCAAGCCTTATTGCGAACCTAGGCCTCTTGTCGCCAAGCTTCTCTCTCAGAACCTCAACCACAGCGTCGCGGACGTCTTCAGCGTAGGCGGCGGTCTCGCCGTCAAGGGGGATAGCACGCAGCACCGGATCCTCGGGGCCTAGATGCGCCTCAAGCTTCCTCACCGCCTCAAAGGGCTCATCGACCTTCAGCAGTAACAGGTTCCTAGGCGTGTCGAAGACACGTACACGCCCTAGGATATCCTGGACTATGCGCAGGGTCCTCCTCTCCTCTCCAGGCCAGGGCTCGTGCGAGACTATGAGGTTGAAGAGACGGAAGAGCTTAGCCGGCACGTCGTCGTCACCGCCGCGCCTTGTACGAGGAGCTGGTAGGGGGCTCCGGGTCCTCTATATCTACGCGTGTGGGGGTCTCAGCAGGACACGGCGCCTGGCGAGAGACTCGAGGATAGCTTCGGCCACGGCGGCTTCACGCCGTCTGCAGCGGGCATGTGCCTCGAGAAGCCATCCACGTATCCGCAGCTTCACCGGCCTGCATCCCAGAGCCTCCAGCGCATCCCTAGCCCCCTCCTCGTCAAGCCTGGGCAGGGCTTCCTTACTTCCACATGGCCCCCAGCGGCAGGCATGGCATCCGAGGCCGTGGGCCTCTATATTGGCGGCGCAGCTGCTTGGGAGGACGTGTAGCCCGTAGCGCTTAGCCCTCCTAGCCACTAGTTGCTTCAAGTCGCTCATCTTGAGCGGCACCTGGTCGCGGGGGCCGCGTGGGCTTCGCGGCAGGCGGCGTAGAAGCTCATCCACGGGCACTATTCTCGAGGCCTTGAGTCTTCTCAGTATGCCCGGGGTTACGCGCAGTGAGCCGGGAATAACAGCTTTGGCGCCGGCCTCGGCGGCTGCCTTCAGTATATCGTCTAGTTCACGATCCGTTACCCCCGGTATGATTGGTCGAAGGAAGAGCGATACATGTCTCAAGGCCTCAGAGAGTCTCCTCATGAACCCGAACCTCTCGGCGGGGTTCGGCGCCGCGGGCTCAAGCTTGTTTGCAAGTCTCAGCGTTGATATGCTTATGAGCACGCTTATCCTTTCCTCTGCTGCATCAAGGAACTCTTTGAGGAGGTTGTCCTCGAGTACGGACTTGGTGGATATCTGCTGCGGGTTGCCGAGCCACCTGGAGGTCTCCCGGAGGTACTCAAGGGCCTTCCCAACGGTTTCGGGAAGGAAGGGCTCAGTCACGGAGCCGAACGCTAGGAGTGTGCCGTAGGAGCCGGGGACGAAGTAGGGGTTTGAGGCTAACGCGTAGACCAGCTGCAGACCCGTGAGCGGGTATGGCTTTGGCTTCATCGGGAACCCCATGTCGGGGACGTAGCAGTAGAGGCAGCCGTAGCTGCAGCCTATGCCCGTGTGTATCGTCATGCCGCAGGCTATGGGCCTCCTTCTTGCATGATGGTCGCGGCGGGCCTCCTCAGCCTCCCGGGGCTCCAGCATGGACTCCAGCTTGCTGCGCAGCCTCTCCTTCTCGCGGAGAGCCTCTGTCACCAGCTTCCCGGTCACACGGTACATGGCTAACCAGTCCCGCGTAGCCGCTTAATAGGCGGCGAGCCGGGGCCTATAGCGGCATTCACCAGGGGTGGCCACGCCATAACCGGGTTCCCCATCATTGATTGGGGCGGTCTACCGCGGATAATTGTAAGGAACAGTCTGGGAGGCAGGCTGGAGCCCTTCGAGCCCCTCGAGCCGGGCCTCGTGAGGATGTATGTCTGCGGCCCCACAGTGTACGACCATGTACACATAGGTCATGCGCGCACATATGTAGCGTTCGATGCGATAAAGAGGTACCTTATGCTACGTGGCTACAATGTTATACATGTGCAAAACATAACGGACATAGATGACAAGATAATCAACCGGGCCAGGCGCGAGGGCCGCGACTGGCGCGAGATAGTCGAGACCTATAGCCGGGACTACTTCGAGATGCTCCGCTCTCTCAAGATAAGCGTGGACATTCACCCCCGCGTCACAGAGCACATCGCAGAGATAATAGAGTTCATACAAGGCCTCATAGAAAAAGGCCACGCCTATGTGGCCCCAAGCGGCAGCGTCTACTTCGATGTAACAACGTACCCGGGCTACGGGGAGCTCAGCGGCAGGGTGCACCCGGAGCAGTGGAGGCAGGAGGAGGACGTGCTCCGCGAGAAGAGGCACCCATTTGACTTCGCCCTCTGGAAGGCGTGGAAGCCCGGCGAGCCCTACTGGGAGAGCCCCTGGGGCAAGGGGAGGCCCGGCTGGCACATAGAGTGCAGCGTAATGTCGTCAAAGTATCTCGGCGGCCAGTTCGACATACACGGCGGCGGCCAGGATCTCGTATTCCCTCACCACGAGAACGAGAGAGCCCAGAGCGAGGCCTACTTCGGCAAGAGGCCCTGGGTCAAGTACTGGCTCCACACGGGCTACCTAACGATAGAGGGAGAGAAGATGAGCAAAAGCCTCGGCAACATCATCCCCTACCGTGAGGCCGTGAAGCACTGGTCCCCGGAGACGATAAGGCTCTGGCTCCTCAGCGCCCACTACCGTACACAGCTTGACTTCAGCGAGGAGAGCCTACACCAGGCCGGCCAGAACCTGCGTAGACTGCAGGACGCCTACGAGCTGCTCGCCAGGCTGCTACGCGAGGCTGAGCCCGAGCCTGCACTCCGTGGCGAGAGGCTCAAGGTGGTGCAGGAGGCCAGGCAGTACTGGAGAGGGATGCATGAGGCTCTCAGCAGCGACTTCAATACCGCAAAAGCGTTGGCTGCGGCGATGAAGCTGGCGCGGCTGGCCTTCCGCGACATCGCTCCCCAGGAGTCATACACCGCGGCGGCGATAGCCTACAAGGCCCTCAGCGACTTCAACATAGTCTTCGCAGTGCTCGAGAAGCCCGCTAAGCCAGCGCCCAGCGAGGAGGAGGCAGAGAAGCTAATAGACCTCATTGTGAGGGTACGCGCCGAGCTACGCAGGAGAAAGGACTACAGCCTCGCGGATCAGATAAGGGCCGAGCTGGCTGCACTCGGCATAAGGCTGCTCGACTATCCCGATGGGCGCACGGTCTGGAAAAGGGAGAAGAGCTAAGCCTCTAATAGCTTCTTAACCCTAGTCCTCTCACCGGGCGGTAGCGCCTCCAGCTTGAGCCTCCTCAACCCCTCCCTAAGCGCCTCTAGCGAGGGCTGCAGTCCCCTGGCCGGGGCGTCGGAGTAGCCCACCACGTAGACATAGAGCGTCCTCTGCCACGACCTGGGAAGCTCTACCCTCGCAACCTCTATCCACTCCGGTACCGGGAAGTCCAGGCTCACCAGCAGCGTCCCCGGCCGCAGCTCTGCCTCCAGCTTAGGCTTGAGCTTCTGATTTACGCTTGTAAGCAAATACATGTAGATTATGTTAGCGTCGCTAAAGCTAAGTTTAAAGAAGTCGCCGTGTATAACATCAATAGACACGTTAGCTGTATGTGCAGCGTCTCTGGCCTTCTCAACAAGGTCGCCACGTATCTCGATGCAGCGTACGCGTGCCCAGGGATATCTCCTTGCTATGGAGATCGCTATCCTTCCATCCCCGCAGCCTAGGTCGTAGACAACGTCGCCGTGTAGTGGGTTCAGAAGCCTAACGACGGTCTCAACGACCTCGTCCCGTGTCGGCACCCATGGGACCGAGGGGCTAACACTAAAACCCCACATCAAGGGTGGCATTCCTCCACGTGTATAGCAGCTGCTCCAAGGAAGTTATGCGGAGCACCAGAGCCCTGGATAAATAATCCGGCTTCCGCCGCGTGTCGGAGAGGGACTTTGTAGGTGACATGCCGTGGAGGAGGCCGTCGCCCCCTCCGGGCTCCCTAAGGCCATGTTGCTAGGCTTCATGTTTGTTGTTATTGGCATTGTATTAATAATAGCATCGGCTATCTACGCGACCATGAGGAGTGGCGGGAAAACCGGCTTTGGCGCCGTAGTGGTCATAGGGCCCGTGCCCATAGTAGTTGGCAACAATCCTACGCTAGTAAAGATAGCCGTAATAGGCGCTATAATACTCATGGTACTAGCCTTCGTATTGATTCTGGTCCCCGGCATCCTTGCCAAGAAGGGGCTCCCCCCATAACGGAAAAGGGAAGCCTTTAGACCTGGCCCCGTGACCGCAGCGAAGAAGGAGAAACTGCGGGAGGAGCACGGAGCCTTGTTCAACGCTGTCATCGAGGAGGTTCTAGTCAAGGCTGACCGCACAGCGCTCCGCAGTCTGTCGCAGCCGGCGCGCTGCATTCTCCTACTGCTTCGCAGTCTCTCTTCAAGGATGAGACTCACAGAGGTTCAGGCTCTCCTCGAGGGCCAGGGATACAAGTGCAGGAGCATAGAGAAAATCGCCAAGCTTCTCGAGAAGATGGGGCTTCTTGAGTGCAACCCGGCAGGTTGTGCCTTGACCGAGGCAGGTGAGGAGTTGCGGGACGCCGTGCATGACGTGGTTGAGAACACTCGGAGCTTCGCCTACAAGGTGATAGAGGGGGGTTTCGACGAGTCAGATGTGCTGGCCGAGTTGGTTACATCCACTGCAAGCACCGTGGGCCTCGTAGAAGCCTATCTGGAGGAGCCGAGGCTCTTCCGCCTCTACTACGTGCTCCACCTATATGTGACTGGTTTCACAAGCATAGTGTTAGCTGAGCTATCGCGCCGTGACCCGAGGGTGTATGAGGCAGTGTTGAGCTTCCTAAGTGGCGGGTAGTCCGCTTCTTGTTGTCTCGCAAAAAGAATTCATCTTATCCTAACCTATTAGCCGATAATAACTAAAGACAACCACTTAAGGTAATACTTATCAAGAACATGTAACCCGTGTTAAATACTGGGTGTGAAACTATGAGCCTAGGCCTAAAAGTCCTCTATGAGGACGACGAGGTCGTTGTAATGAAGGCGCCGACCGACGAGGAGCTGGTAGAGCTGGTATACAAGTTCATCAAGAGCAAAGGCCGGCCAGTCACATGGAAGGAGCTGCGTGAAGAGTTCAGCGGCACAGCCGGTGAGGACAGGCTACGCCGCGCTCTCATAAGGCTACGTCGTGAAGGACTAGTAGTAGAGCTGCGTGGCGGCCGCTACGCGACCCCCGATATGCCTGGTGTCATGGAGGAGCTGGAGGAGAGAAGAAGGCGTCGTGCATTGCGCGAAGCCCTAAGCCTTGAGTGGCGCATGTACCGCCGAAAACGCGTGGCGACGAACTAGGGCTCCTCAGGTGTACGCCCCTAACTTTTTTCCGAGGCTCCGAGTGGGGGAGGCTCTAGCTTCCTCCTCTGGGGGCCTCTAGGGGTGCAGCGTGATAGGAAGAAGGGCGAGCTGAGCCCTGTTCTCAAGCTTGCTAAGCCCAAGCAGAGGACGAGGTTCAAGGTAAGGATAGTTGAGGGTATAGCTATCATTGAGGGTGAGAATGGTGCTGTGGCTGTGATTCCAGAGGATGAGGTGTGCAGGCTCGCTGAGAGGCTTAACCTAATACTGGAGGGCTACCAGTGCTAGTCGGCGCGCCTTTAGGAGTTTCGCTCACCTGGCCGAGCAAAAACCCTAATATCCCCCTTTTCTTGGCAGCCCCTTTAACCGACCGAGAGAGGGAATCACGTAGTACTAGCATTACAGAATGGAGGAGAGAGGTGTTAAACCGTGGCGCTCCTAGAACACCGTGAAGGAGAGAGCCGGCAGGCGCAGGACTTCATTGCCGGGAAGCATGTCTATGGCAATCTCTACGGCATTGACCCGAAGCTCCTATGGGATAAGGAGTTCCTCGAGAACCTGATAATCGAGGCGGCGCAGGTAGCGAACATGCACCTCGTGGATATGAAGTCATGGAGCTTCACGGGCTATCATGGCGGCGTCTCAGTGATAGCACTTGTGTTGGAGAGCCATATTGCTCTGCACACGTGGCCCGATTACAGCTATGCTACGCTGGACATCTATACTTGTGGCGCCCAGAGCGACCCATGGAGGGCGTTCAACTACATAGTGTCCAGGCTCAAGCCTCGCCACTACACAGTCCACTACGCGGATCGCAGCAGCATACCGGGCGCTACGCTCCAGGAGAAGCGTTGACGCGAGGAGCCTCCGTTCTGCATTCCCGTATCCGCTCCTTCGGTTACGAAATAAAAAACCGGCCGATGAAGAGCCGTGTTTCACCATTGAGCCTTTGTGGCGGTGAGGATGCCGCGGCCGCCTCTGAGGCTGTTAGTTGTTTGGGGGGAGGATGCTAGTAACCGGTCTTCTCGGAGAACCCCATTATCATCATGCTTAGGACCCGGTCGCCCTTAACGCGGAACACTATATCGTTCTCGGTCATTATCGCTTCCTCAGCTTCTTCATCTGGATCCGCGAAGTGTATGTAGAGTATGTCGCTTTGCCTATCATACTCTATCCATGCCTTCTCTATGTCATCTATGCAGAACCTCTTCCTCCTCTCCACAAGCCTCTCCTCCATCTCTCCTGCACCGACGGCACAGCAGCCTGCCGGCTAGGAAATATGCTGTAGCAGCTGCCAGGAGGATGTAGGCGCCTAGCTCTCCTCCCTGCATGATGCGCCACCAGTGTCTACGTAGGCGCGGAGCATGTCCCTTTCAGTCACTATGGCTCTTGCCAGTCCCTCCTCGTCTGTGAGCAGGAGGGCGCGTTCGTTGCAGGAGAGTATCAGCTCAGCTGCCTCACCTATATGCGCCTCCTGGTAGCTCAGCCGTGGGGCAGGCGCAGCAGCGTAGGAGACCTCCCTAACCAGGGTATCCTCGCGTGGCTCCCGGGCAAGGGCGAGCAGCAGCATAGACATAGTTGCTATGTAGTACTCAGAGCCTATGCGCAGGGGGAGGCGACGGACACCCTTCTCAAGCATTATGCCTAGCGACTCTATGATAGTGTCACTAGCATCGCCCATTATTAGCTCGTGTGTAGCATAGCATCGTGCAGGCCTGGTGTCGTTGAGGAGTTCCAACGCGTAGTCAAGCTCAGTGCACGCAGCCTTAAGCCTCCCCTCCTCGTCCACCACGGGAAGGAAGCCGATCCTCCGGTCAGCCATTATCTTAGCGCACTCCCAGAGGTCGCGGCTCCTAACCACATACGGCGGCTTTGACGAAATCTCGTACACGGGGGTATCCATTACGGCCTTGAAGTCAAACCTCTCAACAACCCCCGCCTCCTCGAAGGCGTCGACAACATGTCTCGCAATATCCTTAGTCGAAACCACTGCAAGCAGCACGCCGTCGTCATCAACAACCGCGGCGTGACCTACGCCGCGGGTCGCGAGGAGCCTGATAGCCTTCTCCACCGTGGCTAGAGGGTCGACCTCCTCGTAGAACCGGAGCATCCGGCCCCCAGCACCCCACAGAGAGCCATAGAGAACCTGTGCAACCTACTTAATCTTCTCCACAAGAAGGATAACCATGGAGAATAAGGGCCACGGAGGGAACACGGATCATGGAGGAGGCCCTGCGCAGGCTGATAACAGAGGGAGACGGTTACGTAGACATCCAGGTGTATGTGAAGCCCGAGGCCAGGTTCACCGGGCTCAGGATGGAGGCAGGCGAGCTGGTGTTCTATACCGAGGAGCCGCCGCTTGGGGGTCGGGCCAACGCGAGCCTAGTAAGGTTCTTCTCGAGGCTCTTCCGTGCACAGCCTGCCCGCGTTGAGATAGTCTACGGCCTCCGCAGTCGCACCAAGAGAGTACGCATCTACGGCGTGGACGCGGAGACGGTAATAAAGAAGATAATAGAGGCGCTCCGCGAATCCGAGCAGAGCTAGCGTCTCCCTCTACACGGAGACTTTTACCTCCAGTCCCGGCCGCGCCCGGGCCCCTATACGGGGACGCGGTGTGGAGCAGGCTTCTAGCAGGCTCCTCCTCGAGAAGTCGCCACAACGCATCCTGGCCAGGGCTGTCGCGGAGGCTCTCCGCAGCCTAGGAGTAGCGGATGTTGACGAGAAGGAGATAGAGTACACGGTCGCTGAGAGCCCCCGCGAGGAGCTAGGCGACTACGGAGTCCCCCTGGCAAGGTATGCGAAGCGCTACAAGGTGGACATTAACAAGCTATTCGGGGAGGCCACCAAGAGGCTCACAAGGGAGCCCCTGGTCGCGGAGGCTAAGAGGGTGGGCGGATACCTCAACATAAGGATAGACGCAGCCGAGGCCATGCGGCTCATAGCCGCTACACTGGAGGCCGAGGGCCCCCGTTTCGGCATAGTGGAGGCCGAGAAGCCGCTCACCCTAGTAGTGGAGCACACCAGTGCAAACCCCGTACACCCGCTCCACATAGGCCACGCCCGGAACGCGAGCCTCGGAGACACGCTGGCGAGGCTCCTCCGCGCCCGCGGCCACAGGGTAGAGACAAGGTTCTATATCAACGACATGGGCCGCCAGGTAGCGGTAATGGTCTACGGCTTCCGGCTCGCAGGCCTCACAGACGTCCCGCCCGGCGAGAAGCCAGACCACTTCATAGGCCTAGTCTATGCCATCACCCACACACTGGCCGACATAGAGTCTCTGAAACGCCGCCTAGAGCAACTCCGCTCAGAGGAGAGCGAGGAGGCGCAGGAGAAGTACCGGCAGCTACTCTCCGAGCTGGACAGCCTAGCAGCCGACGCGGCCAGGCTACGCGAAAAGAACCCCAGGCTATTCGACAGGATAGCCGAGGCCATCAAGGGCAGGGACCCCGACAAAGACATCTCCGAGATAATGCAGAGCTACGAGTACCGCAGAGACCCCGACCTCGTGAAGCTATTTCGCCTCCTAGTGGAGAGATGCCTCGAGGGCTTCCGCGAGACCCTCCAGAGGCTCAACGTGGTCCATGACAAGTGGGACTGGGAGAGCGACCTCACCTGGAGCAGCCTCGTTGGCAAGGTTCTCGAAGAGGCCCGCCGCAGCCCATACTACACAATCCACCGCGGAGCAGAGGCCCTCAACCTCCAGCCCCTCCTAGAGGATCCGGAGGTACGCGAGAAGCTAGGCATACCCCGGGGCTACGAGGTACCCCCGCTCATACTCCGCCGCAGCGACGGAACCACCCTCTACACCACCCGCGACATAGCATACACGCTGAAGAAGTTCGCCGATACAAACGCCGACCGAGTCTACAACGTCATAGCCGCCGAGCAGCGCCTAGAGCAGCTACAGGTAAGGCTAGCACTCATAGCCCTAGGCCACCGCCGCGAAGGCCTAAACACGATACACTACGCCTACGAGATGGTCAACCTCCCAGGCCAGAAGATGAGCGGCAGACGCGGCCGCTACATAACCCTAGACCAGCTCATAGACCAGGCGGTAGCAATAGCACGCCGCGAGGTAGAGAAACGCAGCCCCAGCCTCCCCGACCAGGAGAAGGAGAAGATAGCACAGGCAGTCGGCGCAGCAGCGGTACGCTACACACTGGTAAGCGTCTCAGCACCCAAGCCAATGACCTTCGACATAAACAAGGCACTCAACTTCGACCAGAGCAGCGCACCCTACATACTCTACACCCACGCCCGCGCAGCAAACATACTAGCCAAAGCCCGGCAGCGCGGAATAACAATAAGCCACCACGACATAGACCCCAAGGCAGCAGAGGAGAACAAGCACCGCCGCCGCCTAGTAATCAAAACCCTAACCTACCCCTACATCTTCGCCAAAGCCGCGGACGAGCAGCGCCCCGAGCTACTAGTAGCCTTCCTCAACACCTACGCAGACCTCTTCAACCGCTGGTACGCCAGCGGAGACAGCGCGATCAACGAACCAGACCCAAGGAAACGCAATACGAAGCTAACACTAGTAGAGGCAGCAAAACACATACTCGCAAACACACTAAACATCCTAGGCATAGAACCGATAGAAAGAATGTGAAGCAGCCACACTGCAAAAACAGCTTATAGTAGCAAAAATAGAAATTAGATTTTTATCTCAGTTCTCCTAAATAACAGTATAAATAGAAGATACAGACCCGCCATGAACACTACATCGAGTATAACTCCATGGGACGGCTCAAGTTGCACAAAACCCCTATATAGCACACTATACCAATACGTCAGCAGAGGATTAAACAAATACGAGATAGCCGAAACGAACAACCCGAGCCTAGTGTTAAATGACAGATAGTTATTAACAAGAATACTTACGGACAACGGAGAAATGAAAAGTACGACAGTAGAAGCGATCAACGCCGCAGCTCTACTCTTAAGCAGCGAAAGCAGCAACGCCAAGCCAGCATATATATACACCGACAACAGCAATGCCAAACACACAAAGACATAATCAACCTTTAATAAGTTATTTACAAATAAATAGATAATAGCTGATTGAACAATGATATAGGGTACCATGTACACTATAGTTGCAACAATTCTAGCTACAGCAATTCTCAGCCATCCGCCCAGCATTGAGATTTCAAAAACCGTTACATCCCATGAACGGGCAACATGTGATATGCCGGAAACAATGTAAAGGGGGCTGAAAAATAGCATAATTAAAATGATGAGTATTGTAAACATATTTACTTTATCTACTTGAGGTAAGTTTAAGTAAAAATAATATAGTAAAAACTCGACAGATAACATTAAGAGAAAAATAGAAAATAGTATTTTAAACAAGAATAATCTCTTAAGATACCATTTAATAGCTAAAATACTTCCTCACCCCCAGCTTCTTAAACCCTCTGATACGTTTTTCATTTAAGAGTTTTATTAATTCATTAATTGTAGACTTTACTATAGCTACGTAGCCTAGTTTAGCGCATACATAGAGTTCATCAGGTATATCATATCTCAAGAATATTTCATAAGTATCTTCTTTATCAAGTTCACCTAATCTACCATGCCATACTAGTCTGCCCTCACTCAAAATTATAAAGTAATCACTGATCCATTCCGCTTCTTCGGGCATATGAGTAGTTAAAATAATATCAAAATTATTTTTAATAATATATTCGCCAATTAGATTAATATTCTTAATATCGAGATGAGAAAAGGGTTCATCTAGGACTTTGATCGCACTATCTCTGCATATCGCTTGCATTAGCTGTATCAACTGTTTCTGCCCAGATGAAAGATTTGAAACATATGCGTCTTCATATCTTTTAATACCTATTTGATGCCAAAATAATTCAATACAATCATGGTTACCATTACTGCTGACAATCTGATATATATCTTTAACTCTAATATTAATATCAAAATAAGGCTTTTCAAAAACAATTGTCATTTCGCGTGCGGCCTTTTCTCTCTCCCTATAAGGCTCGTACCCATTGACCTTAAGAATGCCCTCACTTGGGCGAAGCAGCCCATATATTATGCTTAGAAGTGTGCTCTTACCGGAGCCATTCTGGCCAATTATAGCAACCCTCTTCGCTTCTATATCAAAATTAATATCATTTAGAGCTGTAATATTGCCTATATATTTTGTTAATTTTCTAGCATATATATTCATCTTACCTTCCCTCTCTGTAATAGTATAACCCCTACAAGCCCCGACGCTATCAATGCTATATTAATGGGAAAATATGTAACAGTAAAATCAAATAATATTCTACCTAATATATCATTCTTTAAGCGGACATTAGCGTCACTGAGAGACATCACCAGGTGTACACCCCTCATCTTGTCAGTATTACTTCGTATTATATTTATAATTGAATTATGTTTAAAAATCATATTTATTATTTGTAGCACAACATCGTTAATGGGTGGGATGTTCCTTGAATACACGTATGTCGCGAGCAGCAAGTAATTGTTTTCAAGCTCCCAGTAGGTCAAGTATATCGAGCAACATCTGCCCTCATACTCACCATGATAGGGTATAGGCTTAAGGTAAAAGGCCGGGCTTAACATTGCATTAAAATTAACCACGTTAGGAGGTATTCTTCTTAGTTCGATACTAATATTCAATATATTAATTACGTTTGTTCCATTATTTTGTAACAGTAGCAAACGTCCCAGAGGCGAGTCACGAAATATAAATCCCTTAGATACGAATTCACGGTTAAGGTTTGATCCATTGTAAGGGAACGATTCTACAACATTTGCCCTTAGAGTATAGTCTAATACTGTTCTATTAATAGGTCTAATAGTTAATGTTGAATTGTTAATAATAAATACTATGGATGATTTTGATTTAGTTATGTTTGTTATGTTTACTAGTGCAAATATTAGCTTCATTCTATATTTTAGAAATATTTTATTAGAAAAAATATTATCCTTAAGTTTAGGATATATCCGGAGATAATAATTAATTGTCGGTAAGAAGTTTATCAATATCCCTGTCAATATCAGCAGGGCCAGCGCAATGTTTCCAACACTCCTAGTTCTAGTCTCCATGCAGGACACCACTACATCGCAATAGTTTTCTACTATGCTATCCTATTTATTTGTCAAGTATAATAGTAATAATATTTCCTATTGTAGTAACTAGGTTTATTACATCGCTGGCGGATAGCCTAGAAGACTGCCCGCCAGCTTTTCCCACGAATACCGCGGTTACGTAAACGGTGTTGCCCCCGTAATAGTCCACGTAATTCCATAGATCACCCTCCTCAGACCAAAGAGGCGAGGATATCTTTTGCCATATCTTTATCTCTCCATGAGAATCGTAGGGTGTTGTATCGTAGTACCACCATGGATTACCCCACTCGGCACTCCATAACCATGCTGTAGCGTATGCCCCCATGCTACCTGCTCGTGCTTGGGTAATTCTTGCCTCAGACGTATCGATAGTTATCACTTGGCCTACAACAGCATAGCCTACTTGTACATGCCACAAATTATGGACTACAAACTTTGACCGATACTCTTTTTGATAGGATGCAGCGGCAGCGGTAGGGGCTATAATACTCATAGCTAACATTGAAGCTACGAGAAAGCTACCCAAGAGAGAGATTTGCCAGTCTCATGCTCACATCACCCGCCATAGGGTCTTCAGTTAGCGTGTCTTCATCTATGATGAGTAAGTTATAAATGATATGTATTTTGCTAGGTGGCTGTTTTGGAATAGCTCATGAGTTAGATGTGTGCCGTGATTGCTTCTAACAGGAGAGTAGTATTAATCGCCCCAACTTGCTAGGTAGTGTGCGATGGGAGTCGTTGGGCCCGTAGCCTAGCCAGGATAGGGCGCCGGCCTTCGGAGCCGGAGGTCCCGGG
>CAZIWH010000012.1:12579-34080 GCA_964542985.1 uncultured Hyperthermus sp. | reverse complement strand
GCTCCTTGGGGGCCATTGGGTTGTGTGGCTTGCTATCTCTCGCCAGGGTACTAGCGGCTTGGCCATCATTGTCCTGGTTTCGTCTCCTGTGAGGCTTATTGTGAGCCTCTTGGCTGCCAGTGTCCTGGTGATGTTCACGGCGACGGCCTTTATGTAGCCGTAGACGCCTATGCCGGGCCTCGTGTCCGCGATTAGGGCTATCAGCCCGGGCTCTATCCAGTCTGGGTTGTCGTGCTCTGCCTCTAGGCTCCTCCTCCATGCCTTCAGGTACGCCTCGACCCCGTTGAAGGGCAGCTTTACTTCTCCTCCCGTTCTACAGGCCTTGCCCAGCTTGACCAGGCTTCCGTTCGGCGCCCAGCCGTAGAGGGAGACGCAGACGTGGTCGATGGGCCCGAGGCCGGGGGCGCGGAACACGACACTGGGCCCGGGGCTGCGGAGCGCGTAGACGGAGACCGCGAGGACGAGCAAAACAGCCAAGAGTATTAGGAGCCCCAGCCTCATGGGCACCAGCCTCATGGGCGAGGTGCAGCTCTTCGCATAGAGGGGCGGGGGCCCATAGTACTTGAGCCTTACTCCCCCATGCCAAGAAGCACAAGCCAAAGTCCACCCACAGCCCCAGCCTCCCGGACCAGGCAGCGTAACAGGGCTTACGGGAAGAAGGGTGCAGGAGGCCTGGGCGGCTCTCCTTGGCCGCTCATAGCTTCTTGTACTTCCCGCTGTGGCGTAGCCAGTGCTCCTTCTCCTCCGGCCTGGCGAAGTGTATGTCTACGGGGTGCTGCTTGGTGAGCCTTAGCTCGCGGCGTATCTCCTCGTGCAGCCTCTTCTCCTCCTTCCTGCTCTTCGGCGGCGTCCTGGTTACCACCAGGATATCCACGTCATGGGCTGCGTGGAGCTCGCCGCGGGCCACGCTGCCGACCAGATATACCTCGGCGTCGCGGAAGCGGCGGCGCAGAGCCTCCGCGACCTTCGGCACCCACGCCTCCCAGCGCCTTATGTTCTCCTCGCGCCTCTTCAGCCTCTCGTCTATGTACTCCGCGAGCTTCCTGCCGGTGGCCGTGCGGTAGAGCAGCTCGGCCAGAAAGCTGCCCATGAGGAGCGCTGCGAAGACTGCTAGCTGGCCCGGGTTCATGGTGGCCATCCTGTAGATCAGTAGGGCTAGCGCGAACAGGGCGGCTGCGGCGCCGGCGCCCGCTATCACCGGGTTTACCTTGGCTTCGCGGCGAAGCTTCACTGCGGCGAGGTTTACTGCGGTGAAGACTAGGAGGAAGCCGCCGCTGCCCGCTGTGGAGATGGCTTCGAGGCTGGCCGTCTCTACCAGGAGGAGGCTGAGCAGGCTTATGATTAGGAGGCCCTCAGGGGCCTTCTTCCACACGTTCTTGCCGACGCTCGGGGGGAGCTGGCCGTACCTTGCAACCATGTAGCTTATCCTCGCTGTGCCGTAGAGGGTGGCGTTTATCGCGCTGCTCGTTGAGGCCAGCGCGGCCGCGACCACTAGGAGGAAGCCTGCCTCCCCGAGGGCGGGCTTAGCCGCCATGGCTAGCGCGTAGTCCCTGGCTTTGAGCACCTGCTGGGGCGTTAGGGTGCCGGCGGCAACTATGGCTACTAGAACGTAGACGGTTACAACGGTTATCACTGCCCCGTAGAAGGCCTTCGGCAGTATCTTCGGGTCCTCCACGTCCTGGGCAGCATTGGCTATCAGCTCGAAGCCTTCATAGGCGAGGAATATTATCATGCCGCCCGCTATTATGTTGACCGGGCTCGGCCAGGTGGCGGGGCTAAACTTGGCCCAGTCGACGAAGCTGAGCCCCGCGCCCACGACTATAATCAGTATGCCGAGCTTGAAGAGTACGAGAGCGTCCTCAACCCTGCCGGTGATAACCGCCCCCAGCGCGTTGACGAACGTGAACGCCGCTATAACGAGCGCGGCCAGGAGGTGCTTTAGGAACACGCTCTCCCCGACGAGGCTTGCGCCGTAGCTCCCGAACGCGTACGCGTAGAGCGCTATCATGACAATGTAGCTTGCCAGCAGCATTACGTTGAGCCCGCCGCTCAGCAGCCCGGAGCCATAGGCCCTCACGAGGTACTCTATGGTGCCGCCCTCGCTCGGGTAGCGGACGCTCAGCTTGGCATAGCTGTAGGACGTGGCGAGAGCGACAAGGCCAGCCACCAGGAACGCTATGGGCGCAGCGGTTTTGGCCAGCACGAGGCTGAGGCCCAGGACGGCGAAGATGCCCCCGCCTATCATGCCGCCGACGCCGATGCTCCAGGCTTCCAGCAGGCCAATCTTCTCCCGCCTAGCCAAGGCCAAGCAATCCCTCCATAGACTAGGGCATAGGAGCGTTAATGCCCCCTTCAGAGGTGTCGATGTGGCCCTAGCGGGGCCTTGAGAGACGGGGCTAGAAGGGTTCTAATTAACATCTAGGCCCAACCATGGAGGGTTGGGGAAGCATAGGGGGAAGAGAGGCCCGGTGCACGCTCCTGGGCCGGCTGGGAAAAAGACACGTAGGCTGCTGGGGGCTGCGGCGGTAGAAGGGTCTGGTACTCGGCAGGGTTTCCTCAGCTTCCCTTCTTCCCCTTATTCTCGGAAATGACTAGGCGATTAGACTTGCCCTCTCTTATTACCTTGATGTAGCCTAGCTTCTCCAGCTTGTTTACATGCCTCCATAGCGTGGTCTTTGGCAGCCCTGTCTCGCGCTGCAGCTGGCTCTGCAGCATGGTGCCGCCGTGCTCCCTGAGCTTCCTGAGTATCAGTTCATCGACCTCGTCGAGCCCAGGTTCCCGTAGGTCAGGGGCCCCCGGGGCCTCTCCGGGCCCCTGGCCCCCTCCTCCCCTGCTAGGGTTTCCCTGGGCTCCGCCGCCTCGCTTGAGAGCAGCTATAAGCACTATCACGGCCGCCGCTATCAGTATTATCGCTGCTGCGAGGAGGGGGCTGAAGCCACTGCTCTGTCTCGCCGTGGCTGTCGAGGTCTTTGCGGGCACAGTGGCTGTAGCTGTAGCCGTCCCCGTGGCTGTGGCTGTTGGTAACGCTGTAGCCGTCTTGGTCGATGTAGCGGTTTTCGTTGCTGTAGGGCTGCTCGTCTGGGTGACGGTGGTTGTCGCGGTAGCGGTTTTCGTCGCCGTTGCCGTGGCTGCTGCGGTAGTGGTGGCTGTCTTAGCTGGCGTTGTGGTAGTGGTAGTGGTGGTTATGGTTGTCGTTGTTTCCGCTGTCTTGGCGGGTGCGGCGGGCTTGGCCACAGTGTACTTGACCAGGGCTGGGCCCTGGACGAGCAGCTCGAGGCTCTGGCCCACCTGTTTGACGCTCAGTATCTTCTGTGGCAGTGTGAGCAGTACTACGCCGGGCTGTACCACGAGCAGCACCTTGCCGCCGTAGAGCTTGAACTCGAGGGCACCGTCTACGGGTGTGGTGTTTACGAGGTATGTTATCGCTACTGCGCCGGCCTTGCTAGCGGCTATGTAGAACGTGTTGTTCTCGTAGACTACTGGCACCGTCTGGCCGTCTAGCGTAGCGGCTACAGTGGCGACTATCGGCGGGGCTGGCGCCGGGTAACTGTTCAGCCCCGGTGCAGCGGTGCCCGCTATCCTAGCCTCGACAGTGCCGTCGCTGTGGATCACCACCACCGGAGGAGTAGCGGCAGCGGCGGCGGGGACGGCGGCAGCGGCGAGCAGCGCTACGAGCATGAACAATGGTATGAGCCTTGTCTTCATGGCTTGCACCTCTCGTCTTCCTCCCTCGGCTGTCGCCAAGGCTCTCTGGGCGATAAGCCCTGCTTAAGTTCCCGCTGTTCCGCATATGTTCCGGAACAACCGGTTAGCCGTGAAACGATACGAAACCATTCGGTTCCGGGGCGTCCTTTTGAGAACCCTCCGGCCCCCAGGGGGCACGGGTGCGCGAGATGCGCAGAGGTGAGGCGCACATGCCCATGGCACCCATGTCCAGGTGGGCTGGAGCAGCCCTCGTGCTCGCACTGATGCTGGTCTCAGCGGCTGCGCCCCTAGCGGGCCTAGTGGCAGCCGCTGCCGCCGAGACAGCAACCAATACAACTACAAGAGTAGCCGTTAACGTCAACGTTACCAGCCCGGGTGCCGAGGTAGAGGTACAGATACTGGCATACAGCAGCCTGCTAAGAATGACGCTCCAGGCGATGGGCCTGGCCAACGCGACGCCCGATCAAGTAGCGCGGGCCCTGGGCGTCAACACTACCGTGGCGCAGGAGCTGCTCCACTATGCTAACATAACGGTTGAGCAGCTGCGCAGCATGACCCTGGAGGAGATGAGGCACACTCTGCAGGTGCTCAAGCAGCTATACCGCATAGTTACAATGACTGCCGAGGAGCAGGCAGCAGCCACCGTTAACACCACCAAAATGATAATGGAGAGGGTCCGCCTACGCGCTGCAGAGAAGCTGGCAGAGGTAGCGCAGAAGCTGGCCCACGAGGTAAACGATACTGTGATGCTGCAGCTGGCCCAGAGGCTCATGGAGGCCGTTGAGAAGGGCAATCTGACGGCGGTGCAGAGGCTCGAGGCACAGATAGTGGCTAGGATGCAGGCCAGTAGTGTCTACCACGTAGCCCTGGCGCTCAACGAGGCCCTGGTGAACGCGCTGGAGGAGCTGGCAGAGAAGGGCAACCTAACCAGGGCGGAGGTGAAGATGCTTGAGAAGCTGATACACGACGTGGAGAAGGCGCAGAAGATCGTGGAGAGAGTTAAGATCCCCGCCGTAAGCCCCGACGTGCTCCAGAAGATAGCTGAAGCCGTGGCGGCCCTGAGCGAGGCCAACGGCACCGCCAGGATAGTGGCGGCGGTGGGCGTGGCACGGAACGGCACGGTCACAGCCGCGGCGGTGGCGGAGGCGTGGGCTGCGAGGCTTGAGGCCAGGATACAGGCAGCCATGGCTGTAGCCAACGCCAGCGGCGCCCAGAAGGTCGTGGATACGCTGAGGGAGGCCAACGCGACTGTTGCAAAGGCGCTAGAGTTGGTGAGGCAGGGCAACTACGTTGCCGCGCTCCGCGAGCTGGCTAAGGCCGAGAAGCTAGTGGTGCGCGCTGAGGCCGAGCTAAGGCTCACCCAGATGAAGGAACTGATAAAGGAGTTCGAGATAAGGCACGGCATGCCCTCTATGCCCGTGCTGCCGGTCAAAGAGATAGTCAACATCACAAGGAAAGTTATGCTCAAGGTAACGGAGAAGACCATGAACATGCTAATGGTGCGCCTAGAAGCGATGATAGCCAGGGCGCAGCACTTGATTGCGGCACTGAACGCAACCAACACCACCCCGCAGGCGAGAACCCTCGTAGCGAAGGCCAAAGAGATGCTCCTGGAGGCCCAGAGGCTGCTCAACCAGGCCAGGGAGATGCTAAAGGAGGGCAAGATAACTGAGGCCCAGATGCTACTAGAGGAGGCGATGGATAAAGCCACGGAGGCTTACAGCTCCGCCGCAGCCGCTATGGGCATAGCAACAGCGATGGGTAAAGCAGAAGAAGTGATGAAGCACCTGGAGAAGATGGTTGAGCATCTCCGGAAGAAGGCCGAGAGCATAATAGAGAAGATAATAAACCAGACAAAGAAGGCCGCTAAGGAGGCTAAGAAGAAGGCTGAGGAGGCGAGGAAGAAGGCTGAGGAGAAGGCCAAGAAGGCTGCTGAGGAGGCGGGTAACAAGACGAGGAAGATGGCTGGCATGGCTGAGAATGTCACCAAGAAGATGGCTGGGGCAGCCGCCAACGCGACGGAGACGGCTGTGCTGAAGGGCGTGGAGATGCTAAACAAGACGATACAGAAGTTCATGAACATATTGATGCAAGCCAATGAGACCATAGTGGCTGGTGTCGCCGCGAACACTACTAGCCCCGAGGCGCTCCAGCTAGTAGTGAACGCTGCCTCAATGCTGCGGGAGGCTCAGAAGCTGCTGGAGGAGGCTGCAAAGGAGGCCGCCAGCGGCAACGTGACTATGGCGCAGCAGCTCCTACAGGAAGCGAAGAACCTAGTTGAGGAGGCTAGGACGCTCGCCAAGAAGGTTATGCATGCAGCCGAGGGCGCTATGAAGGGGCTTGAGCCGGAGAAGATCCTTGAGAGGCTCAAGAAGATAACCGAGAAGATAGCGCTGCTCAACCAGACTATAGCGCTTTCCCTCAATGCCAGCAGCGGCGCCAACGCAACAGCAGCGGTTAACGTCACCGCCCTAAGCGACGCCGAGGCCCTGCTCCAGAAGGCGCTCCAGCTAGTGGAGAATGCGACAAGCCTGGTGCACGAGTACGCTGGCAGCTGGAACAGCACAGTGGCCTACCAGGTGGCGATGATGCTGCAGGAGGCCCAGAAGCTGCTAGACGAGGCAATGAGTATGGCGGCACCGCAGCTGCCGCAGGTGAAGCAGATGGTTGAGCAGGAACTGGCGGCGCTACAGAAGAGGCTGGAGAAGCTCGCAGTGCTCCTGGGCAACTATAGCGAGGCCGTGGAGAAGCTGATGGAGGCCAATATAACCAGGATAGGGGATGTGGACGTAGCAGCTATGGCTAACGCGTTGAAGGCTGCTAACGAGACGCTTGTCGGCGCGCTGCAGGCGGTCAACGAGGTGACCAGGCTTTTAGCCGAAAACAACATGACAGCGGCACTCATAACGATGCAGGAGGCGCAGAAGCTGGTAATGGAGCTAGAGAAGGGTATGGCCAGCCTAAGAGGCATGGCCGCCAGGATGACCTCTGAGGCAAGGAGCACCGTTAACAGTGAGCTGCAGATGCTGGCTACCAACATAACTAGCCTCATGAACGAGATAGCGAAGCTGCAGCCGCAGGCCGTAGCCAACCAGACGCTGGCGGAGATGCTGGCGGAGGCCCAGAAGCTCCTGGAGGAGGCGCAGCAGATCCTGGCTAACGTAACAGCATTGATGCATGGTGGAGGCAAGGGTAAGGGTAAGGCTGAGATGAGGATAACCGTAGCGGTGGAGGCTTACATCAGCATTGAGAAGGCTAAGAGCATGGTAGAGAAGGCTTACCAGCTGATACAGCAGGTTGAGCAGATGCTGGCTGCGCAGCAGAGCAGCAGCAACCCGGGCAGCAGCCAAGGCAGCTCCAGTAACACTACGACGCCAATGCCGCCAATGCCCTCCAAGCCTTAGAGGCTGTGCGGCCGCCTCATTTCTTCAAGTTTTTTGCCGCCACCTCCTCCCCCCGGGGCTAGGGGCCCGGGAGCGGGGTTCCCTCCCGGGGCCCCCCGGCCTACCTCTCGCTATGCCTGCTTCTTATGGCTGGGTAGGCGAGAAGTGCTGCTGCTAGGAGCGCTGCCGCTGTGAGGAAGGGTGCCCCGTGTAGCGGCGTGCCCTTCGTGTGCTCGTAGAGTAGGGCCGCGGCTATGGGGCCAGCCATTTGGCCTATATTGTTCAACGTGTTTGACAGGCCTACGAGTGTCGAGGCGTACTCTGTTCCTAGGAACCTAGCGTTCCTCGTTAGGGGGAGGCTGCTTCTTGTGGCTAGGTTTATGAGCACCATGCCTAGTAGCGCGTACGCAGCTGTGGGGGCGAGGCCGAGCACGGTCTCCCCCGTGGCCCCGGCTGCGAGGACGGCTGCTAGCACCGGTGCTGCCCCGAGCCTGTCGGCGAGGGGGCCCACGGCTAGGCCGGCGAGGAAGCTCATGAGCCCGGCTGCGGCTAGGAGGCCTGCGAGCGCCTCTCTGGTAAGACTATAGGCTTCGCCGAGGTAGATGTAGAGGAACTCCTTCATCATGCCGGAGGCATAGCCTATGGCGAAGGCGGCGAAGAGTATCCAGGCGGCTGTCGGCGTTACGAGGCGGTGGAGGCCGCGTACCCCCCTCCTAGGCCTCGCTGGGGGCAGCACGTCGACGCGGGCAGCCTCCATGGCGGCAAGCGCTATGAATACGGCAGCGGCGGCGAACGCGGCTGCGGCTAGGCGGAGACAGCCACGGTTATCCAGGGGGAGGGGGCCGTAGATGAACTGCCCTGCGGTCATCCCGAGGAACGCTACGCCGAAGTACAGGCTCATCGCGGAGCCGCTTCTCTGGGGACCTGCTATCAGCGCGGTGACAGACTGTGTCACCGGCCACGTCATGCCGCTGAGGAGCCCCCAGGCGGCGTTAAGAGCAACGATATAGATTACAGAGCTGAGCGAAGACATGAAATAGACTAGGAGCGCCAGCCCAAGCAAAGGCAGCCACATGAACGCCAGTCTGGCCCGTGGGGAAATGTCTGCCAGGACTCCGGAGGCGAGGCTGCTAGCAGCCCGTGCAGCCATGAGCCACGTGGTGAGGCTTGACACTATGACGATGCTCGCGCCCAGGTCGTAGCGGAGAAGCCTGGCTAGCGCTAGCCTTGCAAGCCCGGCGGCGAAGCCTGCGAAGCCTACACCGGCTATGATGAGCACCAGCGGCCTCGCCCACTTATCCATAAGCCCATTCCCCGCCTTGGGAGGTTGGTGGTACGGCCGCTACGAGTTTAATAAAAAGCTTCTCGGCCTCCACATAGAGCCAGGAGGGATGCACCTTGAGCACATGTAGCCCCAGCACGAGGCTCTACGGCCTCATAGGGGGCGACGTGTCCAAGAGCCTAAGCCCGGCGATACACTGCACAGTGTTCCGGAGCCTCGGAGTGGACGCTGTCTACCTGGCGTGGAGCATTGAGCCTCCTAGTCTCCGGGAGACTGTGGAGGCGCTCCGCATCCTCGCCCGGGGGTTCAACGTGACGATACCCTACAAGCAGGAGGTGATATCGTTTCTCGACGTGCTGAGCGGTGACGCAGAAGAGATAGGGGCTGTCAACACTGTGGCGAAGAGGAGGAGCCGCCTAGTGGGCTACAATACCGACCACTTGGGCGTCAGGAGGTGCTTGGAGGAGAAGCGGTGGAGCCCGCGCAGTGCTCTTATCATAGGGGCAGGTGGCGCAGCCAGGGCAGCGGCGTACGCCCTCGCCTCGCTGGGCGCTGAACGGCTCATAGTGGCGAACAGGAGCCCGGAGAGGGCACGGGCGCTCGTAGAGTGGGCTAACAGCGTGCTCGGAGTGGAGGCCCGCCCCGTCCCCCTCGCCCAAGCCGCCGAATGGGCCCGGGAGGCGGACACGATAGTCAACGCCACCCCGCTGGGCAGCGCCTCCTGCTGCCCCGGCGAGGCCCCTCCCGTGCTAGAGGCCCTAGGCCCAGGGAAGCTTGTCTTCGACATGGTCTACAACCCGCTGGAGACCAGGCTCCTAAGGGAGGCGAAGAAGCGGGGCGCCGTGGCAGTGGACGGGCTCTGCATGCTGGTCTGGCAGGCCCTCGAGGCAGACAAGATATGGGAGGGCCTGGAGCCCACCACGAGCCTCTACACTTTAGCCCGGAGGGCTGCGGAGGAGGCCCTCGGGGGGCGGGAATGAAGACCGGGCTACCAGGCTTACCCCGCCAGGAGCGGCGGGGGGTGAAGCCTCGAACCTCGGGGGCGACCCGCCTTCCCCGGTAGGGGTTCATGGTTCATGTTAGTGCGTCTCTACACTGTTGATGCATCATTTATCCTGTTCTGTTCTCTACTTGTCGGTGCGTCGTCGTAAACATATAGTAGAGTCTCCTATGATAAACGGAATCGCTTATTATCGACTTCTAACGTCAGTACAGCTCGACTATAGTCTAGCGGATTTTGTTCACCAAAGCGAGGTGGCTGGGCCATGACACAGGAGAAGGGCTGGGCCGATCCGGGGGCCCTCGGGCTCGCCGGCTTCGGCTTGACAACCCTTGTCCTAAACCTCCATAACCTAGGGCTTGTACCGACAGCAGGCTTCACCGTAGCCTACGGTTACGCGTACGGTGGCCTCGCGCAAGTCATTGCTGGGATAATTGACTTCAGGAGGGGCAACATGTTTGGGGGCACAGCGTTCACGTCATACGGGTTGTTCTGGATAGGCTTCGCCCTCCTTAACACGCTCGGACTCAAGACTAGCGGAGCCGAACTTGCGGCGTGGATGGCTGCCTGGGGGCTGTTCACGCTATACCTAGCCGTGGCCGCCTACGTGTTGAGATCAAGGGCTGTGACCGTTGTGCTGGCACTACTAGTCATATTGTTCTTCATGCTGGCCGCCGCCCTTGGGTTGAACAGCAGCCAGCTGCTCAAGGCTGCAGGCGCAGAGGGTGTTGTCACAGCCCTGGCGGCCATATACACGTCAGCCGCCTTGCTGCTGAACAACGCTGCCGGACGACAAGTGTTGCCAGTCTAGACCCGGGGGCAGCGGAGATGAGGCCCCGCCTACCCCTTGTTCTTTTGTACGAGCCCCCAGCTCTCTGCAGCTCTCCTAGCCTCCTCGGCGAGGCCCCTAGCGTCTAGGATGGTGAGCCCCGTCTCCCCCACGAGTTGTGAGGCCTCGGGGACTACTAGGAGCCTCTCCTCGGCCGGGAGGCTGAGGAGCTTAGCCTCTATGCGGTCGAGCTCCCTCCTGCCCAGCCTGCCTCGGATCCACTTCACCTCGGCGACTAGGCGGAGCCTCCGGTACTCCACGAGCGCGACGTCTACCTCGGGGTTGAGTATCCTGACGGGCCGGAGCCCCCGGGCGTCGGCCAGGAGCCTCTCCACGAATCTTTCGACGAGGAGGGGCAGCCTCTGCTCCGCCGCCTTCACGGCGCGTAGCTCGGGGAGGGGGAGGTCGTAGAACCCGTAGCGAGCGTCGAGGTAGTAGACCAGGTCTGTCAGGGGGCTGGCGTGGCGGTAGACGCGGCGCCTCTTCTTCCCCCAGACCTCGAGGGCCTCGAGGAGCCCCATCCTCGTCATGTCTATGAGGTACTTCATTACTGAGCCGGTGCTGGGCTTCTCCAGCAGCCCCCGGGCGTGGAGGTAGCTTGCTATCTCCCCGGCCCTCTCGTGGCCGGCCGCTATCGCCTCCAGTATCGCGTCGTACCGGGCGGTGTAGGCGCGGTCCTCCTCGGTGAGCACCTCGCCGACCAGGCTTCTCGCGAGCTCCCTACCCCCCGCCACTATGTCCACGAGGCTCCTCCCTATCAGGGTGGGCTCCTGGTAGAGGACTAGGAGCTCTATGAAGCTCCTCCAGTCGCTTGGCTCGGGCCAGGGGTGGGCGAGGAGCTCAACGGGAGAGAGGAGGCCGACCCTCCTCTCAGCGAAGAGGCCCTTCAGCGGCGCCCCCGGGGGCTCAAGGAGGCTCCGGTGATAGTGGAGCGTCGAGGTTATGAAGACGAGGTTCTCTGTGCAGACGCCGGCCTGGAGTGCGTCGAAGAGCCTCCTCTCGGCGCGGTGGAACTCGTCTAGGATTATCCGGTCCCCGGTGCGGCATAGGCGGAGGAAGGCGCCGGTGGATAGCTCCTCGTCCTCCACTGGGTCATAGATGGCTCCCCCGGGCCGGACTATGAAGTAGGTGTAGTCCCGTAGCACGTGGCGCGTGTAGAAGGTCTTCCCAGTCTTCCTCCTGCCGTAGAGGAGCCTCCTGCCCTGGCTCTCCAGGAAGCGGCGGAGCAGCGGCCTCTCAATAATAATACCCAAAGTATGATACCCAGGGTATCATACCAGAAGTATCCCCCTGTAAAAGGGTTAGCTGAGGGGCCTGTGGCAGGCGACCCAGTGTCCCCTCCCGGCCTCCACGAGCACGGGCTCCTTCTCCCTGCACTCCTCGGTGGCGAAGGGGCAGCGGGGGTGGAGCCTGCAGCCCCTGGGCACCCTGCTGGGATCCGGCACGTCCCCGTGCAGCTCCACCGGCCTGGGGGGCTTGCGGCCGCTGAGCCTCGGTATCGCGGTGAGCAGCGCAGCGGTGTAGGGGTGGAGGGGCTCCCGGAGAACCTCCTCCGCCGGGCCCAGCTCCACTATCCTGCCGAGATACATGACAGCTATCCTGTCGGAGACGAGCTTCGCGGTGGCCAGGTCATGGGTTATGAATAGCATGGAGCCGCTGCGCTCCTCTTTGTAGTCCCGGAGCAGCCTAAGTATCCCGGCCCGGACGGAGACGTCGAGGCTCGAGGTGGGCTCATCCGCGACGATGAAGTCGGGCTCGAGGAGGAAGGCGCGGACTATCGCAGCCCTCTGCAGCTGCCCCCCGCTCAGCTGCCCCGGGTAGCGGCGCAGGTACTCCCTCCCCGGGACGAGGCCCACCTTCTCTAGCGCCTCCTCTGCCCTCCCTAGGGCCTCCTCCATGCTCCCGGCGAGCCCGTGGACGAGGAGGGGCTCGGCGAGCTGCTCCCCTAGCCTCCGGAGGGGGTTGAAGCTCGCGTAGGGGTCCTGTGGTATGAGCTGCATCCTCCTCCGCAGCGGGCGGAGCCTCTTCTCCGGGAGATGCGTTATATCCGTGCCGTCGAAGAGTATCTTGCCGGCGTCGGGCTCGTAGAGGCGGAGCAGCAGCCTCCCGAGCGTGGACTTCCCGCAGCCGCTCTCCCCGACGAGGCCCAGCGTCTCCCCCCTCTCTATCGCCAGATCTACGCCGTCCACTGCGCGGATAACCCTCCTGGAGAACATGCCGCCGTGGGTGAACAGCTTCACCAAGCCACGGGCCTCAACCAGCGCGGGCACCGCTTAGTCACCTCTCCTCGAGGAGCCAGCACCGGGCGGTCCTCCCACCGCTGGTCACGTGGAGCGGGGGCCTCCTCTCCCTGCAGACTGGCATAGCCTGGGGGCAGCGGGGGTGGAACCTGCAGCCCGGCGGCGGCCTGTGGAGGTCGGGGGGCTGCCCGGGTATCGGGGTGGGCCACCTGTCGCTGTCTATGTCGGGGACGGAGGCGAGGAGTGCCCTGGTGTATGGGTGGAGGGGGTTCTCGAGGACACGGCGGGTGGGGCCCTGCTCAACTATCTCGCCCGCATACATTATCGCCAGCTTGTCCGCCCTCTCCGCCGCCAGCGCTATGTCGTGGGTCACCAGCACCACGGCCATGCCCTCTCTCCTCCGGATCTCGTCTATCAGATCCATTATCTGCTTCTGCACCACCACGTCGAGGGCCGTTGTGGGCTCGTCGGCGACCAGCACCTGGGGCTCCAGCGCTATCGCCGCCGCTATCGCCACCCTCTGCCTCTGCCCTCCGCTCAGCTGGTGCGGGTACCTCTCAGCCGCGTCCCGGGGAAGCCCCACGGACTCCAAGACCTCCCGGACCCTGCTCCTCGCCTCCTCCCTCGTCACCCCGTGCTCGGTGAGCACCTCCTCTAGTTGATCCCCTATCCTACGAACCGGGTCGAGGGTTGTGAAGGGGTCCTGGAACACCATTGAGACGAGGCTGCCCCTGGCCTGCCGGAGCTTCTCTCCCCGGAGCGAGAGTAGGTCGATGCGGCCGATCCATATACTGCCCTTAACCACGCGGCCCGGCGGCGGAACCAGGTTAAGCATAGCGAAGCCTAGGGTTGTCTTCCCGCTCCCGCTCTCCCCGACAAGGGCCACCATCTCCCCGGCCCCTGCCTCTAGCCACGCATCCTCCACGGCGTGAACCACGCCGCGGAGCGTGTAGTAGTACACTGTGACATCCTCCACGCGGAGCACGGTCTCAGCCACGCATGCTCACCCCACAGCCATCTTCTCGCCCAACCCCTCGCCGATCAACGCCAGGCTAAGCGCCAGCAGCGTTATCATCAAGCCGGGGCCTATGATGAGCCAGGGGTAGGAGAGCGCCCTCATCTTTGCAGCGTAGAGGTCGAACCCCCAGTCCGGGGTCGGCGGGGTCACCGCGAGCCCCAGGAAGCTCAGCGCGGCCTCAGTCAACACGGCGTCGGCGGCGCTCAGGCTGAACACTACCATTATCGTGGGCAGCACGTGTGGCAATACGTGCTCCCGAAGAATCCTCCATGGCGGCAGCCCCAGGGCCCGGGCAGACTCTATGAACGGCTCAGCCTTCACCCGCAGCACCTGGCCGCGAACCATCCTGAAGTACGTAGGCACGTAGACCACTGCTATAGCGACCGCCGCGTTCTCCGGCCTCGGGCCCAGCACCGCGGCAAGCGCTATGGCTAGTATGAGACTGGGGAAAGCATAGACCGCGTCCATAATCATGCTGAGCGCCTTGTCAAGCCTTCCCCCCGTGTAGCCGCTAACCAGGCCCAGGGGTATACCTATGGCGGCACTGAGGGCGACGCTCAGCGCCACGACCCAAAGGACTATCCGCCCGCCCCAGATTATCCGGGAGAGCACGTCCCTGCCGAGCACATCCGTCCCCAGGGGGTGCTTGAGGCTCGGCGGCTGCAGCGGAGGCGCAACAGTCTTCACCGGGCTGTAGGGCGCTATGACCGGCGCGGCCAGGGACATGATCACTATAGCCAGGAATATCGCCAGCCCTGCCTTGATGAGCCTCCTGCCCTGCGGCGTAGAACCCTCAAGGAGCCGGGCCAGGGGTCTGGCGAGGGCCTCCGAGGCGAACCCCATGCGCGGCACAGCGGGCACCCCTAGTATCTTATCCTCGGGTCAAGGAGCGCATACACTATGTCCACCAGGAGGCTTATGACTCCTACGAGGACGGCGAAGACCAGTATAACGGCCTGTATCGCCGGGTAGTCCCTGTAGCTTATCTTCTCCACGAGATAGGTGCCTATCCCCGGCCAGTCGAACGTGGTTTCCGTCAGCACCGCGCCGCCCAGCAACAAGGCGAACTGGAGCCCAGCGTAGGTCACCACCGGTATTATCGCGTTCCTGAAAGCATGGAGGGTTATCCTCCTCTCCCTCACCCCGCGGGCACGGTAGGCTAGGACGAACTTGGAGTCAAGCACCATCGCCAAGTTGTTCCTCAGGAGCCTCGTGTAGGGGCCGCTCAGCACGAGGCCCAGCGTGAAGGCTGGCAGAACAAGGTGCGCCAGCACGTCCTTTAACGCAGCCCAGTTCCTGGTCAAGATAGCGTCGAGTACGTAGAACCCGGTCACGGTGCGAAGATTGACCTGCGGGTCTATCCTCCCGCTGACGGGCAGCAGGTGGAGCCACACCCCGAACACGAGCTGAAGCATGAGGCCCAGCCACGGTATGAACAGCGTGTAGGTGAGAGACCCGTAGACCCTCATCGCAGTATCCAGCCTCGTGCCCCTACGGAGCCCCGCCACGAGGCCCGTCGAGAGCCCCAGGAGGAGGCTCACGGAGAGCGCAGCCACAGCCAGCTCAATGGTGGCGGGAAGTCTCTCCCGGAGATCGAGCGCTATGCTCCTCCCCCTTATCACGAGGCTCTTCCCGAAGTCCCCGTGTAGGGCGTTCCACAGGTACTCGAAGTACTGCACGTAGAGAGGCTTATCCAGGCCCAGCTGGTGCTCAAGGGCCCTCAGCTGCTCGGGTGGGATATTCTTCGTACCCAGCACCGCTACTATAGGGTTCCCCGGCAGTACACGGAGAATGATGAAAGCTATGGTATAGAGTATTAACACGCTTGGGATAATCAAGGCAGCCCGTACGGCGACGTAGCGCAGGAGCCCCATCCGGCAGCGCCCCTTGTCCGGTGCTCAAATTGCCCCGCCACGGCCCCTGCTCGGGGGTATAAGAGTGGAGGCGGCAACGCTTTTAACCAAGGCCCCGAGGGTGGGCGAACCTACGCGATTCAGCAGTGGAGAACACATGGGAGGGACACGTACATGAACAAGTCCATAGTAATCACTGGGATAATAATCGCAATAGTAGTCATCGGAGCAGCCGTCATGCTTGCAGGCAGAGGCGGTAAGACCACAGCCACCTCTCCCGCAGCGACGTCGCCCACCGTGACGCAGACAGCAGCGCAAACACAGACACAGGCCTCGGCCACGGCGGCGAAGCTAGCGAAGACCATAACGATAGGCACAACCGACAAGGTCACTGACCTCGACCCGGCTAACGCCTACGACTTCTTCACCTGGGAGGTGCTGACAAACACTATGGACACCCTGGTGCGCTACAAGCCCGGCACCAGCGAGCTAGTCCCCGCCCTCGCGACTAGCTGGGAAGTCAAGGACAACGGCACCGTCTGGATATTCCACCTACGCAAGGACGCCAAGTTCTGTGACGGTACACCAGTCACCGCGAAGGACGTGGTGAGGAGCATAAAGAGGGTCATGGAGATAAAGGGCGACCCCAGCTGGCTGGTAACAAGCTTCGTCAAGGACGTGAAAGCGCTGGACGACTACACGGTCGAGTTCATACTCAAAAAGCCGGTCGGCTTCTTCCTCGCCCTCCTCGCCACCCCGCCCTACGCGGTGGTGAGCCCCAAGTACCCCATGGACAAGGTGGTCAGCGACGCCACCTGGGGCGGCCCCGGCCCCTACTGCATAAAGGAGTTCAAGCGCGACCAATACCTGGTGCTCGTCAAGAACCCCTACTACTACGGCGAGGTCAAGACCCCCGAGATAGTGATAAGGTTCTACAAGGACGCCACCACGCTACGCCTAGCCCTCGAGAGGGGCGAGGTGGACATAGCCTGGAGAACCCTCAACCCAAGCGACTATAAGCAGCTGGAGAAGAACCCCAACTTCAAGGTAATAGAGGTCCCCGGCAGCTTCATACGCTACATAGTAGTAAACGTCAAGATGGATCCGACCAAGAACGTCCTCGTACGCCGCGCCATAGCGGCCGCGATAAACAGGGAGCAGCTAGCCCAGGTAGTGTTCATGGGCACCATGGAGCCCCTCTACAGCCTAGTCCCCAAGGGCCTATGGAGCCACATAGACGTCTTCAAGGAGAAGTACGGAGACGGCAACATAGAGCTAGCCAAGAAGCTCCTAGAACAGGCAGGCTTCAGCCCCCAGCACAAAGCACACCTAGTCCTCTGGTACACGCCGAGCCACTACGGCGACACCGAGGCAGACCTAGCCCAGCTCATAAAACAGCAGCTGGAGCAAACAGGCCTAGTCACCGTAACCATCCGCAGCAGCGAGTGGGCCACCTACGTCAGCCAGCTACGCCAGGGCCAGATGATGCTAGCCCTCCTCGGCTGGTACCCCGACTACATAGACCCTGACGACTTCCTAACCCCGTTCCTCCACAGTGGCGCCAACAAGTGGACCGGCAGCGGCTACAGCAACCCCATAGTAGACAAGCTCCTAGACGAGGCCGTAAGCATACCAGACCAGCAGAAGAGGGCCGAGATATACAAGAAGGTTCAGGAGATACTCGCCGAGGACGTGCCCATAATACCCCTGCTGCAGGGCAAGCTCTACGTGGTAACCAAGCCCAGCGTCGGCGGCGTAGAGATAGGCCCTAGCATGCTAATGCCCTACTACACACTCTACAAGACCACGAGCAGCTAGTTCTAACTGTTTTTTATATAATTTTTCCTAACTAATGCTATCATTCTACGTAGGGTGCGTGAACCCTGTGAAGGAGAGCTTAAGCATATTTTAGGCATGTTTTTAGAGCGTTATTCTAAATCCCAGTGTCTGGGTTGAGAAGCATCAGCTTGGCTAGGGACATGGTTATGTGGACTGTGCTGGCGGGCTCCTCCTCCAGCTCTGCTACGGTTTTACCTTGCCCGGCCACATTCAGGTCGCCGAAGAGTATTCTCCCGAGGTGGGCTTGTAGATGCTGGCGATGAGGTAGAGGAGGGTGCTCTTGCCGCTCCCGCTGGAGCCGAGGAGCACCATGAACCTCCTGTTAGGAAACACGAGGGACGCGTCGTCCACCGCGGCCGCGACAGGATCGGGGCTGTTAGCCTCCACCGCTAGTAGGAACGCGAACTCGTGGATAGCCTCTCGCAGCTTACTGTAATCCGGGTTGTTTTGCCCGCGTTGCTGGCTATCATTCATACGAAGGGCTGGCTCAGCGTCACTGGCTTGTCGCCGGGGTCGTCGGCTGGGAAGCCGAGAAGAGGGTGAAGTAAAAGGTCTCGTTCACCTGCTTCGCCGTCGACGGGTGGCCCCTGCAGTAGGGCTTGGCCTGCCACTCTGTCCAGTGCCAGGTGCCGCCTATCCAGGCCAGCGTCTTCCCGCAGACTACGGCAGGGTATATTTGCTTAGCCCAGTCCCAGCTCATCATGTTGCTTGGTATCAGCTTGTCCCTGGTCATCTTCTACTCAACGTAGAGCCGCTCGTAGGCAGCGTCCACGGGTAGCACTAGCTTACCAGTGGCCGGGTCCTCTAGGTGGCCTCCGAAGGCGTAGATGAACTGGATTAGGTCGGGGTGGGCGCCCCCTTCCTCTGCAGCACGCCCTACTCGCTGCAGCCAGTCTCCACGGCGAGCTTGGCATACTTGTGGACGTCACGCCAGGTTATCTTGCCCTTCTTTACCTTCTCGTAGAGGCCGGCGAGCATGTCCTTGCCCGTCTTCTACTTTATGCATGCAGCACCTTCTTGTTCCGGTAGAGTGGCCTTGCCTCAGTCCTGCGGTGGTCCATAGTAGCGGCCCTTGTAGCGGACGGCTGCCATGAGGTTGCTGCTGTAGTCCTTGAACTCGGTGTTCTTGTAGGCCTCCACGTACTATGTGCTTGTAGCTGTTCGCCATTATATCTGGGTTCTGGCCGGTCTGGAAGCTCTTCGCGAACGTGTCCGCCAGCTTGTCGCCGCCTATCCCTCTTGAAGCACATGCTGACCTCTATCGTGAAGTCTATGTACTTCTTCTCGAAGGGCTTGTTGAGCCTGTGAGCGGCCTCGTGGACCGCGTAGACTCTCATGACGATATTGGGGTCACCGGTGCCTCAGACGGTATACTTCACTGAGCGGATCCCATTGCTGACGAAGTACTTGGTCAGTGCCACAGTGTCCTCCTCTAGGTTCCCGGTGAGCCTCGGCGGAGTGGTTCCCGCTGCGCTGGTTGTAGCCGTGGTCGCTGTTGCCGCGGCCTCCGCGGTCGTTGCAGTGGTGGCGGGGGTTGTTGCTGTTGCAGCTGGTTTGCTCCCTCCGTGCTGCGCCAGTATTGCTATCGCCACGGCTGCGATGACAACTATTATCACCGTCCCTATGATTGCCCCGCGGTTCACCGCCGTCATCTTCTCATCTAAATGAGCTTATATTATTATGTTGCTACGTGTTGCATGTGTTTCGCATTTTCGCGGAAGGCTTTTGGTAATGATGAAAGCGTATGAGCGACAAGTTTAAAACTCTATCTAGGTCGTGGTGGGCTCGGCGTGGGAGTTTGGATACGTGCAAGCCCTAAGCCGAGAGGACGGTGGTCTCCTTGGATTCGAGTTCGAGCAGCATGTGAGCCTCCGGTGCATCCAGTGTGGCGCAGAGTACCCGCCGACCCCGAGGCTCACCAGATGTCCCCGCTGCGGCGGCCTCCTGGACGTGAGGGTTGAGCCCCGGGAGCCGCCCAGCTGGAGGCTCTGGGAGCAGAGGAGGCCCGGCGTCTGGAGGTACAGGGAGCTCCTCCCGGTCCCCCGCGGGGTGGAGCCCGTCTCCATGGGGGAGGGCGCCACCCCGCTGGTCCGGCTAGGAAGGCTCGCCGAGAGGCTTGGCGCGGGCACGGTGTACGTGAAGCATGAGGGCCAGAACCCGACAGGGAGCTTTAAGGACAGGGGCATGACCGTTGCGGTGACCCTGGCCAGGGAGGCTGGCGCCGAGGCCGTGGTGGTCGCGAGCACGGGGAACACTGCTGCAAGCGTCTCAGCCTACGCCGCAAGGGCGGGGCTTAGGAGCATAGTCGTCGTGCCGCAGGGGAAGACGGCGCTGGGCAAGCTCGGGCAGAGCATCCTCTACGGAGCAACCGTGATAGAGATACAGGGGAGCTTCGACGACGCCCTCGCAGCCGTCATGAAGGCTGTGGAGGAGGATCCGAGGCTCTACCCCCTTAACAGCTTCAACCCCTGGAGGCTGGAGGGCCAGAAGACCCTCGCCTACGAGGTGGCGGAGGCCCTCGGGGGCACTGCCCCCGACTGGGTCGTCGTGCCTGTCGGCAACGCGGGCAACATCTCCGCGATATGGAAGGGCTTCAAGGAGCTGTACAGGCTAGGCCTCATAGACAAGCTGCCCCGCATGGCAGGAATCCAGGCCGAGGGAGCAGCGCCGCTCGCCAAGGCATGGAGCAGGGGCCTAGACCGCCCCCTCTTCGTGGACAAGCCCG
Source organism: uncultured Hyperthermus sp. (assembly GCA_964542985.1). Lineage (GTDB taxonomy): Archaea > Thermoproteota > Thermoprotei_A > Sulfolobales > Pyrodictiaceae > QNYQ01. The sequence continues at coordinate 14,206 of CAZIWH010000012.1, read as the reverse complement.
AGACCGTGGCAACCGCGATAAGGATAGGCCACCCCGTAAACTGGCCGAAGGCCATGAAGGCGGTGAGGGAGAGCAACGGCCTCTTCATCTCAGTCAGCGACGACGAGATAACATGGGCCCACATAGCCCTCGCCAGGATGGAGGGCATTGCAGTTGAGCCGGCCTCCGCGGCCAGCATCGCCGGCCTAAGACGCCTCATAGCCGAGGGAGTCATAGACCGCGACGAGACCGTGGTGGCGGTACTAACGGGCCACGGCCTCAAAGACCCCGAGGCAATGCTGAGGGCACCCGCGCAGCGCATGCTAGCCAGAAGCCCCGTGGACGCCGTGGAGAAGCTCCTAAGCCTCCTAGGCAGAGCGGAGCAGTGCCCAAGGGAGAGAATGGTCTGGAACCAGGGCCGCGCGGAGGAGCCTCATGAACTAGCATCCTAGTCCCTGGCCGCCAACCGGGGCTGGTTTTCTTCCGTCCCGCTGACAGGGGCCCGTGGCCCAGAACACCCTCGTCCGAAGTAAAGGCTGCGTTAAGGGGAGAGAAGCACTGAGTCCACGAAGTAAGAGGGGAGTTAGCTAGGGGAGGGTTAGCGTGGCTTTATGCTGAGCAGTGCGGGCAGCTCCTCCCTGGTCAGCCCCATGTTTAGGCCGGTCACCAGGGCTGAGACGTCCTCCACGCTGAGCAGCAGCAGCTCCATTACTGGCGCGGGGAACCATTCCTCGACTGGGTCGCTGAGCGAGTACATCTCCGCGACGGGGCGGAGGCTCCTCCTTATCGCGTGCACCACTGCGTCGGGGAGCGGCAGGGGACCCTCTACGGCGGCGCCGCTATAGGGGTTGCCCGCGAGGGCCTGGATGAGGGCGTTGTAGTAGTCTTCCTCGCTTAGGACGCTGCGGAGCCTCTCGGCGTCAAGCTTGCAGGTCTTTATCCTTGATGCTATCTGCTCGGCTAGCTGTGGGTTGTTCCGGGCGAGGGGCGCCGCGCCCGCGGCGACCCTTAGGCTGTAGATGTCTAGGCGGCCGCAGAGCACCTGCTCGGCCGGCGTGCCCTTGAGGCCCTCGTAGGCGGCGTTGAAGCTGACCAGTATCTCCGCGTCGAGGGCTACGCCGAGCGGGGTGTCGGGCGCCGCCTCGAGCACCTTGGCTGCTGTGCGGAGCCCCAGCTCCCGCAGGGTCTCAGGGAGCCTGCTGAGCCCTGCCTCCGAGAGGCTGCCGAGGAACCGTTTCACCACGGGGCTCTCCGGCGCGGCGAGCCTGGCCTCCTCGGTGGCCCGGCCCTGCCTCACCAGGCTCTCCAGGAGCACGAGGTCGTGGGCACTGGCTACCAGCGAGTAGGCCCTCACCACCGTGTTGGCGGCGGGCGGCGCGGCGGCCTCTATCCTGGCGTACTCCCTCGCGAGGAGCCTGAAGGCGGCCCACTCGGCGTCGTCCAGGCTCTCTATGCTGCCCCCAGCGACTCTGCCCAGCACGGTGGCGTTTATCCCTGCGAGCAGCTCGCCACGGCTCCCCGCTTGGCCGACGAGGTTCACCAGGTCCCTTGTGAGCTCGAAGGCCCTGGTCCTGGCCGAGATGAGTATGGGGGCGGCCTGCTCGGGGGAGGTTAGGAGCTCGAGGCTCATGGCTTAACGGCCTCGGCT
>CAZIWH010000012.1:0-12569 GCA_964542985.1 uncultured Hyperthermus sp. | reverse complement strand
GCGGCCTGGAGCGCGTGGCTCCGGTTCTCCTGGGCGAGCCTCTGGAGCCTGGCCTTTTCCTCCTCAAGCCTCCTCCTGTACTCCTCGTCGAGCTTCTTTATCCTCTCCTCGACAGTCTTCTCGGCCTCCTCTATGCTGCTGCGGGCTATTACCTCGGCCTCGGACTTGAGCTTCGTCGCGTACTCGTCCGCCTTCTGGAGTAGGCTCGCGGCCGCAGCCTCCACCCCCTTCTCAAGCTCCTCAAGCTTGGACTCAGCCTCCTCCACCTTGCGGAGGAACTCGACCAGCTTCCTCTTCTCGCCGCCAAGCAGGCTAGCCAAGCCTCTCCACCCGTCACGGTTGTGGACGCGCGCCGGGGACAAGAGGGCCGAAAGCAACACTATAAATACTGATAGTCGCCACGGCCGGCTACTGGGGCTCAACAAGCCTAGAGAAGACGAGGAACCCCGTGTGCCCAATCATGGCCGTGTAGGGGCGGAGCGCATCCGGCCTCGGCTCGTACTCGCGGAGCAGCAGCTCATAGACCCTCGTCTCAGCCCAGCGCCGCCGCGCCCCAAGGGCACCCAGCAGCCTCGACACCTGGTTCACCGCGGGCAGGAAGAACCCCGCCACCGCGCCTGGGCGCAGGGCCTCCTCCAGCACCGGGAGAAGCGCCCACGGGTCAGGCATATCCACCATGGCGGCGTCGAGGCCCCGCTCCTCGACGCCGAGCCTCGCGTCCCGGACACGGATAACCACCCTGTCCAGGAGCCCCAGGGCCTCCAGGTTCCTCCTAGCGGTCTCAGCCATGTCCCTCCGGACCTCGTAGCTGTAGACCCGGCCCGTGGGCCCCACCGCCCAGGCTAGGACGGCGGTCGTGAACCCGCTGCCCACCCCGACCTCGAGCACCCTCATCCCCGGCCCAAGGCCCAGCATCACCAATATGAGGCCATGGTCCTTCGGGTAGATGACCTGGCTCCTCCTCCTCAGCAGCCTCTCCATAGCATCCACGAGCCGGGGCTGCAGCACCACAGCCCTGGCGCCGCTGCTCAGCCGGATCCACGACCCGTACCTGGCTCCCACTAGATCGTCGTGACGGAGCACGCCGCGGTCCGACGTGAACCTGCTGCCGCGGCGGACACGGAACACGTACCGCCTCCGCTCATCAACCACGAGCAGCACCAGGCAGCCCTCGCAGACCACCTCCCGGCAGCAGCCGTCCCCAGCAGCCTCCATGCGCTGAGCCCCTCCCCGCTGCCGGGCCGGCTTCAGGTAATAAGGCCGGGGCCCCCTGGCCCCACCGGGGCCGCGGATGCGGTGGGCGATTGGGGCCTAGCTCCCGCCCCGTGGGGGCTGTGGGGAGCCCGTGCTCCGTGCCGACGCGGCCCCCGGCTCCTAGCCGGTGATCTCTATGCAGGCCTCTTCCCTGTTCTCCATCGTGACGTGCCTGTAGACCATTGCGGGGTCTCGGCGGCTGGGCTGGTAGACGGCGTTGTCTATCCACATGTCCACCCTGGCTGGGAGGTGCTTTGCCTCCATCTCAGCGACGAGCCGGCCATCCACCGTGAACCTTGCCTTGCCGCCGCGCCACTCCACACGGTATAGGTGGGGCTCGGTGAGGTCTAGGTCCTGGAGGCTAGGCTTCCTGGAGGCTATCCGTATCGGGGCGGCCCAGGGGAACAGCTTGAGCACGAAGTAGTACCCCGTCAGGGGGGCTAGGAGGCGGACGGGGTGGAACTTGTTACCCACCTGGGCGAAGAGGCCCTTCAGCGGGTAGGGGCCTGGGGCGTTGAGGTAGATGAACCAGACGGGGTAGCTCTCGTCCACCCTCATGCTGTAGTTCCAGAAGCCCCAGCCGGCGCTCCCATAGTGGAGCCTAGTGAACCTCGCCCGGAGTTCGAGCACGCCCTGAGTATGCGGCAGCTCGTCGAACCCGCCGTCGCTGAGCTCCGCGTTGGAGTAGTGGAGGGCCTCCGTAGGCCCCATGCATAGCCGCAGCACACCCTTCTCAGACTCTATCCTCGCCGCCCCGTTGCGGCGGAGCCTCCACCTGCCCCTCCGCTGCTCCTCCTCGTAGACGATGCCCCCGGCCACAGCGCTGGCCCCCACGCCTTCACCCAGCTGGTGGATTAGCGGCACCTGGCTCACGCGCGCCACCTGCCCAGCTGCCTCAAGGAGGAGGATTAAGAGGCGTTAACCGCCCTGCCGCGGCTGTAGCGGCGTCCCCTCCACGTGTAGCCGCTCCGCGCCGCGGCCGCGCCGTAGAGGCTCGCAGCCTGCGCCAAGTACCCGGGCGCCGCATAGAGGGGGCTCTGCATGTTCACCTTGCTCCCCCGCGCGTAGAGGAGAAGCTGTGCGGCGAGCGCAGCGGCTCCGGGGGCGCTGAGGGGCCACGAAACGGCCGCGGCCGCGGCGGAGCCGTAGAGGACTAGGGCCAGCGCGGCGACCTCCAGGGCCCAGCGGAGCCTCCCAGCCCGCCACGCCCTCTCGGCCGCGAGCCTCGCGGCCAGCCCGGCGTAGCCCCTGAGGCCCTCGTAGCTCTCGACGCCGACAGCGCGCCTAGCATCCATGGCGACTAGCCTCAGACCGGCCCGCTTAGCGTGCACAGCGAAGTCCCGGTCCTCGACAATGCTCCCCGCCACCGCCCGGTGGCCCTCCAGGCGGAGGTAGTCCATCCTCCTTATCGACCAGCAGCACCCGTACATCCAGGCCAGGGGGTCGCCCGGGTCCTGGACGCGGTGGAACCCGTAGAACGCGTGGGCCACAGCGGTGAGGAACGCCTCCGCGGCGCGGCACCAGAAGCCTCGGCAAAGGAACCTGGGGACAAACACCCCTACCGTGCCCCCAGGGGTAGAAGCAGCGGCCTCCAGTGCGGCCGCGGGGTCGAGGAGACGCGTATCCGCGTCAAGGAAGAAGAGCACTTCCCCCCTAGCGGCGCTGGCGCCGAGCCAGAGCGCGTAGCTCTTCGGCGCCCATCCCTTGGGGGTCCCGGGGCTGCGGATCAGCCGGAACCTGTGGTCACGGAATGCATACTCCTCGACTATCCGGGGCGTAGCGTCGCGGCTCCCATCATCCACAACTATGACTTCCACGAGCGGCTCGCCGAGCTGGGTCAACGCCTCCAGCAGCGCGGGCAGCCTCTCCTCCTCATCCCGGGCTGCAACTACGACCGAGACCGGGGAGGAGCCCCCACGCCACAGCGGCTTGAGGCTAGCAACACTCCGGGACAGCCCCACGTGCCCCCATGCCCAGAAACCGAGCAGCCCTGTCCCCAGAGGCCCCGCCAGCGCCTCCAGCAACTCTGTCAGCCCCTCCGGCTCCAGAAACACGCGGGAGACTATACCCTCCGGTCTCGCCGATAGACGCTTGGGTGCAGCGTTGCCGCTGCCCACAACGCTGAGCCTAGAGGGCCACCGTGCCATACCGCCCGGCTCTTCCGTCACGTTGATACTCGGCCCCAACTCGGTCTCCAAGTCCAGTGTCTTCGAGGCAGCCGCGAAGGTTGAAGCTGGGGCCCGCAGCCTCAAGTCTCGTGGACAAGGATGGGCTGCGTAAGTAGCTGGTGGCGGGGAGGCTGCGCGGCGTCAGCCCCGGCGCATCGGAGGGAATAGGTGAAAAAGGGCGCCACGTATATCATGATGGCGACATGGATCTCTAAGGGTGAGTGCAGCAAGATGAGAGTATTTGGCTGCGACGGTGGAGCAGCTTGGCTTCAGAGTGGAGCCTTAGGGTGCCGGGTGGCTGGGCTTTTCTCCGCTGGGCCTCTGCGCCGCCTCCCGCCTCTGGGCTGCCTGCTGGAGGATACGGCTGAGCTGCCTGGTCATGTCCTCTATTCTGTTGAGCTTCGCAGCTATGTCTACAAGGGCCTGGCTGTAGGGCTGAAGTATGCCGTCCCCTATGAGCCGCCTGGCGGCGCGCAGGTGGAGCTGGAGGCTCGCCTCCATTATGTCTAGGCCGCGCTGTATCATCTCCAGGAGCTTCTCAACACCCCTCCTGGTGAGGTGGTAGACTCTGCGGCGCCTCAAACCCTTGGGCTCTTCTACCGCCTTCACCAGTCCTTCCTCTTCTAGGTTGCGGAGGAGCGGGTAGAGTGTTCCAGGGCTCAGGCCGCTGGCCTCGCCGCCCTTGTCACTGGTCATGCTCCTTATCGTCTTGATTATCTCGTAGCCGGTTTTCGGGCCTTCGGCGAGCAGGAGAAGCACTATGTACCTCGCCCTGAGCTCCATTGTCTTCCGCCGCGTAGGCATGGCTGCTGTCATCTCCTTCCCTGGCTTAGGCGGAGCCTCTTCCCCCAGGGAGCCTCTTTGCTCTGTTGTGGAGGTTTTTAGGTCTATCGTAGACGATGGGTCTAGTAACGACTGGTCGGGGTTCTATAGGCTTATCCCTGGTGCGGCACGAGGGATACCCGCTTAACGGTCTGCGAGCTGTCGGCTGCCGAGCGGTGCAGCGGTATGGGCATAGCGGAATTCATAGCGCGGAGGCCTATCGTCATAGTAGCGCTCTGGATAGTCGTAGCGCTCGTAGCGGCACCCCTCTTCGCCCAGCTCAACAAGGTGACCAAAGTAGAGCAGTACAGTCTCCCGCCGAACAGCGAGGCTATGAAGGCTCAGAAGCTGCTCGACAAGCTCAAGAGCGGTGGCAACCCAGGCATAATCATAGTCCAGGGCGTTGACCTGCGCAGCAATAACACCCTTCTAGCGCTCGCCCACTGGGCAAGCATCTACAACAAGACAATCACCTCTAGACATGTCGGCCGCAACCTGGTATCCGTGCCGCTCATCCTAGCCGAGCTCAACAAGACCCTCTACAAGGCCATGCTCGAGGCCGTGAACCGCTCCGCCACGGCAGCGGCGCACGCCTACAGCCAGATGGTGATGGTTAAGCGCATCTACGCGGAGGCCCTGGAGAACGCCACCAAGGGGCTCGAGGCAATAAACAAGACGGCCGCGGTGATAGCAGAGGCTGACAGGGGCTATGCAGAGGCCTACAAGGGGCTGGAGAAGCTCGCCGAGGCGCTGAACAAGACCGAGACGGGGCTCCGGAAGCTCGACCAGGCCTACGTGAACGCTACCAGGGGGCTCCTGGAGCTAGCCTCCAGGCTCAACCAGACCACTGTACTCCTAGCACGCCTGGATGAGGCATACGCGGGGCTCTCACAGAACATAACAATGGCTGCCAGGCGGCTCACCACCGTGCTTGCTAACAGGACGCTGCTAGAAAGGCTTGCCAAGGGCTACGCGCTCGCATGGTGGCAGACTGCTCGCACATACGAGCTCATGCAGCAGCTAAACGGCAACTATACCGCCTACGCTATGCTGGCCAATCTGAGCGCAGCTAACCCGGCGCTGAAGCCCCTGCCAGAGGAGGAGGCCGTGAAGACCTGGAGGACGGTGGCACTCCTCTCCCACGGAGGCTGCCCCGACGCCGCCGCAGCCCAAGTGGCTGCCAAGACCCTCCAGGCAAGGCTACCGGGAGAGGCCCAGGCGCTCCTCCCAGTCATAGAGGAGGCGTGGATGAAGGCCCTGCACGCCGAGCTGGCAGCGGTTAACGCGAGCTGCGCCGCAGCGCAGATCAAGGCACAGCCCCCCAGCGCCGCGGTGAAGACCCAGCTCCTCCTGCTAAACATGTCCCTGAGGGCAGCCAAGGCCGCAGCAGACGCGGTAACAAGCAATGCGACCCGGATAGCGGCGGCCCTGCTCGCCCAGAGCCTGGAGGCACACGGCATCCCAGCACCAGTGGCGGAGAAGCTTGCAGCGTCAGCGGCCACCGGCAGGCTCAACGAGACCCTGGTGGCAGAGCTCGTGGTCAACAAGGCTGTGGAGGCCCACCCGGAGCTGGAGAAGCTGAAGCCCCTGCTGGTCGAGACCCTGCTCCGCTACGACCCTCACGCGGAGGGGGCGCTGAGGGATAGGGAGAAGGCGCTGGAGGCGGCGGAGCAGCTGCTCATAGAGGCCGGCGCCCCCAGGGAGGCAGTGGCCGCCGCCAGGAGGCTCCTGGAGAGCGGCGGAGGCAGGGCCGAGGCGGCTAGGCTTGCCCTCAGTCTGCTGGAGGCAAGGCTGCCCGGGGAGGCCCGGGCGCTGCTGCCAACGCTTGCCAAGCTGGACCCCGAGGCCAAGGGCGCGCTTATCGAGAACACTACGCTGCTAGCCAAGGCAGCTACGGAGGCGGTCGAGGCAGCTGCCTCTAAGAGAGGCGCCGCGCTGCCCCCGAGGAGCATCGTAGAGAAACTGGCGCTGGAGATAGCGGAGGGTATGCAGCCAAGCCCCCAGGAGCTGCGCTCCACAGCGCTCCGCCTCGTCGAGGAGGAGGCCGCCAAGAAGGCCGGCGAGGAGAAGGCCAGGCTGGTCGCAGAAGTGCTGGCCAAGCTGGACCCCGACGCCTCTGGCAGGATAGCCGCGAACAAGACGCTAGCGATAGAGGCCGCGCTGCTCGCCGCCAAGGAGATGGGCCGCCAGGTGCCGTTCACGGCGAGCCAGGTAGAGGAGATGCTCGGTAACGAGACGGCGCTGCGCTGGACGGTGTACCAGAAGCTCCGCGAAGAGGTTATGTCCAAGGCGCCCCCGGAGGCTAGGCCGCTGATGCAGAGGTTCCTCGAGCTGCTCTGGAGCAGCGGCCCAAACGTGCCGCCGGAGAAGCTCTGGAGCATCATAGAGGACTACGTAGCCGAGAAGGCGGCCGAGATGAGCATGCATGGCCAGAGGCTTCCACGGTGGGCTGCCAGGCTGCTCGCCGCGGAGGCCGTCAAGGTGGCCAAGGGTGTTGAGAAGCCCCGGGAGGCCGCCAGGCTGCTGGCGGAGAAGCTGCTCCTCGCCGAGGCGGCGCCGAAGGTGCTCAGCGAGGCCAAGGGCTTGATGGTGTCCAGGGAGCTCAACGGCTTCCTCGTAATATTTGAGCCCATGGGCGCGACGCAGAAGAAGAGAGCCGAGAACATCCTCGAGGCCGGCAGGCTGGCGAGGGAGACGCTCTCCAGGATGGGCTTCAGCGTCACGGTGGAGGAGACGGGCCCCGACCTGCTCTTCCACCAGGTCCGCGAGTACTCCATGAAGGACGCGGAGAAGACGAGCAGGATAAGCGAGGCCGCCACATTCATAGTGCTGCTCATAATACTTGAAAGCGTGTTCGCCGTCATACTGCCGTACCTCGGCATAGGCCTCGGCCTCGTAGCCGGCGGCGCCCTCGTCTACCTGGGCGCCAGGGCCGGGATAATCAGCCTCGACACCACCAGCCACGTGCTCATGATAACCACAGCGCTTGGACTCGGCGCGGACTACGCAGCCTACATAGTGCACAGGTTCCGCGAGGAGTACGCGGTCAGCGGCGACGCCAGGAGGGCTGCGGAGGAGGCGCTGCGGCGCGCCGGCCCGGCAGTACTGGCCTCAGCTCTCACCGTGATGATAGGCTTCGGCAGCCTCCTCCTAGGCTGGGACATAGCGTTCCTGCGCGGCATGGGCGAGACTATACCCATTACTGTCGCAGCTACGGCGGCTGCGGGCCTAACCCTGGTGCCGGCGCTGCTCAGCCTCCTAGGCGGCCGCCGCTGGTTCTGGTGGCCCAGGAGGCCCAGCCGGGAGCGCCACGTGGGCAGGGTAAGCAGGCTCGCTGGCTGGCTGGTGAGACACCGCCACGCCGTCCTAGCCGTGATGGCTGCAGTGATACTGGTCTCTGGCTACTACTATGTGACCTTCAAGGGCAGCCACGACATGAAGATAATGCTGCCCAGCGGCGCCGAGGCCTTGAAGGCGTTTGACACTCTGAAGCAGTACTACCTGCCAGGCATAACTGATCCGGTCCACGTGGTTGCTGTACTGCCGGGCAGCGCCATTAACAACACCGTTTACAAGAGCCTTGTAGACGGGCTGGCTAAGCAGCTACGCGGCGTCCAGGGCGTCGGCAGGGTGCTCAACCCGCTAAGCCAGGCCACTGCGGCTGCGGGAGGAGTGAGCAGGGACGGAAGGATAGTTGACGTAGAGGTTATCCTCGCCGTAGACCCATACAGCGACAAGGGTATAGAGGCGATAAAGGAGATACACAGGATCGCTCACAGCTATGCTGAGAGCCACGGCTTCCAGGTCTACCTGGGCGGCGCCGCCTGGGCCTCAGTGGAGATGGATAAGCTGCTCCACCGCCTCTACTACACGAGGATACTTCCGGCGGCCTCATTGCTGATGGTTGCGGTGTTCACCCTGATATTCGGCGGCCTACCCGCCGCGGTTGCGGCTCTTATAGTAATCATGGGTGCGGCGATGATAGGCATCGCTGCCAGCGTGATAGTGTTCCAGGATCTGCTCGGCAAGCCGGTGCTATGGTTCCTCCACATAGTGAGCATGGTGGCGGTGCTCGGCGTGGGTATGGATTACAACAGCTTCTTCCTAGCCAGGGCCCTGGAGGAGTGCAGGAAGCATGGCTGCAGCGACCCGGAGAAGCCGATAACAAGGGCGGCGGGCGCGGTAAGCCTCTTCATAATAGGGCTGAGCCTCGTAGTCTCCAGCGCCTACCTATCCCTGCTAGCAAGCAGCAACACCGGCATGAGGGAAATGGGCTTCACGCTAGGCCTGGCGGTGCTGACGGCCGGCGCCATGGCAGCCTACCTGCTGACACCGGTAGCCATAGCGGCGCTCGGCGACAAGGCCTGGTGGCCATGGGGCAAGAAGAGGGCCCCCAGCCACTAAAGCTGCACGAGAAGGAGCCCCCTGGAGCAGAACGGATCGCGTCATACTTTTTTCCAGGGCCCCCTAGAGTGGGCTCCCTAGTCCAACCCGGGCCCCTCGGGTGCCCCCTACGGGCTAGGTGGAGGGGTGACCAGCGGTAACGCTCATGCACACGTTCTCCGAGAGGATAGACGTTGGCGATTGCCGTAGACTGCTCAGCCGCCTTGATCCGATCGAGCTGCTAGAGTATATAGACCTATTCCCCTTGGAGAAGATAAATATGAAGAGGGGCACCATAGAGATTATCTATGTCCACAACCCCCGCGCCAGGTTCGGGGGCAAGGCAAAGGTAAAGGTCACGGTCACTCACCACGAGAACACGCTCAGGATACATGGCCTAGGCCCAATCTCCTTCGAGCTACGCCTTGCATGCACCACTCCGAGCAAGATGCTCGTATACCTCACGGTCACCGGCAAGCTCATAGACAAGGTACCCAAGGCGAGTGTTGAGAAGATATTCGAGAAGCTCAAGGAGGAGATACTGCGCCGCGCGGGCAAAGCACCGGCCATGAAGCCGATAGAGGAGGCGCTGCTGGGAGGCACGAGGAGGGAGGAGAAGCCCGCACAGCCGCCGGCAGCCATGTCGCCCTCCACTGCTGCGTCTACGCCGCCCGTAGCCTCCGCGCCAGCGGCTGTGGTTTCCGCGGCCTCCTCAGCGGCTGCGCCGGCTGGGCAGCAGGTGCAAGTGCCGGGCTTTGAGGGCATGAGCGTGGAGAGCTATATGTGCATGGTGAAGCTCATCACCGCGGGGTTTCCTGTCGACGATGCGCTCTCCCGGAGGATACCCGTAGAGTACAGCCACAGGATAAGAACGCTCCCCGTAGTGGTTAACGGCTACGACCCCGTTGAACGCATCGACCTCCTCCGCTACGACGACGCCGACTATCTGATTAGGTTGGTGAGCGGCGACGTGGTAGTAGACGTGGTTAGAACCGCGGGGAGGGTTGGCGTCTACTACCGCGATGGGAGCCGGGAGGCCTACGGCGTGGAGGCGGCGAGGCTGGCGGCGGAGCAGCTCTGCCGCCCCGGCAGGAGGGTGGCCTACACGGTGGCCCGGCTAGCCTAGCAGCTTCTTAGCAACCACGGTGTAGACCTTGGCCGCCCTCTCCAGCTCTCCTATCGGCACATATTCGTCCGGCATGTGTGCCACCGCTAGGCCGCCGGGCCCGTAGGTCAGTGCAGCGATGCCCCTCTCCTGGAAGAACCTGGTGTCTAGGCCCCCGATGCAGATCGTTCTCAGCGGCTCGGCCTCCACTACCTTTTCCACTGCGGCGGCGAACAGCTCCACGAACGGGTGGTCCGGGGGTATCCAGGCCGCCGGCGCCCGGCCCTCAACGCTGAGCCCCACCCTGTAGCCCTTCTCCAGGAGCCCCGCCTCCCCAGCAGCCTCCATGACTGCGGCGCGTAGCTCCTCCTCAACCTCCGCGGGGTCCTCGCCGGGTATCAGCCTCCTATCCACGGTGAACTCGTAGTAGCCTGGCACGATGTTGGTCTTCGCCCCGCCCCGGACCTCGCCGCCGAGGGTCACCGTGGGGTGGGCGGCCCTGGGGTCGTCCATAGGCAGCTCGGTCTTCCTCCCGGCGAGTTTCTTGGCGTAGCCGTGGATGAGCCTATAGGCTATCTCAACCATGGCGTCGAACGCGTTCAGCCCCAGCCAGGGGGCGGAGCCGTGGGCCTGCCGGCCCCATATCCGGACCCGGGCCCAGACCGCCCCACGGCTCCCAATCCATATCCTAGAGGTGGTGCTGGGCTCAGCCACCACAGCGTAGTCCGGCGACACTATGCCCTTCTCGAGCATGTAGCCTACGCCCGTCTCGCCGCCCGTCTCCTCGTCCGGCGTGAAGCTCAGCTCCAGCGTCCCCCTCTCCGGCGCCCACCCCTCATCAAGCAAGGCCTTCACAGCACCTATTATCGCCGCTATCCCGCCCTTCATGTCGCTCGCGCCGCGGCCGTAGACCCTCCCCTCCCTCACCACGGGCCGGAAGGGATCCATGCTCCACCCGCTGCCGGGCGGCACCACGTCGTAGTGCCCGTTGAAGTGCAGCACCGGCCTCCCCCGGCCCAGCCGCGCCACGAGTATGAACCGGGGCCGGTCCCCCGCCCAGGGCTGGAGGCGGCGCACAATGTCCTGCGGGACACGGTGAACCTCCGTCTCCAGCCCCAGGTCCCTCAACGCGTCCCGCAGCAGCACGACGATGTCCCAGTAGTGTTCGCCTGGAGGGTTCACCGTGGGCACGCGGATAAGCTCGCTAAGCAGCTTCACGGTGTAGTCCATGTCCACGCTGCTGGGCTCTGGCAGCTCCACCTCTCTGCACACCCCCGGGGAGTGGTGAAGCACTGCAAGGGGGTCCTCCTATATCCGAAGCGGAGAAAAGCCGTATAGCTCGTTCCACCTTGATGTCCCACCTAGGGGTGGGATATGACTCTCGTGGAGGAGAGGGTGGTGGACGAGAAGGGCCGCCTCTACCTAGGCAGGAGGCTCCGGGGCCGCCGCCTATACCTGGCGAGGGCGGCGGGCGTCATCGTGGTCGCCGACAGCAGGGAGGAGGCCGAGCGCGCCGCCAGGATAATCGCCGCCAGGGTTCTCGACGAGTACCTAGGCCTCCTGGAGCGGCTAGGCGAGCCCACCCCAAAGGAGGTGGAGGAGGCCTCGAGGGAGCAGCAGTGGATGGCCATCGAGAAGCTCCGCCGGTCCTAGTGGATACAAACCTCCTGGTCTCCAAGAGGATACGCGACCTCCAGAAGCTCGGCAGGAGGCTCGCCGTAACCCCCGTGGTTGTACTAGAGTACATGAACTGGGCCATAGCAAGCAGGAACAAGGCCCTCGCCCGCGGAGAGGCCGAGAGGGCCGCGGGCTACGAGAGGCTCCTCCACCTCCTCCCCAGCCTCCTCGACGCGATAGGAGCAACCCTAGTAGAGCAGGGCCTCGACACCCGGGACCTAGAGGAGGCGGCGGCCCTCGTCACCGAGAGGCAGGTAGACCCGGGGGACGCCCTCAACGCGGTGACGGCAGCCAAGAAGAGCCTAGCAGTGGCCACATGCGACCGCGACTGGCTACGCCTCCGGGACCACGTCGCCGAGCTGATACTCCTCGAGCCACCCCAGGGCCGCCGGCGCCCACGTTGATAAGCCTCCGGGCGGGGTGCTACCGGCCCCCCAGGGTTAGGTATCGGGCCCCCACTCTAGGACTCCGGACGGCCCGAGAGCCATGGCACGCGTAGATGACTTCGCGAAGATATGGAACCCGCAGCCCAAGGGCCCCGGCCTGGTGGACAAGATAAGGAACACCATCAACCCGCCCCCGCCGCTACGCCACAAGCTAGCGATGGCGCTCTACAGGCTACGCGTCCAGAACAACAGGCTAGAATACATAATAGCTAAGATGAAGGAGCGCGACCAGGCGCTCTTCGAGAAGGTCGTCCAGGCTCAGATGGAGAAAGACACCACCAGGGCAGCTATGTACGCCGCCGAGGTCGCGGAGCTAAGGAAGATGATAAAGAGCCTACTCACCGCCAAGTACGCTATAGAGAGGGTAAGCCTCCGCCTAGAAACCGTCATGACCATGGGCGACGTGCTGGTAGGCCTAGCCCCCGTCGTAAGCGTCATCAAGGACCTCAAGCAGTACCTCACCGGCCTAGTACCCGAGATAGGCCTAGAGATGGCCGAGATAGGCGACATGCTGGAGAGCGTAGTCACCGAGGCAGGCGAGTTCACCGGCTTCATGAGCATGCCCACCGGCGTCTACAGCGAGGAAGCCAGAAAGATAATGGAGGAAGCCGCCGCCATAGCAGAGCAGCGCATGAAGGCAGAGTTCCCCGAACTCCCCAGCGCCTTCCCCGCACCCGGCAGCCAACAGCAAAACAAGTAGCCCCACCCCACGGG